>VGEH01000212.1 GCA_016869375.1 Alphaproteobacteria bacterium | reverse complement strand
TCGTTCGGGAGGTCGTACATCGCGGAAGCAGCGGGGAAACGGGGTTGCTCGCCCATGGCTTCCCCGGAACAGGCCAGACTGCTAGGGTTTGCACCGTTCCACGGGGTCATCCGGGGAATGTCGGCTAGAAACTCAGACCCTCGGGGGGAACATGCGTCCGAACAATGTCCGTGCGATCTGGAAGTCCGGCGGCTTCGTCGTCAATGGCTGGCTTTCGATCCCGAGCGGCTTCTCCGCCGAGGTCATGGCGCATCAGGGCTGGGATTCGCTGACCGTCGACATGCAGCACGGCATCGTCGACTACCAGCAGATGGTCTCGATGTTCCAGGGCATCTCGACCACCAACGTGACGCCGATGGTCCGCGTGCCGTGGAACGATCCGGCGCATGTGATGAAGGCGCTCGACGCCGGCGCCTATGGCGTGATCTGCCCGATGATCAACAACCGCGAGGAAGCCGAGAAATTCGTCGGCGCCTGCCGCTACGCGCCCCGCGGCTATCGCAGCTCCGGCCCGATCCGCGCCACGCTCTATGGCGGCCCCGACTACCAGCAGAAGGCCGATGACGAGATCCTGGCGATCGCCATGATCGAGACCAAGGAGGCGGTGAAGAACCTCGACAAGATTCTCTCCACGCCCGGCCTCGATGGGGTCTATGTCGGCCCCTCCGACCTCTCGATCTCCTACGGCATGGGGCCAGGCATGGACCATACCGACGAAAAGCGCCTCGACCTGATCATGAAGATCCTCAAGGGCTGCAAGAAGCACGGCGTCCATGCCGGGCTGCACACCGGATCGACCGCCTATGCCAAGCGCATGCGCGACGCCGGCTACCAGCTCGCCACTCTGCTCAACGACTCCCGCATCATGGCCGCCGCGGCCAAGGCGATGGTCGACGAGATGAAGAGCGGCGGGAAGCCGGCCGAGACGAAGCCCAAGGCGAAGGGCGGGTCGGTCTACTAGGAGACGCCACATGCCGAAGATCGTACTGGCCCGGCCTCTGGTCGAGGCGGGCATGAAGGTGCTTCGCGCCCGCAAGGATGTGGAACTCTCCATCGTCGAGGACGTGACCCCGACGAACATCCGCGCCGCGCTCAAGGATGCCGAGGCGATCATCTTCCGCCCGGCGAACTACCAGTTCTCCGATCCGGAGCTCGACGCGGCGCCGAAGCTCAAGGTCGTCTGCCGCGTCGGCGTCGGCTACGACTCGATCGACGTGCCAGCGCTCACCAGGCGCGGCGTGCAGATGGCGACGGTCGGCCAGGCGAACGCCACCACCGTCGCCGAGCACGCGATCGCGCTGATGATGGGCGTCGGGCGCAAGCTCGCGCTGTTCGATCGCGAGATGCGCGCCGGTACCGGCTACACGACACGCTTCAACGAGCTGCTGTTCGAGTACGCGGGCAAGACGCTGGTCGTTATCGGCTTCGGGCGGATCGGCACGCGCGTCGTCCGCCGCATGCAGGGCTGGGACATGAAGATCGTCGTCGTCGATCCGCTGATCGACCCGGCGCGCATCCGTGCGGCCGGGGCCGAACCGATGGATCTCGACGCCGCGCTCAAGATCGCGGACGTCGTCACGCTGCACTGCCCGCTTTCGGCCGAGACCCGCGGCATGATCAACGGCCAGCGGCTCGGCCTCATGAAGCGCTCGGCGATCCTGATCAACACCGCGCGCGGACCGATCATCGAGGAGTCGGCGCTGATCCGCGCGCTCAAGGAGAAGGTCATCGCCGGCTGCGGCCTCGACGTGACCGAGATCGAGCCGCCGGAGCCGAGCAACGAGCTGCTCAAGATCCCGACCGCGCTGCTCTCCCCGCACAACGCGGCCCAGTCGCCGGAATGCGTCGACCGCATGAACATCGCCGCCGCCGAGAACGCCCTCAAAGGCATCGTCGGTCGGGTTTCCGCCGACTGCCTGGTCAATCCGGAGGTATTTAAGTAAAGCCGCAGGTCTTGCAGCTCGGGTCCTTCGCAGCCTTGAAGGAGCGGAACTCAGAGGACAGCGCGTCGTAGAGCACGAGGCGGCCGGAGAGCGAGTCGCCGAGGCCGAGGATTTCCTTCAGCGTCTCGGTCGCCTGCAGCGTACCCATGACGCCGGCGACGGCGCCGAGGATGCCGGCCTCCTCGCAGCGCGGCACCAGGCCCGGCGGCGGCGCCTCGGCGAAGAGGCAGCGATAGCAGGGGCCGCCGGTCCAGGGCTTGAATACCGAAAGCTGGCCTTCGAAGCGCAGCAGCGAGGCCCAGACCATGGGCTTGCGATGCTTGAAGCAGGCATCGGCCAGCACGTAGCGCGTGCCGAAATTGTCGGAACCGTCGAGGACGAGGTCGTAGCCGGCGACGAGGTCGGCATTCTCTTCGGTCAGGCGCTGCCTGTGGCGGATCACCTGCACATGCGGGTTCATCTCGCCGATCGCGCGCGCGGCGGAGTCCACCTTGGCCCAGCCCAGCGTATCAGTCCGATGCGCGACCTGGCGCTGGAGATTGGTGAGGTCGACCTTGTCGTCGTCGGCGATACCGAGCGTGCCGATACCTGCAGCGGCGAGATAGAGCAGCGCCGGCGATCCAAGCCCGCCCGCGCCGATGACCAGCACGCGCGCCCGCCGCAGCTTCGCCTGCCCCTCCTCGCCGACCTCATCCAGGATCAGGTGGCGGGCGTAGCGATGGAACTCAGCTTCGGAAAAATCGTCGTTCGGCATCGCCTCAAGTCTACGCTCTCATAGCCCTTCGAACAGCGGGGTCGAGAGGTAGCGTTCGGCGAAGGATGGGATAACCACGACGAGGCGCTTGCCCTTGCTCGTCGGACGCTTCGCCACCTCGATCGCGGCGGCGACGGCCGCGCCCGAGGAGATGCCGACCGGGATGCCCTCATGCTTCGCCACCAGACGCGCGGTATCGAAGCTCGTCTGGTTGGCGATCGGCAGGATCTCGTCGATCAAATCGCGCTTGAGGATGTCCGGAACGAAGCCGGCGCCGATGCCCTGGATCTTGTGCGGGCCGGGTGGACGGCCCGAGAGCACGGCGGAATCCTCGGGCTCGACCGCGATGAGCTTGAGGTTCGGCAGACGCGGCTTCAGCACCTCTCCGACGCCGGTGATGGTGCCGCCGGTGCCGATGCCGGCGACGAAGAAGTCGAGCTTGCCGCCGGTGTCGCGCCAGATCTCCTCGGCCGTGCTGCGCCGGTGCACAGCCGGGTTCGCCGCGTTCTTGAACTGCTGGGGCATGATCGAGCCGGGGATCTCCTTAAGCAGCTCCTCGGCCCGCGCGATGGCGCCGCGCATGCCGGCGGCAGCCGGCGTCAGCTCGAGCTCGGCACCGAGCAGCTTCAGCATGCGCCGACGCTCGACCGACATGCTCTCGGGCATGGTCAGGATCAGGCGGTAGCCCTTGGCCGCGGCGACGAAGGCGAGCGCGATGCCCGTATTGCCCGAGGTCGGCTCAACCAATGTGCCGCCGGGCTTGAGCGCCCCCGAGGCCTCGGCCGCCTCGATCATCGCATTGCCGATGCGGTCCTTGACCGAGGCGAGCGGGTTGAAGAATTCGAGTTTGCCGACGATTTCGGCCTCGATGCCAAGATGCTTCTCCAGGCGCGCGAAGCGGACCAGCGGGGTCGCGCCGATCGTCTCGACGACGCTCTCGTAGATGCGGCCGCGAAACTCGGGGTTGACGGGCGGAACGGCGCGGGCGGCAGTCACTTACGCAACTCCAGTGTGATTTTTTAGAAATCACATAATGGAATTGACCTAAGCTTCCGAACCCTCGGCGTCAACCCCTCAGATGGAGAAGTCGCAATCCGGTCCGCCGCGCTTCGGCACGTCCTGGTGGAAAGCCTTCTGGCAGAGGTCGTCCAAGGTGAGCGCGTCGAGCCGCTTCATCACATCCTGGTCCAGCTCGCCGAACAGCGGGTGCACGACCTTGCGGCCGAGCGCGCTCTTCGCCTCCTCCTCCGGATCCTCGATGCCGGCGACGGCACGGCAGATGTCCCCGAGGCTGATGCGCCTGCGCTCGCGCGCGAGGCGATAGCCGCCGCGAGGACCGCGCTCGCTCGACAGGATGCCGGCACGCGACAACGCCTGCAGCGCCGGCTCGAGGAAGCGTGGCGGCACGCCCTGCCGCTTGGTGAGCTCCTGGCCGGAGACCGGCTGGTCGGTCGCGGCATAGGCGATGTCGAGCACCGCTTCGATCGCCGCGAGCAGCTTGCGCGACGGCTGCAGGATACCGCTCACGCCTTGCCGCCTCCGCGTCCGGTCGAGCCGTAGCCGCCGGCGCCGCGCGCCGTGTCGCTCAAGCTCGACTGCTCCTGCCAGACGATCCGGGTGACCGGTGCCACCACCATCTGGGCGATGCGCTCGCCGCGCGTCAGCCGAAAGGGCCGATCGCCCAAATTCACCAGCAGCACCGACACTTCTCCTCGATAATCCGAATCCACCGTGCCCGGAGTGTTGAGCACGGTGATTCCGTGCTTCATCGCCAGACCGGACCGCGGGCGTATCTGCGCCTCGTAGCCTTCCGGAAGCTCAATCGCAAGCCCCGTCGGAATCAGCGTGCGCGCGCCTGGTGCAATCTCCACCGGCTGGTCGACCGCGGCGAGGAGATCGAGCCCGGCCGAGCCTTGAGTCGCATAGGCGGGAAGCGGCAGATCCGCGCCATGCGCCAGGCGACGAACCGCGATCGCGATGCCGCTCATCGCATCAGTGCCAGCACGGCAACGGCGGCGCCGAGAACGACGATCGACGTCCAGAGCGCGCGATGCGTGCCGGTCGGTCGCGTCGCGTTCAGCTGCTTCACCGTCTCGGGATGAAGGCGCACCCCGTCGGTGAGCGCTGTCGCCATCGTCTCGGCATCGGCGAGCAGGCGCGGCAGCCGTTCGACCGCGCGCACGAGGTCGGACGCCGCCTCGCCGATGCGCGCCTCGGGTCCGCGGTTCTCGCGCATCCATTCGGCGATCAGCGGCTCGGCGAGCTGCCACATATTGACCGAGGGGTTGAGCCGGCGTCCGACACCTTCGGCGACCACCATCGTCTTCTGCAGCAGCAGGAGCTGCGGCTGCACCTCCATCTCGAAGGTCTCGGTGACGCGGAAGAGCTGCGCCAGGAGCTTGCCGACCGAGATCTCGTTGAGCGGCTTGCCCATCAACGGCTCGCCGATCGAGCGGCAGGCCTGGGCGAAGGCATCGAGCGACTTGTGGCGTGGCACATAGCCGGCGCGGAAGTGCACCATGGCGACTTCGCGATAGTCGCCGGTCAGGAACCCGCGCAGCATCTCGGCCAGGAAGATCCGGGTGGCGCGCTCGATGCGGCCCATGATGCCGAAATCGACCGGCGCCAGCGCACCGTCGGATGTGACGAACATGTTTCCGGGGTGCATGTCGGCGTGGAAGAAGCCGTCGCGAAAGACCTGGCGGAAGAAGGCCTGCGCCGATTTCGCCAGGATCACGTCGGGATCGTGGCCGGCGGCCACCAGCGCCTGGACGTCGTCGATGCGGATGCCGTTCACGCGCTCGATGGTCAGCACGCGCCGCGCCGTGCGCTCCCAGTCGACGGCCGGCACGCGGAAATCGGGGTCGTCCTCGAAATTTTCGCGCAGCTCCGCTGCCGCCGCGCCTTCGAGACGGAGATCCATCTCCATCCGCACCGTCTCGGCGAAGGTGTCGACGACCTGGATCGGCTTCAGCCGCCGCAGGCCCGGCGCCACCGTCTCGACCCACTCGGCGATCCAGTGCAGCAGATCGAGATCCTTGGCGAAGGCGACGTCGATCCCCGGGCGCAGGATCTTGACCGCCACCTCGCGGCCGTCGCCGGTCACGGCAAAATGGACCTGCGCGATCGAGGCGGCGGCGACGGGCGCGTCGTTGAATGAGGCGAACACCTCCTCGATCGGACGGCCGAGCTCCTCGGCGACGATGGCGCGCGCGATCTCCGCCGGGAAAGGCGGGGCGCGATCCTGCAGCGACGCCAGATCGTCGGCGATGGACTCGCCGATGAGATCGGAGCGCGTCGCCATCGCCTGACCGAGCTTGATGAAGGAGGGTCCGAGCCCGAGAAGCGCGCGCGCCAGGCGCTCGCCGGCACGGCCGGGGGCCGGCCTCCGCGCTGCCTTGAGCCAGAGGCGTACCGGCGCCGGCACGCCCGGCACCTGGTCGGCGAAGAACAGCGCATCCTCGCGCGCGAGCGTGCGCGCGATGCCGCGAAGGCGGAGCAGATGGCGCGCGGATCTGAACATTTAGGTAATTCCTAACGGAATCGGACCAGCCTTAGGCTGGTCAGAGAATGAGACGATGTCCTGATTGCGGTCATGTTCGAGCGTGGCGACTGGGCGAT
>VGEH01000211.1 GCA_016869375.1 Alphaproteobacteria bacterium | reverse complement strand
TCCTCGGCGCGCTGCACGGGCTCGAGCCCGGGCACTCGAAGACGATGATGGCGGCGTTCATCGTCGCCATCCGCGGAACGGTGACCCAGGCGGTCCTGCTCGGCCTCGCCGCGACGGTCTCGCACACCGCCGTGGTCTGGGTGGTGGCGCTGGGCGGCATGTATCTCTGGCAGGGACTCGATGCGCACGCGTCCGAGCCCTATTTCCAGCTCGCCTCGGCGGTGCTGATCGTCGGCATCGCGCTCTGGATGCTGGCGCGAACCTGGCAGGACCAGCAGCGTGCGACGCTCGAAGGCCATGACCATGACCACGATCATCACCACGACGACGAGCTGCGCCGGATCGACACCGGCCACGGCATCGTCACGTTGGAGATCTTCGAGCAGGGAGCGCCGCCGAAATGGCGGTTCCGTCGGGAACGCGGCGGACATTGGTCGGCCGACGAGGTGACCCTCGAGACCGAGCGCCCCGACGGCCGCCGCCAGACTTTCACGTTCGCCGACTTCGGCGGCTATTTCGAATCCGTCGAGGAGATACCGGAGCCGCATGAATTCATGGCGCGCTTGCGCCTGTCGCATGGCGACCACGCGCATGACTACGACGCGGCCTTCATGGAGCACGGCCACGGGCACGACCATCTGCACGAGGAGGTGCGCGGCCTCGACGTGGCGACGAGCGGCTATCAGGACGCGCACGAGCTTGCGCACGCCAACGACATCCGCCGGCGCTTCGCCGACCGCAACGTGACCACCGGGCAGATCGTGACGTTCGGCCTGACGGGCGGACTCATCCCCTGCCCCGCGGCAGTCACCGTGCTTCTGCTCTGCCTTCAGCTGAAGGCCTTCATCCTCGGCGTCGCGCTGGTGCTGTGCTTCAGCATCGGCCTGGCCTTGACGCTGGTCGCGGTGGGCGCGACCGCGGCGCTGAGCGTCCGCCATGCAGAGCGCCGCTGGTCCTGGTTCTCAGGCTTTGCCCGACGCGCGCCCTATGCGTCGAGCCTGCTGATCATCGCCGTCGGCCTCTATGTCGGCGTGCAGGGGTGGCTGTCCCTCCATGCCTAGCGCATGGGACCAGATCTGTCTCGCCGTCGTGCTGATCGCGGCGCTGATCCTGGTCTCGCCGGCGATCGCGCGGGGCTTCTGGACCGGCGCCTTCACGCAAGCGAGCTGATTCGGCTGCGCGCGTTCCTCACGCGAACGAGAACCGCGTGCCACACCCGTTCGTCAACGCGCGCTTATAGACGGCGCCAGCGCTCGCCACGTCCTGGATCGCGGTCCCGGTCGAATCGAAGATCGCGATCTCGTCGCCCGAGCGTCCGGGCCTGGTTCCGGCGACGAGGTCGCCGAGCTCGGCATGGACGTCGCCGCGGGTCATCGCGCCGGCCGCGATCGCATGATGCAGGTCGCCCATGGCCAGGCACTGGTCGAGAGAGTCGACGACGACCCTGGCCCGCGCCATCAGCGCCGGCGCGATTTCGCTCTTCTCCGGATTGTCGGCGCCGACAGCGGCGATGAAGGTTCCGGGCGCGACATCGTCGGGGCCGAGGAACGGGACCTTCGCCGTCGTGCAGGTGACGATCACACCGCTGGCACGCGTCGCCTCGCGCAGCGAGGCCGTCGCCTCGAAGCGGACGCCGAGAGCGCGAGAGAGATCGGCGGCCGTCGCGACCGCGCGCTCGCGGTCGAGATCGACGGTGAAGCCGCGCTCGAACCGTCGCACGTCGCACAGCGCCTCGGCCTGGGCACGGGCCTGCGCGCCGCAGCCGATCAACGTCAGCGTCTTGGCGTCCGCCTTGGCAAGGTGCCGGGCCGCGAGCGCGGTCGCTGCCGCCGTGCGCCTGATGGTGATCTCGATCGAGTCCAGAAGCGCAAGCACGGTTCCGTTCCCGCCATCGCAGAGCAGGATGACGCCCTGGATCGTCGGCAGCCCGCGCGCCGGATTGCCGGGGAAGTTGCCGTTGAGTTTGAGCGCGACGAGCCTCTGTCCATCGCCGATCGCCGCGCCTTTGCCATGGAAGCCGCCGCCGGTCGCATGGATGTGCATCGGCGGCGGCATTTCCGCATGACCGGAATGGAGCGTGCGGAATCCGGACTCGACGGCGGCGAGGTAGTCGGCCGGCGCCATCAGATCGGCGACATCGCGCCGCGACAGGAGAATCGTGCGCCGCGCATCCGTTCGCGCCGTGCCTGCAGCCATCTCGAAGATGGACTCGTCCGAGGGTGCCGTCATGGGTGCTCCTCCTACGAGGCAGCCGAGAAAGGCTCGGTCGGGTAGCCGCTCGCACGCCAGGTCGCGATCCCGCCGGCGAGCGACTTCGCATCGATACCGAGCTCGCGAAGCTCGGACGTCGCATTGCGGCTGATCTGGAAGCCGTAGAGGCAGTAGGTGACGACCGTCGTTCCCTTCGGCAGGGCCGAGGCCCATTCACGCACCCTGGTCGGGTCTTCCCAACGCGCGCCCGGCAAGGCATCGGATTTGCGTTCGTGGTCTTCCTTCAGGCAGACATCGAGGATCACGGGCTTGGCGCTGCCCGCGATCCGGGCATGCAGCTCCTCGACCGTCACTTCGGTATCGTTGGCGGTCGCGGCGGACGCGGGATGCGCCGCCAGGGCCCGGGCATGGCGGGCGCCGATGCGATCCCAGGCGAGGTTCTTCATCACGGTGTCGACATTGGCGCCAACATTGGCGCCGAAGTCGCGGTGATAGGCGTGCTCGTACATGTCGAGCGCCAGGACCGGCGCGCCATCGGCGATACCGAAGGTGTGCTCGGCCGCCCAGGCGTTGACCAGCCGGCCGAGGCGCGGGCTCCAGGAAAGGATCGTCCAGCCGGAGCCGTCGCCCTGCGCCTTGGCCGTGGCGACGAACTCCGCCCGCCAGCGGGCAATCGAGCCGAAGTCGCGTTCCAGCGCCGAAGCCAGATCGCCCTTGGGATCGCCGCCGCCACTCTCGCCGAGCCCGTCGAAATAGATCTCGTGCAGGATCGCCGAGTTCATCGCCACGAGCTGCTCGCGCTTGAGGCCGTTGATCTCGAACACGGGCGCCTTCGTCCAGTCGAGCGCTTCGAGACGCTGCTCGATCGCATTCAGGCGGCGGACGGCGCCGCCGTAGTTGTTCTGGTAGTGGCTCAGCAGGAGAGCATCGGTGAAGCCGTCGAGCCGATGCGGCTTGAACGGCAGCGGCTGCACGAGATAGCGTATGGGGAGCTCCATCGAGAATCAGGGAAGCGGCCGGGCGGAGGGCGCGAGCGCCGTCACGACACCAGGCCGAGGAAGTGGAGCGCGAGCCCGGCCGCCGAGCAGGCTGCCAGCGCCTTCAGCATGCCGACCTTGAAGCGGAGGATCGCCAGCATCGCCGCCAGCGACAGCGCGAACGCCCAGGGATCGACGCTCGAAAGAACCGGCATATCGAAGGAGAGGCCGAAGCCGCGGACCGGCACGGCGTCGCGGAAGACGGTGTGAATAGCGAACCAGATCGCCAGGTTCATGATCACGCCGACCACCGCCGCGGTGATCGCCGACAGCGCGCCCGAGACCGCGCGGTTGCCGCGCAGCGCCTCGACGAAGGGCGCGCCGAAGAAGATCCAGAGGAAGCAGGGCGTGAAGGTCACCCAGGCGGCGAGCAGCCCGCCGAGCGTGCCGGCCATCATCGGATGCAGCGATCCGGGATCGCGATAGGCGGCCATGAATCCGACGAACTGCAGGACCATGATCAGCGGCCCGGGCGTCGTCTCCGCCATGCCGAGCCCGTCCAGCATCTCGCCGGGCTTGAGCCAGCCATAGGTCTCGACGGCCTGCTGCGCCACATAGGCCAGCACCGCATAGGCGCCGCCGAAGGTGACCATCGCCATCTTGGAGAAGAAGATCGCGATCTGGCTGTAGGTGTCGGCGAGGCCGAAGCTCCAGACGATCGCCAGCACGGGTACGAGCCAAAGGCCCAGCCAGACGGCAGACACCGTGAGCGAATGCGCGACGGTCGGCCGCGCATGATCCGGCAGCGCCTCGCCGAGCAGGCTCTCGGCGTCCGACGGCGCGTTCTTTGCCGCGCCATGGCCGCCGCCGGCCTGGAAGACCGAAAGCCCGGCGCGGGTACCGAGATAGCCGATCAGGCCGGCGCCGAACACGATGACGGGGAAAGGCACGCTGAAGAAGAAGATGCCGATGAAGGCGGCGACGGCGAGGCCGACCAGCACCCGGTTCCTGAGCGCGCGGCGGCCGATGCGGAACACCGCCTCGAGCACGATCGCGAGCACCGCCGCTTTCAACCCGAAAAACAGCGCGACGACGATGGGAACGTTGCCCCAGCCGGCATAGACGTAGCTGAGGGCCATGATCGCGACGGCGCCGGGCAGGATGAACAACCCGCCGGCCATGATGCCGCCGAGCGTCCGGTGCATCAGCCAGCCGATATAGGTGGCGAGCTGCTGCGCCTCCGGACCGGGGAGCAGCATGCAGTAGTTGAGCGCATGCAGGAACCGGCCCTCGCCGACCCAGCGCTTCTCCTCGACCAGGATGCGGTGCATCACCGCGATCTGGCCGGCCGGGCCGCCGAAGCTCAGGAGCGCGATCCGCGTCCAGACGCGCAGCGCCTCCCCCAGGCTGACGCCGTGCGACGGAGCGGCGGACGACGTCGCCGCGGCAGTTGCTTCAGACATCGACACCCCCTCAGGCTCCCGCCGGCTTCCAGTTATGCGTCTCGTCCCTGGCGCTGCGGCACCAGGCGTAGAGCGCATCATAGACGGGCATGCCCTGTTCCAGCATGGCGTGATCGTCGTCGGGGTTGTTCGCAGAAAGACCGAGAGAGACGGCAAGAAGCCCGCCCGACTGGGGCGTGAGATCCGGGCGTCCGGTATCGGCGCCGCGCACGATCAGGGCGAGATGATCGAGCGTGGGGTCCCGGATGCCATAGACCTTGATGAAGCCGTCGAAGGAGCAGAGCTCGCCGTCATGCGAGAAGGGCTCAGCGCCGGGAATGTCGTAGGGGATGGCGCCGGTCTCCTTGGCGACCGGGAACACCTGCTCGGACGGGACGTAGAGGAATTCGGCCTCCGGATCGACGAAGCGCCGGACCAGCCAGGGGCAGGCGATGCGATCGACCTTCGGCCGCGCACGTGTCACCCATCTGGTTCGCGCTGCGCCGAGCTTGCGCCGGGTCGGCAGCCCCTGCTCGGCCCAGGCGGTAATGCCGCCGGCGAGGTACGACGCCGCGATCCCGGCAGCACGCAGAGCGGCGGCCGCGTTCTGGCTCACCTCATGGCCATGAACGCAGTAGACGACGACCGGCGTTCCGGCCGGCAGCTCGGCGCGCCAGCGCGCGACATCCTCCGGCACGCGACGGCGCGCGCCGACGATCATGGTGTCGCCGGCCTCGAAAGCCGGGCCGCGGCGGACATCGACGAGGATCGGCGACGCGGCGGTGCCGAGCCGGGCGTATAGCTGTTCAGGGGTGAGAGAGTCGGGGCTCGAATCCATGCGTGCACTCCTCGCTCGAGCGAGTTGTGCAGAGCTTGGACGTCTTGGAGCCGTCTGACGGGGGGTCTGCGGTCCCCCGAAGGGCCCTCACATACGCCTGTGCGATGCCGCTTGCAAGAGCGCCGTCGCAAGCCCTCTCCCGGCGGAGACCTTTGCGAAGAGAGAGTACGCAACTTCGTACTCCCTCTCCCTGCGAGGTGGGGAGGAGGCCTCGTCAGATGACCTGCGCTGAGCGCATCGCGAATATCCCCCCTCGCTTCGCTCGCCCCCTCCCCATCCCTCCCCCTGCCTGCGGCGGGAGAGGGGGTACGACGGGCACCGGTGGGAGAGGGAGCATGATCCTTGTGCTAGGATGACGATCGCCTCCCCCTCTTCGTCCGGAACATCATGGTCGCGATCACTGCCGATGCGCGCAGCGACACCAGGGTCGTCGGCCTGGTCAGCCTCGCGCATTTCTTCAGCCACTTCTACGTGCTGGCGCTGCCGCCGCTGTTCCCGGTGCTGAAGGAGACCTATGGCGTCTCCTACGCCGCGCTCGGCCTCCTGATGGCGGCGCTCAACATCGGCACCGGCCTGCTGCAGCCGGCGATGGGCGTGCTGGTCGACCGCATCGGCGGCAAGCAGGTGCTGATCCTGGGCCTCGCGCTGCACGCGGCGGCGATGGGCGCGATCGGCTTCACCTCGAGCTATGTCGCGACGCTGGTGCTGATGGGCCTCGCCGGCATCGCCAACTCGGTCTATCACCCGGCCGACTATTCCATCCTCAACGCCTCGGTCGACAAGCGGCGGATCGGCCGCGCGTTCTCGATCCACACCTTCGCCGGCTACCTGGGCTTCGCCGCCGCCCCGGTGGCGATCGCGGCCCTGACCGTGCCGCTCGGCTGGCGCGGCGCGCTCGTCGCGGCCGGGGCCGCGGGGCTCGTCTCGGCC
>VGEH01000210.1 GCA_016869375.1 Alphaproteobacteria bacterium | reverse complement strand
CGATCTCTTCAGGCTTGTGCCTCTTCTTCGGCATTGCAGTCCTCCTTCTTGTCAAAAGACATAGTTCAGGGTGGACCACTTTTCAGGGGGAGGACCACAACGAAGCCTATGACGAGATGATGGACGTGAACCTGCGGGCGCCGTTCCTGATGTCGCGCGACATGGCGAACCTGATGGTCAAGCGCAAGGTCAAGGGCTCGATCGTCAACATCTCTTCCGGCGCGGCCCGCCGCATGGCGATGGGCTCGGTCATCTACTGCACCTCCAAGACCGCGATCGACCGTCTGACCAAGGGCTTCGCGCTCGAGCTCGCCCCGCTTGGCATCCGCGTCAATGCGGTCGAGCCCGGCTTCGTCCCCGGCAGCGAGGTCAGCGCGCTCTCGGATGAATATGTGACGGCGATGATCGCGCGCATCCCGATGGGCCGCGCTTCGGGACCGAAGGATGCACCGGCCGCGATCATGTTCCTCTGCTCGGAAGAGGCCGACTTCATCACCGGTGCGACGATCGCGGTCGATGGCGGCAATTCGATCGGTACCTTCAACCCCGACTTCTACAAGCAGAAGGCCTGAGCCATGTTCGAGTTCGCGACCGGCTATGAATGGCCGAAGGGCTACACCTCGGCCGCCTGCTTCACCGCCGATGTCGATGGCGAGAGCCCCTACATCTGGCGCCAGCGCGGTAAGAAGGTCGAGATGCTGGGCGAGATCGAGCAGCGCCGCTTCGGCCCGCGTGTCGGACTCTCGCGCATCCTCGGCCTCTGCGACGAGTTCGGCATCAAAGGTAGCTTCTACACCCCGGGATGGATCGCCAAGACCTACCCTGAGATCCTGCCGGCGATCGCCAAGGGCGGGCACGAGGCCGCGGCGCATGGCTACTACCATGAGCGCGTCGACGAGCTGGGCGAGGTCGAGAACGACAAGATCCTCAAGCACTCGATCAAGGTCTTCAGGGAGCAGCTCGGCAGGGCGCCGGTGGGATATCGCTCGCCGTCCTGGGAGTTGACGCCAACCGTGCATCGCTGCCTCCGGAAGCACCGCTTCCTCTACGACAGCTCGCTGATGGGCATGGACCACCCCTATTCCCTCGACGGCCTGCCCGAGATCCCGGTGCAGTGGTTCGTCGATGACGCGCCCTACTTCCGTTATGTCGGTGGCCCGACCGACAAGACACCGCCGGCCAACCCCAACGTGGTCGTCGATGGCTGGATGGAGGAGTTCGAGGCGACGCGCGAATTCGGCACGCTGTTCATGATCACGATCCATCCCTGGATCTCCGGCCGTGGCCAGCGCATCCGCATGCTGCGAAAGCTGCTGACCAAGGTCTGCAACACACGCGGCGTCTGGGTCGCCACGGCCGAAGAGATCGCCCGCCATCACCAGAAATCGGCCAACGCGAAGAAGTTCGCGAGGAAGCTAAAGCTGGTCACCACCGACATCACGCTCGACTGAGGCGATGACCGCGACCCCGCTCCTCTCCGTCGAGAACCTCACCGTCATGATCGGCGATGCGGCGGTGGTCGACCAAGTTTCCTTCGCGGTCGGACGGAGCCAGGTCGTCGCCATCGTCGGCGAGAGCGGCTGCGGCAAGTCGATGACGGCCTTCGCGCTGATGGACCTGCTGCCAGCCGCGGCACGCCGCACCGATGGCCGCATCGACCTCGCCGGTCAGCAACTGCACGAGCTCGACGAAGCCGGCATGCAGAAGCTGCGTGGGAAGGACATGTCGATCATCTTCCAGGAGCCGGTCGCCGCGCTCGACCCGCTGATGACGGTCGGCGCGCAGCTGGTCGAGGCGATCCAGGCGCATCAGGACCTGGACAAGCAGGCGGCACTCTTCCATGCGCAGAAGCTGCTGGAAACCGTCGGCATCACCGACGCTCAGCTCAGGCTCAAGCAGTATCCTTTCGAGCTGTCGGGCGGCATGTGCCAGCGCGTCATGATCGCGGGGGCGCTCGCCGGCCAGCCGAGTCTGCTGATCGCCGACGAGCCGACCACCGCGCTCGACGTCACCATCCAGGCGCAGATCCTCGAGCTGATCAAGCAGCGCCGCGCCGAGATCGGCGCCAGCGTCATCCTGATCACCCATGACATGGGCGTCGTGGCGGACATGGCCGACCGCGTTCTGGTCATGTATGCGGGCCGCATCGTCGAGGAAGCCGATGCCCTCGACCTCTTCGCCCGCCCGCGGCACCCCTACACTGAAGCGCTGCTAAAGAGCGTGCCGCGTCTCGACGACGTGCCCGGCACGCGTCTGCCGGTGATCGAAGGCGCGGTGCCGCGACCCGGCAGCCACAAGGCTGGCTGCCGCTTCGCCAGCCGGTGCCCGATGGCGATCGAGAGGTGCCTGAAAGAGGAGCCAGGCCTGCTCCCCGTCGAGTCTTCCGGCCGCCGCTCCGCCTGCTGGCGGCGCGACGAGGTCGGCGCGTCATGAGCGAGGTGCTTGGCATCGCCAACCTCGCCGTCCACTTCCGGGGCCGGCGCAACTGGCGCGGCCGCCATCCGCCGGCGGTGCGCGCCGTCGACGGCGTCACCTTTTCCCTCGGCGAACGCGAGACGCTCGGCCTCGTCGGCGAAAGCGGCTGCGGCAAATCCACGCTCGGCAATGCCGTGCTCCGGCTGGTGACGCCGACCGCGGGGCAGATCCGCTTCGAGGGGCGCGACGTCACCGGTGCGACAGGCGAAGAGCTGCGCGCGCTCCGGCGCGACGTGCAGATGATCTTCCAGGACCCCTATTCGGCGCTGAACCCGAAGCTCCGGGTCGGCGAGAGCATCGGCGAGCCGCTGCTGGCCCATGGGCTCGCCCAAGGTGCGGCGCTGCGCCAGCAGGTCAGCGAGCTGCTCGGGCTGGTCGGCCTGCCACCGGAACGCGCCTCACGATATCCGCACGAGTTCTCCGGCGGCCAGCGCCAGCGCCTGGTCATCGCCCGCGCGCTGGCGCTCAAGCCCAAGCTGATCGTCTGCGACGAGCCGGTCTCGGCGCTCGACGTCTCGATCCGCTCGCAGATCCTGAACCTGCTGATGGAGTTCCAGCAGAAGCTGAACCTGAGCTACCTCTTCATCTCGCACGACCTCTCGGTCGTCCGCCACATCAGCCACCGCGTCGCCGTCATGTATCTCGGCCGCATCGTCGAGCTGGCGCCGCGCGACAATCTCTTCCGCGAGCCGCTGCACCCCTATACGGAGGCGCTGATCTCGGCGATCCCGCTGCCCGACCCGGTGGCACAGAGGAAGCGTGCGCGCATCATCCTCAAGGGCGAGCTGCCGAAGCCGACGGCGCCGCCGCCGGGCTGCCCCTTCCATACGCGCTGCCCGATCGCGATCCCGAAATGCCGCGAGATCGTGCCCCTGCTCGAGGAGAAACGGCCCGGTCACTGGGCCGCCTGTCACCTCCGCGGCTAGCGTCAGTGCGGCAGGTGGTCGCCGCGCCAGTGGCCACCGCGGATCTCGCCCGCGCCGGTGCGGCCGTAGAGCGTCTTGAAGCTGTCGGGCAGCGGCCGGCTGTTCGGCGTCGACAGCCAGACGCGCAGCAGGTGGCGCGTCTGCTCCTCGGTATTGCCGTCCTGGAATTCGGTGCGCGAGTGCAGCAGCGTGTGGTTGGTGAACCACTCGATGTCCCCGGGCTGCATCGCGAAGTAGAGGCAGGTCTCCTCGGCGATCGCTGCATGCAGGTCGATCGCCTCGAGCTGCGCCTCGCTGATGCGCGGCACCTCGGGGAACTCCTGGGCGGCACGGACCAGCCGGCGCGAGATGTGCGAGGCGAAGTGCCCATCCTTCATGCCGAAGACCGGCATGGTGTAGTAGCGCGGCTCGCCCGGCCGCTCCTCGGTGTTACGCGAGCTGTGATAGGGCTCGAACAGGAGGTCGAGCAACTCGGGCCGGCGCCTCAGCATCTCGTTATGGATGGTGATCGAGCTCGCGATCTTGCTGATGCCGCCCTGGCGCGCGGTGCGCATGCACATGAGCGCGGTGATGTCGGCGGTGTCGGTGTGGAACATCAGCTCGGCGTTCGTCCGATTGCCGCGCGAGAAATTGGTACCGGGCTTGTCACCGAAGTTCCGGACGTCGTCGAACTTGTTCGCCTGCTGGGCGAAGGGCACGGCGGTCCCGAGATAGAGGCTCATGCCCCAGAACATCTGGCGGAGCTCGTCCTTCGAGTAGCGCATGCCCTCGATGCCACGCATGAGCACGAAGCCGATGCCCTTCTCGACCTCCTCGCCGACCATGCGGAGCTGCGCTGCCGCCTGGTCAAGCGGGAAATCCTTCCTGGTCGCCTCGTAGAGGGGGACGCCGCGGCGGACGACTTCCTTGGTCGCGCGGTCGATCTCGTCGAGGGCGCCGGGGGTGAGCGAGCGGACCCAATTGTCCTTGCGGCCGAGCTCGGCCCCATACCACGCGGCCGGCGATGAGATGGGCTGACGGGCTGCCATGGTCGTCTCCGCTTGCTGATCGGGCGCTAAGTCATTCTTGCAGATTTGCCCGCACCCGATAAGCTTTCCTGCGGGAAACTGCCGGACGGTCGTGGCGCTTGAGCCCGACACAACCGGACAGGGAGATCAGCCACTCATACGGAACGCGGGAGACGCAGAATGACTGCAAAAATGCCGCTTAAAGCCTTGCTGGCCGTCGGTGCGAGCGTCTTGGCGCTCACGTCGCTCTCGACCGAGTCGAATGCCGCTGGCGACCGCGTCCGCTCGATCGAGCTGACCGCCGACACCCAGGCCGCCAACCCGAATGCGAGCCAGGCCGCCTACCTCCTCGCCGACATGTGGAAGAAGCTTGGCCTCGACGTGAAGGTCAAGGAGGTGCCGTACAAGCAGAAGCTGGATACGGTCTACTTCGACCGCAGCGCCTGCGAGGGCGCCGCCTGCTTCGACATGGCGATGTGGTCGATCGTCGGCCGGCCCGAGCGCAGCGACCCGGACGAGGTGATCTACAACCTCTTCCACTCCTCGACCGGTGCCAAGGGCTACAACTATCCGGGCTACGCCAACGCCGAGTACGACAAGGCAGCCGCCGGCCAGCAGGTCGAGCTCGATCCGAAGAAGCGCCAGGAGCTCGTATGGAAGGCGCAGGAGATCCAGGCGAACGATCCCTCCTACATCTTCTTCGTCAACCCGATCGTCAACTACGCGATCCGCAAGGACGTGTTCGACGAAAAGACCGCGGTCCAGCAATCCGGCCTCGGCATTCTCAATTTCTGGACCCATATCGGACTGACGCCGACCGGCGCAAAGAAGGACATCGTCCTCAATACTTCGGACAATCTCCTGAACCTCGTACCGATGGCGATTGGCGGCGCAGCGGCCTCCTGGATCACCGACCTGGTCTGGGATCGGATGATGCGCATCAACCCGAAGGGGCTGCCCGAACCATGGGCGGCCGAATCGTACAAGTGGGTCGACGACAAGACGATCGACCTGACGCTCCGCTCCGGCATGAAGTGGCATGACGGCAAGCCGGTCACAGTCGACGACGTGTTGTTCACCTTCGGCGAAGTCGGTTCGATGGCGCCTATGTATGCGCCGTTCCTCAACATCATCGCCAAGGTCGAGAAGACCGGCGACCGCACCGTGCGCATGACGCTGAAAACGCCGTCGGCGCCATTCCTGACCTCGACGCTGGCCAAGGTAAACCTGACCCCGGCGCATATCTGGCGGCCGGTCGTTGCCGACCTGAAGGCGAAGGGCCAGACCCTCGACAGCTACCAGCCGGAAGAGCTGATCGGCTCCGGCCCGTACAAGTTCACCCATTGGCGGCGCAACGCCGAGGTGCTTCTGACGGCGAACAAAGACCATTGGTCGCCGCCGAAGGCCGAGCGCTGGATCCTCCGTATCGTGCCGAACATGGAGGCGACCATCGGCATGCTGAAGCAGGGCGAGATCAACTTCCTCTCCGAGTATCGCGGCGATTTCGAGACGCTCGATAAGCTCGCCAAGGATAGCGGCCAGATCGCGATCAAGAGCGGCGTCACCATCGGCGTCGAATACATGGGCTTCAACCTGAAGCGCATGCCGATGAAGGATCAGGCTTTCCGCCGCGCGCTCTCGCTCGCCACCGACCGCGAGCTGCTGGCGGCCTCGGCCTGGAAAGACCAGGCGGTGCCGACCAACGCCATCGTCTCGACCGTGCTCGAGTATTGGCACAACCCGGCGGTCACCAAGGACATGTACAACCTCGACCGGGCGAAGGAAGTGCTGACCAAGGCCGGATATAGCTGGGTCAATGGCCGCCTGCACTATCCTGACGGCGTCAAGGACACGGTGATGGCGCCGAAGTAAGCGCCGCCACCTTCAAACGCGAAGGGCGGGAGCCGAGGCTCCCGCCCTTTTTGTTTGGTAATCCCTAACGATTTCGGACCAGGATTTTGTCGATTTCGTTGAGTGGAGTTGATCGTAAAAGCCTTTGCAGCAGCGGGTAAAGGTCCTCGTCGCGGTGGT
>VGEH01000209.1 GCA_016869375.1 Alphaproteobacteria bacterium | reverse complement strand
CGATGACCGCAACGACGGCACTTCAGCCGTCCATCGCCCAGTCGCCACGCTCGAACATGACCGCAATCAGGACATCGTCTCATTCTCTGACCAGCCTAAGGCTGGTCCGATTCCGTTAGGAATTACCCTTCTTTAAGGTCCCGGCGCCTAATCTCACTCAGACAGGGCGTCTCGCCCGCCAGACCCGGAGGAGCCTCATGGCCCAGGACATCGTCATCGCTTCCGCCGCCCGCACGCCGATCGGCGCCTTCTCGGGCGGTCTCTCGACGCTGCCGGCGCATGAGCTCGGCGCCGCGGCGATCACCGCCGCGCTCGGCCGCGCCAAGGTCGAGGCGGCCGAGGTCAACGAGGTTATCCTGGGCCAGGTGCTCGGCGCCGGCGCCGGCATGAACCCTGCGCGCCAAGCCGCCATCGCCGCCAAGATCCCGGTCGGCGCCACCGCCATGGGCATCAACCAGGTCTGCGGCTCCGGCCTTCGCGCCGTCGCCAACGGCATGCTGTCGATCCGCAACGGCGATGCCAGCATCGTCGTCGCCGGCGGGCAGGAGAGCATGAGCCTGTCGCCGCACTGCATGCATCTCCGCTCCGGCACCAAGATGGGCAATGCCGAGATGGTCGACACCATGATCAAGGACGGGCTCTGGGACGTCTTCAACGGCTACCACATGGGCAACACCGCCGAGAACGTGGCGCAGAAGTGGCAGATCAACCGCGTGCAGCAGGACGAGTTCGCTGCCGGCAGCCAGGCCAAGGCCGAGGCCGCGATCAAGTCCGGCCGCTTCAAGGACGAGATCGTGCCGATCACGATCAAGACCCGGAAGGGCGACCAGGTGATCGACACCGACGAGCATCCGCGCGCCGGCACCACGGTAGAGGTGCTCTCCAAGCTGCGCCCCGCCTTCGCCAAGGACGGCACCGTCACCGCCGGCAACGCGTCCGGCATCAATGACGGCGCCGCGGCGCTGGTGCTGATGACCGCCGACGAGGCGAAGAAGCGCGGCATCGCGCCGCTCGCGCGCATCGCCTCATGGGCGACCCGCGGCGTCGAGCCGGCGGTGATGGGCTCCGGCCCGATCCCGGCCAGCCGCGCCGCGCTGGAGAAGGCGGGGTGGAGCGTCGGCGATCTCGACCTGATCGAGGCCAACGAGGCTTTCGCGGCCCAGGCCTGTGCGGTGAACAAGGATCTCGGCTGGGATCCGGCCAAGGTCAACGTCAATGGCGGCGCCATCGCGCTCGGCCATCCGATCGGCGCCTCGGGTGCCCGCATCCTGACCACGCTGCTCTACGAGATGCAGAAGCGGAGCGCCAAGAAGGGCCTTGCCACGCTCTGCATCGGTGGCGGCATGGGCATCGCGCTCTGCGTCGAACGCTGATCGTCGTCGTCACAAATCAAGAAAGTTCGGGGAGGATTTCATGGCTCGGGTTGCGGTCGTCACCGGCGGCACGCGCGGCATCGGCGAGGCGATCTCGATCGCGCTCAGGGACAAGGGCTACAAGGTCGCCGCCAATTACGGCGGCAACGCCGAGGTCGCGGCCGCCTTCACCAAGGCGACCGGGATCAAGTCCTACAAATGGGACGTCAGCGATTTCGCCCAGTGCCAGGCCGGCATCAAGCAGATCGAGGCCGATCTCGGCCCCGTCGACATCCTGGTCAACAATGCCGGCATCACGCGCGACGGCACCATGCACAAGATGAGCTTCGAGCAGTGGAACCAGGTCATCCAGACCAACCTCTCCTCCTGCTTCAACATGTGCCGCGCGGTGATCGAAGGCATGCGCGCGCGCAAGTTCGGGCGCATCGTCAATATCGGCTCGATCAACGGCCAGGCCGGCCAGTACGGCCAGGTCAACTACGCCGCCGCCAAATCCGGCATCCACGGCTTCACCAAGGCGCTGGCGCAGGAAGGCGCCGCCGCCGGCATCACCGTGAACGCGGTGGCGCCGGGCTATATCGACACCGACATGGTCCGCGCCGTGCCGCCGAACGTGCTCGAGAAGATCGTCGCCCGCATCCCCGTCGGCCGCCTCGGCAAGGCCTCCGAGATCGCGCGCACGGTCTGCTTCCTCGTCGACGACGAAGGGGGCTTCATCACCGGCTCGACGCTGTCGGTCAACGGCGGCCAGCACATGTATTAGGGCGTGGGCATCGACCCTAGAGAGTATCCGGACCGTCCCTGGGTCGGCATCGGCGCCATCGTCTTCCGCGGCGATGACGTGCTCCTCGTGCGCTCGAGCAAGGGCTCGCGGCGCGGGCAGTGGAGCATTCCCGGCGGCGCCCAGGATGCCGGCGAGACGATCTACGAGACCGCCATCCGCGAGGTCCGGGAGGAAGCCGGCATCGAGGTCGTGCCGCTGGAGATCGTCACCGCCGTCGACTCGATCCGCCGCGACGATCAGGGGCGCGTCCGCTTCCACTTCACGCTGATCGACGTGCTCGCCGAGTGGAAGAAGGGCGACCTCGTCGCTGGCGACGACGCCGACCGGGCGGAATGGGTGCCGGAGTCGCGTCTCGCGGAGTTGAAACTGTGGTCAGAAACCATCCGCGTCATCGAGCTGGCGCGGACGATGCGCAAACGAAGCTGAACGAACCTTCTCTCAATCAATGACCACTGCTCTGCCATCCCGTCGCCGTGCGACGCTGATCGGGTTTTCCGCCATCGCCATGTGGGCGGCCCTCGCGCTTCTCACCACGCTCGCCGGTCCGGTGCCGCCGTTCCAGCTCGTCGCCATGGCCTTCGCGATTCCCGGCACCGCCTCGATCGCGTTGTGGGTCGCGCGCGGCGAGGGGCTCCGGCATCTGCGCCAACGACCGTCGGTCTGGGCGCTCGGCATCTACGGGCTGTTCGGCTACCACTTCGCCTATTTCGTTGCGCTGCGCGCCGCACCGCCGGTCGAGGCGGGCCTCATCGCCTATCTCTCGCCTCTGCTGATCGTCGTCTTCTCCTCGCTGCTGCCGGGCGAGCGGTTGCGCTGGTATCACCTGGCTGGCGCGCTTGCGGGTCTCGCCGGCACCGCGCTCGTCGTCACCGATGGCGGCCGCGTCGCCTTCAAGGCGGAGTTCGCGCTCGGCTACGCCGCCGCCTTCGCCTGCGCGCTGATCTGGTCGAGCTACTCGGTCCTGAGCCGCCGCTTCGGCGAGGTACCGACGACGGCGGTCGGCGGCTTCTGTGCCGTCACTGCGATCCTTGCGGCGCTCTGTCATGTCCTGCTGGAAACGACCGTGTGGCCCGCGGGCGGCGAGTGGCTCGCCGTCCTGCTGCTCGGCATCGGCCCCATCGGGCTCGCCTTCTTCACCTGGGATGTCGGCATGAAGCATGGCGACATCCAGGCGCTCGGCGGCCTCTTCTACATCGCACCCTTGGGCTCGACGGCTCTGCTTATTCTCTTCGGCAAGGGCGAGGCGAGCTGGATCGTCGGTGCCGCGACCTTTCTCATCGTCGGCGGCGCGGCGCTGGCGACGCTCGACGTGCTCCGCCGTCAGCCCGGCTCCCAGCCCTGAGGCGCCATCTCGAAGGAGGAGAATTCGAAGGCCGGCGCCACGGCGCAGCCTACCAGGGTGAAAGCCCCTAACGGCCGTGCCGACTGCCAGACATCGGCCGGCACCGCGACCTGTGGGTTCACGCGTCCGAGGACGTAGTGCTCGACCGCCCTGCCGTTCGACAATGAAAGCTCGAGATCGTCGCCATCGTGAAAGTGCCAGATCTCGACGGCGTCGGTGACGCGATGCCAGCGAGAGGTCTCGCCCGCCTTGAGCAGATAGAGAATGGTCGTCAAGGCGCCGCGACCGCCCGAAGCCGGACGGTCGCGGAAGGTCTCCCGGTAATGCCCGCCCTCGGGATGCGGCTTGAGCCCCAGGCGGGTGATCAGGTCGTCGGCGCTCACAACTGCGCGGGCTTGGTCGCCTGCATCGAGGGCCGATTGGAGAAGCGCTCGTACCAGGAAGCCAGCTTCGGCCGGGTCTTGCGGATGTCGCCGGCGACGTCACGGAATTCGAGCCAGCCGATCGAGCAGGCGAGCGCGATCTGACCGAGGTTGATCGGGCCGGAGAGCAGCTGGGAATCGTTCTCCGCCATGTCGAGGCCCTGGAGCACCTTGGTCATCTGGCCGTTGGTCCAGTCGGCGTTGCGCTTGTCCTCGGGCCGCACCACGACCTCGTAGCGGCAGAGCAGGCCGGCATCGGTGATGCCGTCGGCCATCGCCTCCCAGCGGCGCACGCGCCAGCGGTCGGGGCCGGAGACCGGGATCAGCTTGGTGCCGGCATGCTGGGAGTCGAGGTACTCGCAGATCACGCGGGAATCGTAGAGAACGATGCCGTCATCGGTGACCAGCGTCGGCACCTTCATCAGCGGATTGTCCTTGGCGACGTCCGGGTTCGGCTTCACCGGCGTGACGGCGGTCGGCACCTGCTGGATGCGGCCGTCGATGCCACATTCGATCGCCGTGACCATCACCTTGCGGACATAGGGCGAGGCGGGATTGAAGTAGAGCTTCATCGGTTTCCTCTTGGGGGGACTAAAACGAGTCTTTGGCTTTGCGCACGGCAGCGAAGACGGCGACCGGATCGCCAGAACCGAGCCCGACGCTGCGGGCGAGCGCCGCCTGGTCGGCGCGCAGGAAGGGATTGGTCGCACGCTCCTCGGCCATGGTCGAGGGTACGGTCGGCTTGTTCTCGGCACGGAGCGCGTCGACACGGCGGCTTCTATCTTGGAGCGCGGGATTGCCGCCATCGACCGACAGTGCGAACCGGATATTGGACTGCGTGTACTCATGCGCGCAGTAGACGCGGGTTGGATCGGGCAGCGCCTTCAGCTTCCCGAGGGAAGTCCAGAACTGCTGCGGAGTCCCTTCGAACATCCGGCCGCAGCCGGCGGCGAACAGCGTGTCGCCGCAGAACAGCGCGTCGGAGTCGCGGAACCAGTAGGCGATGTGGCCGCGCGTGTGGCCCGGCACGTCGAAGACCTCGGCGGGCGCCTCGCCGAGCTTGAAGACATCGCCGTCGCCGACCTCGATCTGGATGCCGGGGATGCGGTCGCGATCGGCGCGGGGACCGACGATGGTGCAGCCGGTCGCCGCCTTGATCGCCATGTTGCCGCCGACATGGTCGCCGTGGTGATGGGTGTTCAGGATGTGCGTGATCGTCCACCCAAGCGCCTGGGCGCGTTCCAGCACGGGATCGGACACGGCGGGGTCGACCACGCCGACCTTGCCGCTTGAGCGGTCGCGTACCAGGTAGACATAATTGTCCTTGAGGACTGGGATCTGCTCGACGTCGATCTGGTTCATGGAAAGGCCGTCTCGGCTCGGGGCGGCGGACGATAGCAGAGGGTGTTAGAATAGCGCCATGTTCACGGACATCGTGGACCTCCGGGACTTTTACGCCTCGCGCCGCGGACAGGTGGCGCGGCGGCTGATCCGTGCCCGTATCCGGCGGCTCTGGCCCGATGCCAGGGGCCTGTCGGTGCTGGGTCTCGGCTTCGCCACGCCCTACCTCACGCTCTACCGCGAGGAAGCGGCGCGCCTGGTCGCGGCGATGCCGGCGAGCCAGGGGGTTCTGCCCTGGCCTCGTCCCGGCCCCAATCTGGTGACCCTGGCCGAGGAGACGGAGCTGCCCTTCCCGGACCTCTCCTTCGACCGTGTGCTGCTGGTGCATGCGCTTGAAGGGGCCGAGCAGCTGCGGCCGATGCTGCGCGAGGCCTGGCGGGTTCTGGCCGGGAATGGCCGCCTGCTGGTGGTGGCTCCCAATCGCCGCGGCGTCTGGGCGCGGAGCGACCGCACGCCCTTCGGTCACGGCCAGCCCTATTCGCTGGGACAGCTCTCGCGCCTCTTGCGCGACACCTTGTTCACGCCAGTGCAGAGCGCCACCGCGCTCTTCCTGCCGCCGCAGGCGCTGGTGCCGCTGGCGCGCTGGTCGCGCGAGTTCGACCGGTTCGGCGAGCGCTGGGCCTCGACCTTTGCCGGCGTCGTCATGGTCGAGGCGGCGAAGCAGATCTATGCCGGCACCGTGATCCCGCAGGGGACACGCAAGCGCAAGCGCATGCTGGTGCCGATCCAGGGCGGCGCGGCTCCGGCCGCCGCCCGGCACTCGGCGACTAGGCCCGACGAAGCTTGAAGATCGCCTGAGCGGCGGCGAAGTTGGCCCAGCGCGAGGTGGCTCGCGCGGCGAGCGGCCGGCCGGCGCCGTCGAGCGCCCAGCCTTCGACGATGGCGACGCCGAGCGTCTCGGCGAGCCTCACGAAATCGCGGATGGTGCAGAGATGGATATTTGGAGTCTCCCACCACTGGTGGGAGAGCGCCGGGGTCATCGGCATGCGGCCGCGCGCCGCGACCGACCAGCGCACGCGCCAATGGCCGAAGTTCGGGAAGGACACGATGGCGTGCCGGGCGATCCGCGCCAACTCGGTCAGCACGCCTTTCGGGTCCACGGTCGCCTGCAGCGTCTGGCTCAGGACCGCAAAGTCGAAGGCAGCGGTCGGGTAGTCGCGGAGATCGGTGTCGGCGTCGCCCTGGATGACCGAG
>VGEH01000208.1 GCA_016869375.1 Alphaproteobacteria bacterium | reverse complement strand
CTGAATGGGCATCCGGCGAAATGCGACATAGACCGGCCGGTCGTGTCATCAAGCGGGGCGCGCGAAAAATTTTCACGCGCCCCCTTGCGGCCCGAATTTTCCGCTCCTTTATCAACCCTGCGTCTTGCTCCTCTTGGCGAGCCAATGAAGGAGGGAGGGAAGTCATGTACGCAAAGCTCGCTTTGTCGCCATGGCTGGACGACAGCGACGAAGGAGACATGATGCCGCCGCGGCTGGCGCTTGCCGGCGGCTCGAACCAGCGCCCGCCCGACGACCACGAGCCGCGGGGCCAGGTCGTGCCCTTCCCGCGGAAGCCGGCGCGGCCTCTGCCGGATGAGCCGGCCGCGGCTTGCACACCGGAGTTCTCGCGTGAGCCGGACGCATCGCCCGGCGATGGGGTGTTCTGGGCGGAATGGCTGTCCGGTGTGCTCTCGACCCGGTCGACGGTCAGGGAAATGGTCTAAGGCGGGACAGCAGCGCCGGCCCGGATACTCGATCGACCCGCGCCCCGAGCAGCGGGACTCCACTCGCGCGATGCGAAACCTTGGCAGCGCCGGGGCTACGGCATCGTACGTGCCGAGGGCGCGCGATCGATCGGCTCAACGGGCCTTCGCAGGAACCCAGCGCAGGCCAACGCCGTCGGTGTGGCGGACGGAATGAATGGCCGACCACGCGGCGCTCGGGATGCGCGCATTCGCGGCGACGTCGCCGCTAGGCGCGCCCGACGAACTGGTGGCGCTCACTGAGTCCGCCGGTGCGGCGGCGTCGGCCGCTGCGAGCAGGCCGATCTCGACATCCTCGCGTTCAGGCCGGCTCCGTCCCGCCGAAAGTCCTCCGGCCGGGGGCTTGCACTCGCAGGAGCCCTTCCTATCTCCCTTCCCCGAATTCGCCCCGTGCGTTCGGGGCGGTCCCGTCGGCGCCGCCCCAAGCGCTCCGGGGGCGGCGCCGGATCAAACGCGGAGCGCGTGGGAGAAGTCTCGTGCGCAGATTGCGATTGCTGTCCATCGTCTTCGGGCTGACCCTCCTTGCGGCGACCGTTGCAGTAGCCGCCGATCCGCCGAAGCCGGACGTGAAGGGCCTTTGGTTCGTGACCGACTTTCCGTCGGTGAACGCCCGCCCCGGCGAGCCGGCGACCTTGAAGCTCAAGCTGCAGAACTACAATCTGCCGCCCGAGCGCGCGGCGCTCTCGATCCGGAACCTGCCGGAGGGATGGCAGGCGCGCTTCCTCGGCGGCGGGCTGCCGGTCGCCGCCGCAGTTCCCGGTACCAACGAGTCGGTAAACCTGCTGCTGCGTATCGACGTCCCGACCGGCGCACCCGCCCGCAACCAGACCCTGCTCCTCGAGGCCAACGCCGCCACCGCGCGATCGGAGCTGCCGATCGACGTGGTGCTGAGCGACGAGCTGCCGGCGCGCGTCAGCCTGAAGCCGAAGCTACCGTCCTTGAGCGGCACCTCGCGAACCAGCTTCGACTTCCAGCTCACGGTCGGCAACGACAGCGGCAAGGACCTCCTGGTCCGCGTCGCCGCCGAGGCGCCCAGGAACTTCCAGACGTCCTTCACCGAGGGCTTCGGCTCGCAGGAGATCAGCTCGGTCCCGATCGAGGCAGGGCAGACCAAGGACCTCAAGATCAAGGTGACGCCGCCAGGGGACGTCCCGGCCGGCGACTATCGCGTGGTCGCCGTCGTCTCCGCCGAGGGCGCCAAGGCCGAGGCACCGTTGACGCTCAACGTCACCGGCCAGCCGAAGCTGAAGCTGACCGGAGCCGACGGGCGGCTGAGCGGCTCGGCCGAGGCCGGACGCGCGACTCCGATCACGCTGACGGTCTCCAACGACGGGACGCTTCCGACCGAAGAGGTCGAGCTCGGCGGCACGCCGCCGACCGACTGGAAGGTCGAGTTCAATCCGAAGAAGATCGACCGTCTCGGCCCCGGCGAGAAGCGCGAGGTGCAGGCGCTGCTGACGCCGACCTCGAAGGCGATCGCCGGCGACTACATGACCAGCTTCCGTGCCAGCGCCAAGGGCGACTCGAGCTCGGCCGACTACCGGGTGACGGTGACGACATCGACGATGTGGGGCGCGGTCGGAATCGCCGTCATCGCCGCGGCGCTGCTGGTCGTGGTCGGCGCCGTCGCCAGGTTCGGACGGCGATGATGACCCCCGATCTTGTCATAGAGGCGAAGAGCCTGACCAAGCGCTATCCAGGCGGCAAGGTCGCGGTAGATCGCCTCGACCTCGGGATCGGACGCGGCGAGATCTTCGGCCTGCTCGGGCCCAACGGCGCCGGCAAGACGACGACGATCCTCATGCTGCTCGGCCTTACGGATGTGAGCGAAGGCACGGTCCGCGTCGCCGGCTTCGATCCGGCCCGCGAACCGCTCGCCGTCAAGCGACGCGTCGGCTACTTGCCCGATGCCGTCGGCTTCTACGACGGCATGACCGCCTTCGAGAACCTCGCCTACTCGGCGCGGCTCATGGGTCTCGACCGGAAGGACTCACGCGAGCGCATCGCCGCGGCGTTGACGAGAGTCCGCCTCTCGGGCTCGGCCGATGCCCGAGTCGCGACCTTCTCCCGCGGCATGCGCCAGCGCCTCGGACTCGCCGACATCCTGCTCAAGCGGCCGGAGGTGGCGATCCTCGACGAGCCGACCTCGGCTCTCGATCCGCAGTCGACCCACGAACTCCTGCAGATGATCCGCGAGATGAAGGCGGACGGAATGACCATTCTTCTGTCCTCGCATCTCCTCGACCGGGTGCAGAGCGTCTGCGACCGGGTCGCTCTCTTCAATCGCGGCCGGATCGCGCTGATCGGTTCCGTGCCCGAGCTGGCGCGCAGCGTTCTCGGCGGCGGATACGCGATCGAGATAGAGGCCGCCGGCGAAGGCGTCGTCGAGACGCTGTCCTCCATCCAGGGCGTGCGCCGCGTGACCAGGGAAGGCGGACACCTCTATCGTGCCGAATGCGACGTCGACTGCCGGTCGGCGGCAGCAGCAGCCCTGGTCGGTCGGGGCGTGTCTCTCCTCCGTCTCGCGGTCCGCGAGCCCAGCCTCGACGCGATCTACACCCACTACTTCGAGGGAGCGAAAGATGACAAGGCGGCAGCGTGAAGGATCGCCCTGGACCGGCTTCAGCGCGGTGTTTCTGAAGGAGCTCGCCGACCACCTCGGCAGCGCGCGCATGCGCGTGCTCGAATGGCTCGTGCTGCTGACCGGCATCGCCGCCGTCGTCGCCGCAATCCAGGACTTCCGCGCCAATTCGGGGCAGGATCCTTTCCTCTTCCTGCGCCTGTTCACCTACGCGAAGGACCCGCTGCCGGCCTTCGTGTCGCTCCTGAGCTTCCTTGTCCCGATCGTCGCCATCGGGCTCGGTTTCGATGCCGTCAACAGCGAGTTCGCCCGGCGCACGCTGGGTCGCGTGCTCGCCCAGCCGATCTATCGCGACGTGCTCCTGTTCGGAAAGTTCCTCGCCGGCGTCGCGACCCTCACGATCAGCCTCCTCGCGCTCTGGCTTCTGGTGTTCGGCCTCGGCCTCGTGCTTCTCGGCGTCGCTCCGAGCACCGAGGAGGCGCTGAGGGCCCTGACTTTCCTCGTTATCGCGATCGCCTACGGCGCCGTCTGGCTGGCGGTCGCCATCCTGTTCTCCGTGCTGTTCCGCTCCTCGGCGACCGCCGCGCTCGCGGCGCTCGGCGTCTGGCTGCTCTTCAGCATCCTCTGGCCGATCCTGGTGCCCTTCGCCGTCCGCATCCTGGTCCCGTCGGAGCTCGATCTCGCATTCGGCATACCGAGCATGGAGCAGCTCGGCTTGCAGCTCAGCCTGTCGCGGCTCTCGCCCAACACGCTGTTCGGGGAGTCGGTCCTCGCCGTCCTCAATCCGGGGACGCGGGCTCTTGGCCTGGTGTTTCCGAGCCAGCTGCGGGGCGCGATCCCCGGCGCGCCGCTGCCGTTCGAGCAGAGTCTGCTCCTGGTTTGGCCGCAGATCACCGGCCTGATCGCTACCGCCATTCTCCTCTTCGCCGCGACCTACGTCGTCTTCCAGCGCCAGGAGGTGCGGGCCTGAAGGCGGGTGCCAGAAGCCCGAGAACCGACTCAGCACGGTGGGGTTCAGGGTGGCGCGGGAGCTGTGGAGCGGAGATCCCGCCTCGCTTGCGCTTTACCCCTCGCGGCGTTTCGCCAGGATCTTGTCGACGCGGCGGCCGTCCATGTCGAGGACCTCGAAGCGCCAGCCCTCCCAGCCGACGACGCTGCCCTCCTCGGGCATGCGCCGCAGCAGCGCCAGGATGAAACCGGCGGCGGTGTGGTAGTCGCGATCCTCGGGCAGCTGCAGGTGCAGGGTCTCGGCCAGCTCGTCGACGGCGAACTGCCCGTCGATCAGCCAGGTGCCGTCCTCCCGACGCGTCGCGCGCGGCCGCTCGTCGGTGTGCGCCTCGGCGAAGTCGCCGGCGATCGCCTCGAGGAAATCGGCCGTGGTGACGACGCCTTCCACGGTCCCATGCTCGTCGACGACGATGGCGAGGCGGGTCGAGGCGTGTTTGAGGATGCGGATCGCATCGAGCGCATCGGTGCTGTCCGGCACTGCCGGCACCGGCTGGACCAGGCCGCGCGGATCGATCTCGCTTCCGTCCAGATAGGCATCGAGCAGGTCCCTGACCCGGAGCACGCCGGTGACCTCGTCGATCGTGCCGCGCCCGGCCAGCAGCATGGTGTGGCCGCTCTCCCGCACCCGGCGGCGGATCTCGGCCGGATCGGCGTCGAGGTCGATCCAGTCGATGTCGTGCCTGGGCGTCATGATGGCGCGGACAGGCCGGTCGCCGAGGCGCATCACGCCCGAGATCATCTCGCGCTCCTCGGGCTCGACCACGCCGGTGCGCGTCGCCTCGGCGATCAGCAGCTTGATCTCCTCGTCGGTGATGCCGGTTTCGGGCGTAGCACGCTGGCCAAGCAGCCAGAGCCCGGCCTTCGAGGAGATATTGAGGAGATAGACGATGGGAGAAGCGATGGTCGCCAGCATCGCCATCGGCCGGGCGACCGCGACGGCGATCGCCTCGGGATTGCGCAGCGCGATCTGCTTGGGCACGAGCTCGCCCACGATCAGCGAGAGATAGGTGATCGAGGCGACGACGAGGCCGAAGGCGATGCCGTCGGCGACCCGCATGGAAAAGCCGAAGGTCTCCAGATAGTCGCCGAAGCGGTCGGTCATCGAGGCACCGCTGAAGGCGCCGGCGAGGATGCCGACCAGCGTGATGCCGATCTGCACCGTCGAGAGGAAGCGGCCGGGATCGGCCGCGAGCGACAAGGCCGCCTTGGCGCCGGCATTGCCGGCCTCCGCCAGGACCTGCAGGCGTGCCCGCCTGGCCGAGACCACGGCGAGCTCCGAGAGCGCGAGCACGCCGTTGAAGACGATGAGCGCCAGCACGACCACGACCTCGACGCCGATCATAAATCTCCTCGACTGGACATTGCCGCAGGCTCAGCCGCGCCGGAGGACAATAGGGCAATGCCACTCCTGCGCCAAAACGCGACGCCCAATGCCGGAACGCCGCGACCGTCAGCGGATCGGAATGTCGAGACCGAAGAACGACTTGTCGAGATCGTCGATCGGCACGTCGAATGTCGCGGATGCCGAGACCGCAGCACGCCTACATCCGCTTGACGTGGTCGTAGTCGCCCTGGACCTTGAGCCGCACCGTCACGTCCGCGCGGCCGCGGTTCCGCCAGAACCAGCCATGCTCGACGTCGAAGGCGGCTTCGAGGACGCCCTGGTCGCCGGAGACCCCGGTACCTTTCTTGTAGCTGTGGGCCGAGCTCGAGCGTGGGCGCTCGCCATGCGTGTCGTGGTTGACGACGCCGCCATCGACGCTCCACGCATAGCTCACCTTGGCGCCCTTCTTCATCGTCAGCTTGATCTCGGTGCCCTGGCCTGGCTTGAGCGTGACGGAGACCTCGTCGTTCCTTGCCGCTTGAGCGAGGAGGGAGGCGGCCGAAGCCGGGGAGATGAAGAACCCGGGAAGGGTCAACGGCGTCGCTTCCGATCGCGGGCCGCAGGGATTCGCCTGCTGGCTCGCGGCGCGGTCGGCCTCCGCCTTGGCCGAGAGCTGCGTCTTGATCTGCCCCATCTCGGTGAGGCCGAGCAGGCGGCCGGCACCGGTCGGGTCGATGCCGTACTCCCTCGCCCGCCATCCGGAAGCCCGTTGCATATATCCTCTCCTGGGGGATAGGTTATAGCAGGCGAAAGACGAACGTCCACCACACCCATCCCGAAATCGTAAAGCGGCTGAAGCGAGCCGAAGGCCACCTCCGCAGCATCATAGAGATGATCGAGGCGGACCGGGCCTGCGTCGACATCGCCCAGCAGCTCCACGCCGTCGAGAAGGCGGTGGGCCAGGCGAAGAAGACGCTGATCCAGGACCATATCGACCACTGCCTCGATCAGGCCGCCAGCTCGCGCGCCTCGCTCGCCGAGTTCAAGGAAATCGCCAAGTACCTCTAGCGAGGCCATGACCTCCTTCGCCGACCTGGTCCAGCAAGGCACCGCCTATGCCTGGCTGTTCATCCCGAGCGCGATCCTCCTCG
>VGEH01000207.1 GCA_016869375.1 Alphaproteobacteria bacterium | reverse complement strand
TCAGCCAGGTGCTACATGAACATGCGGCCACTCTATCAGCCGCAGGTCCCACAATCCGGAGCCGCCGCCTGATCAAATGTGCGAAAGATTCTGGACAGGACCGGGTCGGGATGCCCTTCTCGTGCTCCGCCCGGTAAATCGGCCCGAGGCAAAGATCGTAGCCAACATCGAGGTTCTTCGAGCCTGGCTGCTGGGCGCCAAGGGCTTGATTCATCGGCGGCTTTACAAAGGGCTGAGCCAAGCCGGCGCTAGGCAGCTGAGAGGGGGCGATGCCGGGGCTGACCGCGGCCGGAAGGGCGGAAACGGCATTCGACGGAGGGTTCTGTACTCCCTGGAGCGCGTTGCTCCACCAGGCCTTGTTGTTAAGAGGACCGGCCGCGGCGGGGGACGCCGCGGCCAAGGTAGCCCCCAGGACGAGGGCGGGGAGGAGAGATACGCGAACCATAGTGCCCCTCTCCTAAGCAAGGCCGGTGCCAACCGCCGACGGCCGCCTCCGGCTCCTCCCGTCCCCTTGTCTTGCCTCGCCTCTGGCGAGGTCGGATACTTCGCCTCCCCAAGGGAGGCTCCATAAATGACACCCGTCCGTACCGCACTCGCCGCGGCGCTCACGTCTTGTGTTTCTGTCGCGGCCCTGACCTCGGCCGCCGATGCGCAGCAGACGCCGCGCGACACCTTCGTCATGGCGATGGCGATCGACGCCATCAACACGCTCGATCCCGGCCGCATCGGCGACGCCGTCGGCGACGAGATCATCAACAATGTCTGCGATCCGATCGTGGCGCTGGATACCTCGACCGATGCCAAGGTCGTGCCGGGCCTGGCCGAAAGCTGGACGGTCTCCGAAGACGGCATGACCATCACTTTCAAGCTCCGCGACGTGAAGCATCCGTCGGGCAATCCGGTGACGGCGCAGGATGCGGTGTGGACCTTCAACCGCACGCTCGCAATCAACACGATCAACGCCGGCACGCTGCGCGAATACGGTCTCGGCCAGGACCGCGCCGCCGAAGCCTTCACCGCGCCGGATGCGCGCACGCTGGTGGTCAAGCTCAACAAGCCCTATCCGACGAACTTCATCCTCGCCAACATCTTCGCTACCCGCGCCGCCTTCATCCTCGATAAGAACGAGATGGCGAAGCACTACAAGGTGGCGGAAGACCCCTTCATGAAAGGCGACGAAAAGTCGCCGGGCTGGCTCAACACCAACTCGGCCTGCGCCGGCCCCTACAAGCTGCGCTCCTGGGCCTTTAACGATTCCATCATCTATGAGCGCAACGACAATTACTGGCGCGGCGCGCCGCATATGCGGCGGGTCATCGTCAAGCACCTGAACGAGGCCGGCGCGCAGTTCCTGCAGCTCAAGGCGGGCGACATCGACGCGGCGCGCAACCTCAATCCGGAAGGCCTCGAGGGCGTTCTTAACGACAAGAACCTGAAGCTCGCCTCGGCCGTTCGCCAGACCATGCAGTACATGACCTTCAACACGATCGACAAGGCCTTCGCCCATCCGAAGGTACGCCTCGCGTTTCGCTATCTCGTCGATTACGACGCGCTGCAGAAGACCGTGATGCGTCACGAGGGCATCGCACGCGCGAGCCTGGTCCCGCTCGAGGCCTTCGGCGCGCTCGACGAGAAGGCCGGCCAGCCGTTCAAGCTCGACCTCGACAAGGCGAAGCAGCTGATCACCGAGGCCGGATTTCCGAACGGGTTCGAGAAGGAGTTCCTGTTCACGCCGAACTTCCCCAACCCGGAGATCGGACAGCACATTCAGGCGAATGCCGCGAAGATCGGCATCAAGCTGAACATCCAGACCATGGCGGGCGCCCAGCTCTTCCCGAAGATGCGCCAGCGCGGCTTCGAGATGGCGATGCTGAACTGGAACGTGGTGCCGGCCGACGGCCACGCCTTCGTCTCGCGCCTGGCGATGAACCCGGACAACAGCCCGAACCTCCCGCCGAGCAACATGGCGAGCTGGTGGTCGGCCTACTTCGACCCGAAGGTCAACGAGATGGGCGAGAAGGCGCTGTTCGAGCGCGACGAGGCGAAGCGGGCGGCGATGTATCACGAGATCCAGCGCCACCAGATGGAGAACGGCCCGCACGCCTTCATGTTCCAGATCAAGCGCAATGTCGGCATGCGCGCGTCGGTCAAGGAGTTCAAGTTCACCGGCAACCGCGCCTACTACCGCACCGTCGAGAAGTAGGTCTGCCTCGGCGTCCCCGGCCTCTCTCCGGGGACGCGCCTCTCATCTCTCAAGGAGCCAGCGATGACCGCCAAGAGCCGGCGTGTCTTCACCCATGCGGATTTCGCACGAGTGGAGCGGCATCTGCCGTGGGTGATGGCGAAGAAGGTCCGGAACGCCCAGGTCCTGCCCTACTGGATCGGCGGCGAGGATCGCTTCTGGTATCGCCAGGAGGACAAGGCCGGCGCCGTCTTTGTCATGGTCGACGCGGCGACGGGGCGGAAGGCCCCGGCCTTCGATCACGAGCGCCTGGCCAAAGGGCTCTCGCAGGCGACCAGGCAGAAGATCTCGGCGAACGCGCTGCCCTTCTCCTGGTTCACCTTCACGCCCGACCTGCAGGCGATCGACTTCACCGCCCTCGGCAAGTCCTGGCGCTTCAATCTTTCCTTCGGCAAGCCGGATGCCGGTCAATGGCAACCGAGCGATGCCGAGCTGCCCTCGCCGGACGGGGTTTGGGCCGCCTTCCTCAAAGGGCCCGACATCTGGATTCGCGAGCTCGCGACCGGCAAGGAGCGGGCGCTCACGACCGACGGTGCCGAGCGCTTCGCCTATGGCAAGTCGCCGGATACCAATCTGACGACGATCACCTGGATGCGGGCCGGCGTCACGCCGCCGCCGGCGCTCTTCTGGTCTCCCGACTCCAAGCGCGTGCTGACGCATCGCCTCGACGAGCGCCGGGTGAAGCCGCTGCACCTGCACCAGTCGGTGCCGGATAGCGGCGATGTGCGCCCGGTGGTGCACGAGATCCGCGTGTCCTTCCCCGGCGACCGCGACGAGGAGCTCGCCTATTGCCACCACCTCGCGATCGAGGTCGAGACCGGCAAGCAGGTCTTCGCCTCTGTCACGCCTCAGCTCGCCGGCAACGGCTCGCCGATTGAGCGCGGCCGGCTCTGGTGGGACGCGGATGCGCGCATCGTCTGGATTCTCGATATCGGTCGCGCCGAGAAATGGTCCCGCCTGCTCCGCTTCGACACGCACACCGGCAAGGTGAAGGTCATCCGCGAGGAGCGAGCCAAGACCTTCGTCGAGGCAAACCTCACGCCACAGGATCGGCCGAACCACCGCGTGCTGCCGGGCGGCAAGGAGGTCGTCTGGTTCTCGCAGGAGGATGGCTGGGCCCAGCTCTATCTGGTCGATGCAGAGACCGGCGCCAACAAGAACCGCATCACGTCAGGCAAATGGGTTGTGCGGGAGGTCCTGCACGTCGACCCGGTGCAGCGCACGGTGCTGTTCGCCGCCAGCGGAATCTCGCCGCGGATCAATCCCTATTACCGCCAGATCTGCCTGGCGCCGCTCGATGGCGGTCCGACCAAGGTCCTGACCCCGGAGCCGACCGACCATCACGTGGCAACGCAGCAGCCGCGCACACTGATCGCGGTGCCGCTCGAGGTTCACCGGCCGCGTCCGCATGGCGTCTCGCCGTCTGGACGCTACGTCGTCGAGACGCAGAGCACGTTGACGACGGTGCCGATCTCATACCTGCGCGATGCGATGGACGGACGCGTGATCGCGACGCTCGAGGAGGCGGATATCAGCGAGGTCGTCAAGAGCGAGTGGCGCTGGCCGGAGGAGGTCAAGCTCAAGGCGGCGGATCGCAAGACAGATATCTATGGTGCGATCTGGCTGCCGGCGGATTTCGATCCGAAGAAGCGCTATCCGGTGCTCGACCTGATCTATCCCGGCCCCCAGCGCATCCAGACGCCGCATCACTCGTTCACCTCCGATGCCAACGGCATGCGGCAGTTCCTGTTCCCGGGCTCTTATGCCGAGCTCGGCATGGTCGTGGTGACGATCGACGGCCGCGGCACGCCGCTCCGCTCCAAGGCGTTCCACGATCACTGGTACGGCAAGATGGAGACGGCCGGTGGGCTCGAGGACCACATCGCCGGCTTGAAGCAACTGGCCAAGGACCGGCCCTACATGGACCTGGACCACGTCGGCATCACCGGCCACTCCGGCGGCGGCTTCGCCTCGACCCGTGCGATGTTCCAGTATCCGGAGTTCTTCAAGGTCGCGGTCGCCTCATCGGGCAATCACGACCAGCGCGGCTACATGCAGCAATGGGGCGAGAAGTATCAGGGGCTGATGGCGGATACCTCTTACGCGGCCCAGGTGAATGCCAGCATCGCGCACCGCCTCGAAGGCAAGCTGATGCTCGCTTACGCCGACATGGACGACAACGTCCCGCCGGCGCTGACGCTCCAGGTCGTCGACGCGCTGATCAAGGCGAACAAGGATTTCGACCTGCTGGTGATGCCGAACCACAATCACCTGTCGATCTACCGCGACGGCTACTTCATCCGGCGGAGCTTCGAGTACTTCCTCCGTCACCTCGTCGGCGTCGCGGTCGAGCCGGGATACGTGCTGCCGGGTCAGTAGTCTCAGCCGCGCCGGAAGGCGCGCATGTGGAAGTCGGCCTGGTCGGGGCGATAGCGATACGCGGCGCCGACCGGGCAGGCGAGGCGCGCCAGGCAGCCGCCGGACAGGCAGTCGGCGCCTTTCTCGGTCGCGATATGCGAGCGACAGGCGGGCACGTCGTAGCTACCCGCCGAGAAGGCCGAGACCGGGCAGGTCGTCAGGCACGGCTTTGCCGCGCAGCTCGTGCAAGGGCTGCTCCGCCTCGGCGATGACGGCAAATCCAATCGCTCGGCGAAAGCGAGCCCTCCGCGGTAGCTGTGCCAGAGGCCGTATTCCGGGTGGATCAGGATACCGAGCGGCGAGACGAACACCGTTTCGGCACGTCGTGCCCAGCGCTGGAAAGGAAGCCAGGGCGGACCGGCGAAGGGATAAAGCGCGGAGCCGCCGAGATCAGCGGCGAGTGCGTCGATGACCCGATGTGACCAGCGATCGAGCGGGTTCGGTTGTCCGTCCTGCGCTTCTGTCGATCCAGCGAAGGCCGGCCAGCCTTCGCTGCCGATGAAGCCGAGAAGAACGATCGTTCCCGCCGTCACGCCGTCTTCGACCGTCGGATGAAAGGCGCCGCGCGTGCGGAGTTCTGTCGCACGGACGGCGGCCTCGATCGCCGCGAGAGTCAGTCCGGCCAGCGGAGCAGGCGCTCGAAGCGCCGGGCCTTGCGTTCCGTGTAGCTGTATTGCTGCGGCCGGTTGCGTTTGCGCGCCTCGCTCAGCTCGTGGACGACGCGGTCGGCCACGGTCTCGGCCTCGCCCGGATGCAGGTTGCACGGATCCATCTGGAAGAAGCCCTGCTCGGCCTCGTGGTCGCGGACGATGACCGGCGGCTCGCCGGCCGCGAGCTGATCGGCGAGCTCCCAGGCGGTGATACGCGCCTCTTCGGCGTTCACCTGCAGCATCAGCCGGTCGAGCGGGTTGTTGGTCGGGTCCGGAATGATCGTGGCGGTCACGCCGGGCAGACCCGAGAGGCGCTTCACCCAGAGATCGAGATAGCTGGTCTCGAGCTTGCGCACGCCGGCATGGTCGCGCTTCTCCCAGGCTTCGAGCGCGGCGATGGTGCCGGCGATGCTTTCCTTGCCGACCTTCATGCCGCGGCCGATGCCGGAGTTCTGCAGGAAGGTCGCGCGCACCAGAGGTTTCCGGCCGGCGACAATGCCGGCGGTCGGCCCGCCGAGGAACTTGTGTCCGCTATAGATGACGATGTCCGCGCCGGCCGCATGAAAACCCTTGAGGTCGTATTCGGAGGCGAGGTCGGCGACGACCGGCACGCCCTTGTCATGCGCGACGCGGGCGAACTCCTCCAGCGGGATCTGCCCGTACTGCACCGTGTGGTGCGAGACGACGTAGAGGGCGGCCGCGGTCTTCTCGGTGATCTTGTGCGCGAGCTGGTAGGAGCGGGCGTCGGTGACGTTGCCGACCGGGACGCACACGCCGCCGGCCAGCCGGACCGCCTGCTCGATCGGCGCGCCATAGCCGGTCATGTGACCCATCTGGATCACCACCTCGTTCTTCATGCCGGTGGTGTCGGGCAGCTGCTCGATCTTGGCGAGGTCTGGCCCGGTCATGCAGCCGGCCAGCGCCAGCGTGATGCCGGCCGAGGCGGAGGCGGTGACGAAGCCGGCTTCCGCACCGGTCGCCTTGGCGATCGCCTTGCTGGCCTTGCGATGCAGGTCGTTGATCTCGACCCATTCCGGCAAGGTCTCGCTGACCGCGCGCACGGCTTCGGGAACCACGATCGAGGCGCCTAAGGCCGTCATCGTCCCGGAGACGTTGATGATCGGCCGGAGGCCGAGGCGTGAGCGGATGTTGGAACGAGCCATGGTCAGTGCTTCATCTCGATTCGGGCAAGGAACGACTTGAGGCGCTCGTTCTGCGATGCGTTGGCCAGCACATCGCGGGACGGCCCGTCGATGACGACGCGCGCCTCGTCCAT
>VGEH01000206.1 GCA_016869375.1 Alphaproteobacteria bacterium | reverse complement strand
TCGATCTGGATCACCTGGCCCATCGCAGTCTCACTGCTCATCGTTTGCTCCTTCACTCTAGAAGAAGCCACCATTCCCGAAAGTGCGAAAGATTCTGTACGTTATCGTTGCGCTAGGAGACTGGCGAGGGGCAGCGGCTTTGGCAAGCTGGAGCCTGGAAGCCGCCGCGACGAAGCCATGGACGATCTGGAACCGCTCCGCCGCAAGCTCGCCGAGCTGGAAAGCGAACATCGCGACCTCGACGACGTCATCGCGCGCATGAATGACGCGATGCCGTTCGACCGGCTGCGTCTGCAGCGCCTCAAGAAGCGCAAGCTCCAGCTCAAGGACATGATCGAGAAGCTGCGCAGCCAGCTTCTCCCGGACATAACGGCCTAGGTTCCCCGGGGCTTGCCTCGGGCGGTTCGGCCCCTATGATCGCGCCCTTCCGTTTCGGCTAGGATCAGGCATGGCCAAGGCGCCCCTCGTCGGCATCATCATGGGAAGCCAGTCGGACTGGGCGACGATGGCCCATGCCGCCGACACGCTGAAGGCACTGGCAGTGCCGTTCGAGACCCGTATCGTCTCCGCCCATCGCACGCCGAAGCGGCTTGTCGCCTATGCCGAGGGCGCGGCCGGGCGCGGCCTCAAGGTGGTCATTGCCGGCGCCGGCGGCGCCGCCCACCTGCCGGGAATGGCGGCCTCGATGACGACACTCCCGGTGCTCGGCGTGCCGGTCGAGAGCCATGCGCTCAAGGGCATGGACAGCCTGCTGTCGATCGTCCAGATGCCCGGCGGCATTCCCGTCGGGACGCTCGCCATCGGCAAGCCGGGCGCGATCAACGCCGCCCTCCTCGCCGCCTCGATCCTCGCGCTCTCCGATAAGAAGCTCGCCGGCCGGCTCGCCGACTGGCGCAAGCGCCAGACCGCCGCGGTCGCCGAAGCGCCTTCTGGATGACGGCTCTCCCGCCGGGCTCGACCATCGGCATGATGGGCGGCGGCCAGCTCGGCCGCATGACGGCGCTCGCCGCCGCCGAGCTGGGATATCGCGTCCATGTCTTCACGCCGGAGACGGACTCGCCCTGCGCCCAGGTCTGCGCCAAGGCGACGATCGCCGACTATGGCGATACGGCCGCGCTCGACGCCTTCGCGCGCGAGGTCGATGTCGTCACGCTCGAATTCGAGAACCTGCCAGCCGACGCGCTCGACCGCCTGGCGAAGACCAAGCCGGTGCGCCCCTCCGCCGCCGTGCTGCGCGTCGCCCAGGACCGGATGCTCGAGAAGGAGTTTTGCCGCAAGCTCGGCATCGGCACCGCCCCCTACCGGCAGATCGACAGCCTCGCCGATCTCGAAAGCGCCATGATCGATGTCGGCCGGCCGGCCGTGCTGAAGACGCGGCGCTTCGGCTATGACGGCAAGGGCCAGGTCAAGATCGCCGCGGGCGCACCGCTTGACGCGGCGCTCGATGCGCTCAAGGGCGCGCCGGCGATCCTCGAAGGCTTCGTCGATTTCACGCTCGAGGTCTCGGTGATCGCCGCACGCGGCGTCGACGGCACAGTACGCAGCTACCCGGTCGTCGAGAACCGCCACGAGAACCACATCCTGGCGACGACGATCGCGCCGGCGGCGGTGTCGCCGACGGTCGCCGCCGAGGCTCGCCGCATCGCCTCGACGCTTGTCGAAGCGCTCGATGTCGTGGGATTGCTCGCGGTAGAGATGTTCGTCACGCGCGACGAGCGTGTCCTCGTCAACGAGCTGGCGCCGCGCCCGCACAATTCCGGGCACTGGACGATCGAGGGCTGTCCCACGAGCCAGTTCGCCCAGCTTGTCCGCGCTGTCACTGGCCTGCCGCTCGGCGCCGTCGAGCCCTTCGTGCCGTCGGAGATGCGGAACCTGATCGGCGACGACGTGCATGGCTGGCCCAGGCTCGCCGCCGAGCCCGGTGCGCATTTCCATCTCTACGGCAAGGCCGAAGCCCGGCCTGGCCGCAAGATGGGGCATGTGACGCGGCTCAAGCGTTAGCGTCCGTACAGGCGCTCACGCCAGTACAGTCCGGCGCCCGGCGTTCACCCCGTGTCTGGCCGGCATGTTCGCAACGGCTAGCATCGCCTCATGCTCGACGTCCTCCCGCTCGCGACATACTGCTTCGTGATGTCGATCACGCCCGGCCCCAACAACGTCATGGTGACCGCCTCAGGCGTGACATTCGGCTATCGCCGCACGATCCCGCATATGCTCGGCATCGGCCTCGGCTGCGGCTTCCAGATCGTGCTCGTCGCGCTCGGCATGGGCGTCGTCTTCGAGCGATATCCGGAGATCCAGGACGTGCTGCGCTGGGCCGGCGCGATCTACTTGGTCTATCTCGCCTGGCGTCTTCTCAAGGCCGGGCTCGTTGTCGGGGAGGCCGAGGGCCGCGCACGGCCGCTCAACTTCATCGAAGGCGCCGCCTTTCAGTGGCTCAACCCCAAGGCCTGGATGATCGCCGTGACCACGGCGACCGTGTTCCTGCCCAAGGACATGAGCCCGCTTCTGGGCAGCCTCTACGTCGCCTTGGTCCTCTTCATCGTGAACTACCCGAGCATCAGCGTCTGGACTCTGTTCGGGACGGCCATGCGGCGTCTCCTCGCCAGCGAGCGGCTGCGGCAGGCCTTCTCGATCGGGCTTGCACTAGCGCTGGTCGGCACCGGCGCTGCTATGCTGCGGGAGTGATGCTGGATCTTGTCCGCGCTTCCAGGGTTCCACTGACCGACCAGATCGTCGACGGCCTCGCCGCGATGATCGAGCGCCGGCAGCTTGCCGAAGGCACGCGGTTGCCCTCGGTCAGGCGGCTCTCGCGCCAGCTTGGCGTCAGCGCCTTCACCGTGGTCACCGCGTATGACCGGCTGGCGGCGCGCGGCGCAATCGAGCCGCGGGCCGGCACCGGCTTCTTCGTTGCCCGCCGTTCCGGCGACGCCGGACTCGCTCGCATCGAGGCGCCGCTGGAGACGCCCGACACGGCGCTCAGCCTCGCCCGCGCCGCCCTCGATCTCGGTCCGATCGCGGTCCCGGCCGGCGCCGGCTACCTGCCGCCTGAGTGGATGGCCGATGGCTTGCCGGCCTCGCTCGTCGCCAAGGTCGCACGGCGCGAAGGCGGGTTGCTCTCGCCCTGCCCCGCCCCCGGCCTGCCGGCGCTGCGCGAGCAGCTGGTCCAGCGCCTGCAGCAGAACGGCATCCCGGCCAAAGTCGAGAATGTCGCCGTGACGCTGGGCGCCACCCAGGCCTTCGACGTGATCGCGCGTGCCCTGCTCGCACCGGGCGACGCGGTGGTGGTCGAGGATCCCGGCTATTTCGTGCTTTTCGCCCAGCTTGCCCGCCATGGCCTCCGCCTGCTGGCGGTGCCGCGCGAGAAGGACGGGCCCGATCTCGACGCGCTCGAAGAGCTTTGCCGGCTCCACCGCCCGCGCGCGATCTTCATGCAGACCCTGCTGCACAATCCGACCGGTACCTCGATCTCGCCGGCCAAATGCCATCGTCTGCTCACCATCGCCGAGCGGCACGAGGCGCTGATCGTCGAGGACGATGCCTATGGCGATCTGGCCGAGCCCGGTGCGATCCGCCTCGCGCAGATCGACGGGCTCGAACGCGTGCTGCATGTCGGCAGCTTCACCAAGACACTGAGCCCCGGTTTCCGCGTCGGCTTCGTCGCCGCGCCGGCCGGCATCGTGCCACGGCTGATCGAGGAGAAGCTGCTTTCGGTCCTGAGCGCGCCGGCGCTGCCGGAGGCGGTGATCGCCGAGGCGCTGGCGACCGGCCGCTTCCGCCGCCATATCGGCCAGCTTCGCCGCCGCCTGGCGCGCGCGCGCTCGCAGGCGGGCAAGGCGCTTACCGCTGCCGGCGTGCAGGTCGACCCGGATTTGGGCGAAGGTCTCTTCGTCTGGGCGCGCGTGCCCGGGCACGTCGAGGTCGATGCGCTGGTGAGGGCTGGACGCGAGGCCGGGATCCTGCTCGCCAAGGGCGCGCTGTTCTCGCCCTCGGGCCGGCATTCTCAGTATCTGCGCTTCAACACCGTGCACGCGTCGAACCCGGTGCTCGGCCGCTTCCTCGCCAGCCGGCTCGCCGCTTAGCCTCTGAAGGCGCGGTCGAAGCGGCGGAAGGGACTTGGGAAGTCCGCGGCAAGTTTCCGCAAGCGCTCGATACCCTGGCCGAGCGCACGCGGCACTTTGATCGCATCGTCGAGCCGGCGGGCGAGGAAGTCCCAGGTCTTCGCCTGCTCCTCTGAGCGGTCGTCGAGCCAGTAGAGCACCGTCGCGCCGTAGACGCCGGCGAGGATCGCGCGCTTGGAGTAGAAGTTCCAGTCGGTCGAGGTGTCGCCGATGCCGAACCACACCGCATCGACGGTTCGATAGAGGGACTTCGCTGCCAGCGGCGCGTTCTGCGGGAGCGCCAGCGCGGCGAGGCCGCGACGGACCGCCTCGCGATGCGGCAAGGCGCGTTCGAGCCGGCTGCGGACCGCGAACAGCACGCGCTCTCGCACTTTCATGGAGGCGAGGTCGGCGGACTCCAGATCCTCGATCATCTTCCGGTCGGCGACCACGATGAACAGGTCGAGCGCCTCGATCGCGCCGCCCGGGAAGGCGTCGAGCACATCGGCATGGGTGAGACCGAGATCGTCGCCGGCGCGACGCAGGGTGGCATCGGTCCAGCCGTCGAAGGGCACGTGGCCGAGGGCGGCTTCGAGCAGGCGCTCGCGCTTGGTCTCCCAGTCCATCTTTCAGTCCTCCGCAGCTGCAGCCATGCCGCGCGCCACGGCCTCCAGCTCCTCGACGAAGCCGAGCAGGCTGAGATCGGTCATGCGCTGCGGGTAGAGGATGCCGTCCAGATGATCGAACTCGTGCTGGACGACGCGCGCGTGCCAGCCGGTGGCGACGCGATCAATCGTCTCGCCGTCGGGGCCGACGCCGCGATAGCGGAGCTTCTTGATCCGAGGCACCACGCCCCGCAGGCCGGGCACCGAGAGGCAGCCTTCCATGCCGAGCTCGGTCTCCTCGGTCAGGGGCTCGATCACCGGGTTGATGATCGCCGTCAGCGCCTGCGGCTGGTCGAATTCATCGCCGGTCGACCGGCTCGGCGGCACCGTAAAGATGACAACACGTTTAGGCACGAAAACTTGAGGAGCCGCGATTCCGGCACCGTTGACCGCCTGCATGGTCTCCAGCATGTCGGCGATCAGCGTCTTGATCTCGGGCGCCGTGGGGTCCGGAACCTCTTCGGCGCGCAGGCGGAGGACGGGTTGCCCCATCCGGGCAATGGGCAGTATGGCCATGGCCGGACTATCGCAAGCGGGGTCTTCCCCCTCAAGGCGAAACCCGAAATGTCACTGTTTTTCGGTGGTTTCGGGCTCTTCCCAATGGTTAAGACCTGTGGTAGACACGCGCCTTCCCGCGGGTTCCCCCATCTGGAGAGTCGAAGTCCGTGCAAGTTCTCGTCCGCGACAACAACGTCGACCAGGCCCTTCGTGTGCTCAAGAAGAAGATGCAGCGCGAGGGAGTCTTCCGCGAGATGAAGCTGCGCCGGAATTTCGAGAAGCTTTCCGAGAAGCGGGCTCGCGAGCGCGCCGAGTCGGTCCGCCGGTATCGGAAGCTGCTGCGCAAGCGCATGGAGCGCGAGGGGTACTAGACGCCCCACGCTTCGGCGTCGGAATCCAGGCCGCCCGCGGAAACGCCGGCGGCCTTGTCGTTTCTGGAGTTCCCCGATGACGCTCCGCCTGATCAAGCCTGAGCCACGCCATGTCGCGGAGTGGCGATGCTGGCGAACCGACCCGGTCGCCCGCCGCTTCATGTACCTGCCGGCCGGCGATCTCGATGAATGGGCGGCCAAGCTCGCCACGGCGAAGTCCGATCTCGCCGATCGCTCGGGCGAGCTCTACCGCTGGATCGCCGAGGTCGACGGCACGCCTCTCGGCAGCGTCTCGCTCTCCTATGTCGACTGGGACCAGCTCTTCTGCGAGGTGGGCTATGTCATGGCCCCGGAGGCGCGCGGCAAAGGCCACGGCAAGGCGATGGTCGCGGCTACGCTCGACCTCGGCTTCTCGAGCGGGATCGAACGCATCATGGCCTTCATCTGCACCGACAACCCAGCGTCGATCCGGCTCGTCGAGAGCCTCGGCTTCTGTCGCGAGGGGTTGCTGCGCCGCCACGCCATCATCGAAGGCGAACGGCGCGACCACTACCTCTATGCGATGCTCAAGGAAGAGTGGCCGACGCGCTGATCTATGTGCCCGTCCGCATCGCGACGGTCGTCGCCGTGACGCCCTGAGCGGCGGAGACCTGTCGCAGGATGGCCACGAGCTGACCTGAATTGCCGTAGCTGAACAGGATGGCGAGCTTGCCGCTGCTATCGCGACCGCGGACCTCGACGCCGGCAATGGCGGCTATGGCTGCCGCCGCCGAGTCGAGGGATGCAACGGACACTTGGACGAGAACGCGCGCAGTCCCTGCCATCGTCGGCGCCTGCATCATGCGCCCACGCCGGCCATTCGGATTCTGAGTCACTTACGCTTCCGACTTTAGGGAGCCAGAGTATATACGTGCGTTAATATAAAATTTGGTAATCCCTAACGATTTCGGACCAGGATTTTGTCGATTTCGTTGAGTGGAGTTGATCGTAAAAGCCTTTGCAGCAGCGGGTAAAGGTCCTCGTCGCGGTGGTTGAAGCGGAAGCA
>VGEH01000205.1 GCA_016869375.1 Alphaproteobacteria bacterium | reverse complement strand
GGCGGCACGTACGACCGAGTACGAGGTCGGCGCCGGCATCAATCTTTCGAGCAAGCTGGTCAAGGGCGGCGGCTATCCGATCAAGCTGCCCTTCATCGATGTCTCCGAAATCGGTGCCGGCGGCGGCAGCATCGTCGACATCGATGCGTCCGGCACGCTCAAGGTCGGTCCGCAAAGCGCCGGTGCCGTGCCCGGCCCGATCTGCTACGGCCTCGGCGGGGATCGCCCGACCTTCACCGATGCCATGGTGGTGCTGGGCTATCTCAACCCGGTCGCGATCGCCGGCGGTCGAGTGAAGCTCGACGCCGACCGGGCCCATCGCGCGATCCAGGCAGACGTCGCGAGGCCACTGGGGCTTGCGCTCGCGGACGCCGCGCATGGTGTCTACACGCTGGCGGCGGCGACGATGACGCGCGCGGTCAAAGCGGTCACCACCTACCGTGGCCGCGATCCGCGCGACTTCGCGCTTGTCGCCTTCGGCGGCAACGGCCCGATCGCTGCGGTCGAGATCGCGCGCGCTCTCGAGATCAAGGACGTGCTGATCCCGCCGGCTCCGGGTGTGTTCTCAGCGCTAGGACTCCTGGTCTCGGCGACCGAGCACAGTGCCGTCCGCACCTTCGTCCGCGAGGTCGACGAGCTCAAGATTGCCGATATCGAGGAGGCAGCGCGCGCGCTCGAAGCCGACGTCAGGGGCGCTTTTGCGAGCGAGGGACACGATACGACGCAGGTGACGCTGCTCCGCTCGGCCGAGCTTCGCTATGTCGGCCAAGCCTATGAGCTGCCAGTAGCCATGGCACCGGGGCCGATTGACCTCGCCGCCGCTCGTGCGGCCTTCCATGACGAGCATGCGCGCACCTACGGTCACAGTTCGTCGGGCGACCCGGTCGACCTTATCAGCCTCAAGGTGACGGGCCGGCTCGCCGCCGGGGACGGTGAAAGCTCCTTCGACCGCTGGAAGCTGGAGACGTCGGCATCCGCTTCGTCCTCGCGCCGCGCCTATTTCGGCCGCTCCGTTGGCTGGCACGATACGCCGGTCGTGTCGCGCGCCGACCTTGCCGGCAAGGCACGCTCCGGGCCGGTGATCGTCGAGGAGTACGATGCCACCTGTGTCATTCCCCCGGGCTGCCGCGCACGGCTCGACGAGCTCGGCAACATCGCCGTGGAGGTGGCGGCATGAGCCGGCTCGATCCCATCACCTTCGAGGTGGTGAAGAACGCGCTCTCCTCGATTGCCGACGAGATGGCGCTGGTGATCATGCGGAGCGCCTATTCGCCGGTGGTGCGCGACTCCATGGACTATTCGACCGCGCTCTGCGACCGGCACGGGCAGATCATCGCCCAGGGGCTTACGCTCGCAGTCCAGCTCGGCGCCTTTCCGGACGGCATGCGCCATCTGCTGGCGCAGTACGGGAACGACGTGAAGGAAGGCGACATCTTTCTTTTCAACGATCCCTACGGCTCCGGCGGCCAGCATCTTCCCGACATCTATGTGATCAAGCCGGTCTTCCATCAGGGCCAGCTCGAAGGCTGGGCCTGCACCATGGCGCATCACTCCGATGTCGGTGGCATCGCACCGGGCTCGACCGCGATGCACGCGACCGAGATCCATCAGGAAGGGCTGACCCTGCCGACGCTCAAGCTCTATGAGCAGGGCAAGCCGAACACGACGCTGTTCCGGATCATCGAGAAGAATACGCGCCAGCCGGTGCAGGTTCTGGGTGACCTCAAGGCGCAGCTTGCCGCTTGCGCCATCGGCGAGCGTGGCTACCTCCGCCTACTCGAGAAGTACGGCGCCGCCTCGCTGCATCCCTATCTCGATGAGCTGCAGGACCAGGCCGAGCGCATGATGCGCCAGGTGATCCGCGACATACCGGACGGCGTCTACAAATTCGAGGATTGGATCGACGGCATTGGCGATGTGCCGGAGCCGATCAAGATCGCCGTCACCGTGACAGTGAAAGGCGACGAGGTCGATATCGACCTGACCGGAACCTCGAAACAGGTGCCGGCGGCGATCAACTGTCCGATCTCGATGGTCAACTCCTCCGCCTACTGCGCGATCCGCTGCATGACCTCGACGGGAATCCCGAATTGCCAGGGCTATATGCGGCCGATCACGATCCGCGCGCCCGAGGGCACCATCGTCAACCCGCTGGCACCGGCTGCCTGCGCGGCGCGCGGCGTTATCGGCTATCGCGTCTTCGATGCGATCATCGGCGCGCTCGCCCAGGTCGTGCCCGATAAGGTGATGGCCGGCGGCGAGGGCGGACCGACGCTGCTTTCGATCGGCGGCCGCCACCGAAACAAGGCGTTCGTGCTGACCGAAGTCATGGTTGGCAACTGGGGTGCCCGCGCGACGAAGGATGGCGTCGAGGGCATCTCGAACCCGGCCGCCAACCTCTCGAACCAGCCGGTCGAGCTGATCGAGGCCGAGCTTCCGCTCGAGATCACGCACTATGCGCTGGTGCCTGATACGGGCGGCGCCGGCAGGCATCGTGGCGGCCTCGCGTTTTCGCGCGAGTACCGGTTGACCGCGGACGAAGCCGTCTTCACGCTGCGTTCTGACCGGCGCGACCATCCGCCCTACGGCATTGCGCGCGGCCAGGCCGGGGCACCGTCGCGCAACCTGCTGATCCAGGACGGGCGAAGCGAAGTGCTCCCGACCATGCCGATGAAAGCGATGCGGCTGAAGAAGGGTGATGTCTTCTGCCATATCTCGGCCGGAGGCGGCGGCTATGGCGACGCACGCGAACGCGACCCTGCGCTTGTCTTGAGCGACGTGATCGCCGGCAAGGTCTCGGCGGAAGTCGCACGCGAGGTCTATGGTGTCGCCATCGACGGCGGCAAGGTCGATCTCGCGGCGACGGCCCGGCTGCGCCAGGCGCTGCGGACGGCGGCGCAGTAGTGGCGCTTTCGCTCATCCTGCGCGGCGGCACCGTCTATGACGGCAACGGCAAGCCGCCGATTGTCGCGGATGTGGGCATCGAGAACGGGCGCATTGCTGCCATCGGCCGCATTGAGGGCAAGGCGGAGACGGAGATCGACGCCAGGGGCCTTTCGGTCTCTCCCGGCTTCATCGACATCCACAGCCATTCCGACTACGCGCTGCTGCTCGATCCGCGCGCCGTCAGCGCCATTCATCAGGGCGTGACACTGGAAGTGATCGGCAATTGCGGCTTTGGCTGCGGTCCGATCCGGAGGCCGGAGCTGGCGCCGCAGGCGATCTACGGCTTCGACGGCTCGGTGCCGCTGACATGGAAGAGCCTCGGGGGATATCTCGACCGGCTCTCCTCGGCCAAGCCGGCGGTCAATGTCATATCGCTGGTGCCGAACGGCCAGCTTCGTCTTTCGACCGTCGGCCTCTCCGACCAGCCGGCCGATGCCGGGCAGGTCGCCCAGATGGAGGACCTGCTGCGCGAGGGCCTCTCCGACGGCGCCATCGGCTATTCGACCGGCCTCGAATACGCGACGGAGGTCGGTGCCGGCGAGGCTGAGCTGACTGCGCTGGCCCGCGTCGCCGGCAGGGCTGACGGCCTTTATGCGACGCACACACGCGACCGTGCGGCGAAGTCGCTGGAAGCGATCGAGGAAGGCATCCGCACCGGCCGCAATGCCTCCGTGCGCACCCAGATCTCGCATTTGGTGCCGCGCGCGACGGCCGGCGGCATCTTCGAGCGCTCGATCGAGCTGGTCGAAAGAGCGCGGAACGGCGGACAGGACATCCGCTTCGATATGCACACGCGCCTCTACGGCACGACCATGTTGCACACCATGCTGCCGCCCTGGGCCGGGAGCGGCGGCAAGGAGGCGGCACGCGCCAACCTCCGCTCGCGCGAGGCGCGGCAGAAAATGCGGCAGTACCAGAGCATCCTCTCCAGCGTCGGCGACTGGAACCGCGTCGTGCTGCTCGATCTGCCGACTTTCTCGGAGTACTCGCGCCGCAGCCTTGCGGACATCGCGAAGGAGCGCGGCCAGGACGCGTATGACGCTGCCTATGACATCATCGAGGCGACACTCGACCTGCCTCGGAGCCCGATGGTGATCCTGCTCACCTACACCGAGGATCAGCAGGAGGCGGTGTTCCGCCATCCGCTTTGCATGCCGGCCTCGGACGCGACGACGCTTGCGCAGGACGGGCCGCTCGCCGGTGCTGTCTTCCACGGTGCCTATACCTGGGCCTCCTGGTTCTGGCGATTCATGGTGCGCCAGACCAAGGCACTCACGCCCGAGGACGCGGTGCATCGCATGACTGGGCTGCCGGCTGCTGTGCTCGACCTGACTGACCGTGGCGTGCTGCATCAAGGCGCACGCGCCGATATCGCTGTCTTCGATCCATCAAGCTTCGGCGAAACCGCGACAACCTTCGAGCCGAACCTGCTCGCGACCGGCATGAAGCATGTCGTCGTCAACGGCGTGCTGACCTTGAGCGACGGTAAGCTCACCGGCCGGCGCGGAGGCGAGGTGCTCCGTCGTAGGGGAGCGCCGATCACGTTCTAGAAGCCGGAGGAGGGGACGTTGGCCGAGCGGATCGTCACCAGGTTTCTGCGGAAAGTCCGCGAAGTCGAGAACCTCTGGATACCGATGCGCGACGGGGCGAAGCTCGCCTGCCATCTCTGGATTCCGGCTGACGCCGAGAAGAGTCCAGTGCCGGCGATCATTGAGTATATGCCCTATCGCAAGCGCGACCTGCTGCGCCTGCGCGACCAGCCGATCCACCACTACTTTGCCGGCTACGGCTACGCCTGCCTGCGCGTCGACACGCGCGGCGCCGGCGATTCCGACGGCGTGCTCGAGGATATGTGGACCGAGGAGGAGATCGACGACGGCCAGGACATCATCGCCTGGCTGGCCGGGCAGTCCTGGTGCACCGGCAAGGTCGGCATGATCGGCAAGTCCTGGAGCGGCTTCTCGGGGCTCCAGGCGGCGGCCCGCGCGCCGGAGGCGCTGAAGGCCATCGTCACCGTCTGCTCGGCCGAGGATCGCTATACCACGACGCTCCACTACACGGGCGGCGCCATGCTGACCGACAGCGTGTGGTGGGGCTCATCCATGCTGATGTTCAACAGCATGCCGCCGGACCCGGTCACGCGCGGCAAGGACTGGGAGAAACTCTGGCGAGCCCGGCTCAAGGGCAACAAGCCGATGATGTCGGACTGGCTCGATCATCAGCACCGCGACGCCTATTGGCGCGAGGGCTCGGTCGCCGGCCGGCTCAAGAACTTCAAGGCCGCCGTCTACTCGGTCGGGGGCTGGGCCGACTATCTCTCCCGCGCCGTGCCGCGCATCCTCTCGCAGATCCCATCCCCTGGTCGCGGGCTGATCGGTCCCTGGGGGCATCAGTATCCGCAGGATGCGACGCCGGGCCCGGCGATGGGATTCCTTCAGGACTGCGTGCGCTGGTTCGATCGCTGGCTCAAGGGCACAAGGAACGGCATCGACCGGGAGCCGCTGCTCCGCGTCTGGATGCAGGACTCGGTCAGGCCGTCGTCCGACTATGTCACACGCCCCGGGCGCTGGGTCGCGGAGAGGTCGTGGCCCTCGCCGCGCATCAAGCCAAAGGTGCTGAAGCTCAACGCCGGCACGCTCGATGCCAAGGCGGCACCGGAGGCTGCGCTCACTCATCGGTCCCCGCAGTCTCTCGGCCTCTGCTCGCCGGAATGGCTCGGCGGCGGCGTCAAGGGCGAGCTGCCGCGTGACCAGCGCGAGGATGACGGCCGCTCGCTCGTCTTCGACACCGCGCCGCTCCGGCAGCGTACCGAGATCTTGGGCGAGACCGTCGTTACGCTCGAACTCACGGTCGACAAGCCCGTTGCTCACGTGATCGCGCGGCTCTGCGACGTTCATCCCGGTGGCGCCTCGACCCGCGTCACCTTCGGGGTGCTCAACCTATGTCACCGCACCGGCCATGACCGGCCGACACCGATGAAGCCGGGCAAGCGCACACGCGTCGAGGTGCGCATGCCCTCGGTCGCCTATGCCTTCCCGCCGGGACATAAGATCCGTATCGCACTCTCGACCTCCTATTGGCCGATCGTCTGGCCGTCGCCGGAGGCGCCGCTGCTCACCGTCTTCACCGGCAAGAGCGAGGTGGCGCTTCCCGTGCGCAGGCCCGATCCGAGGGATGCGGTGCTGCCCGCCTTCGGCAAGCCTGAGAACGGACCGACGACGCCCTTCACGACACTCGAGGGCACGACCCTCAGGCGTTCGATCGAGCGTGAGCCGATATCCGGCCATACGACGGTGATCTTGCAAGGCAGGGGTGGAGGCCTCCTGGGCCCTGTCGCGCGCTATCGCATCGATCCGATCGGCACCGAGATGGCTCATTCGATCGAGAAACGCCTCGACATCGACGATGACAATCCGCTCTCCGCCCGCGCCGAGGTGCGGCAAACGATGGAGATGGGCCGCAAGGGCTGGCGGATCTCGATCGCGGTCTCGACGGTGCTGACCTGCGATGCCAGGAACTTTTACGTCGACGCCGACGCGACAGCCTCGCTGAACGGAAGAAAGGTCAGCGCACGGCGCTGGAAGACGAAGCATCGAAGGAACCTGCTCTAGGCGGCCTCGACATCGGCCTCCGGCATGCCGGTCGGCTCGGCGTGGCCGACCGCATCGAGGATCGCAGTCGTAAAGCGCCCCATCGGGGCTTGCCGGAACGGGCGGAAAAGCCAACGCGCGGGCGCTGCGGGCGCTGATAAGCCCGCTCTATCGACTTTCATAAGAATATGAGCGATGGCCGATCGAAATTTGGCAGCCTAGACTTTTGATTGGAG
>VGEH01000204.1 GCA_016869375.1 Alphaproteobacteria bacterium | reverse complement strand
TCGCCACGACAACGATCAACATGGCGAAACGCGCCGGGCGCCTGCAGACCGGCTACGTCTACCACTATGCCTTCGCGATGCTGATCGGCGTGGTCGCCCTCGCGAGCTTCTACCTCTATCAGATGGGGCGCTAGGCCATGGCGAGCGGCTGGCCGCTTCTCTCTCTGGTGACGTTCCTGCCCCTGGTCGGGGCGGCGCTCATCCTGTTCACGCGGGGCTCGCCCGAGCTCGTCGCCCGCAACGCGCGGAACATCGCGCTGTGGACCTCGCTGATCACTTTCGCCCTGTCGCTGTTCCTGTGGACCGGCTTCGATCCCGACGTCTCGGACTTCCAGTTCGTCGAGAAGGTCGCGTGGATTCCGGCCTTCGGCATCACCTATCACATGGGCGTCGACGGTATCTCGCTGTTCTTTGTCCTGCTCTCGACCCTGCTGACGCCGATCTGCGTGCTGGCGAGCTGGGAGGCGATCGAGAGCCGCGTGAAGGAGTACATGATCTCCTTCCTCGTGCTCGAGACGCTGATGGTCGGCACCTTCTCGGCGCTCGACTTCATCCTTTTCTACGTCTTCTTCGAAGGCGTCCTGATCCCGATGTTCCTGATCATCGGCGTTTGGGGCGGCCCGCGCCGGGTCTACTCGGCCTTCAAGTTCTTCCTCTACACGCTCGCCGGTTCGGTCCTGATGCTGCTGGCGATCCTCGCCATCTTCTTCGAGACCGGCACCACCGACGTGCCGACCCTGATGCAGGGCCATCTGCCGTCGATGATGCAGAAATGGCTATGGCTCGCCTTCTTCGCGTCATTCGCGGTGAAGGTGCCGATGTGGCCGGTCCATACCTGGCTGCCGGACGCGCATGTCGAGGCGCCGACCGCAGGCTCGGTGATCCTCGCCGGCGTGCTGTTGAAGATGGGCGCCTACGGCTTCCTCCGCTTCTCGGTGCCGATGCTGCCGGAGGCGACCGCCTATTTCACACCGCTGATCTACACGCTCTCGGTCGTCGCGGTGATCTACACCTCCCTGGTCGCGCTCGCCCAGGAGGACATGAAGAAGCTCATCGCGTACTCGTCCGTCGCGCATATGGGCTTCGTCACCATCGGCATCTTCGCGCTGAACACCCAGGCGGTGACCGGCGCGCTCTACCAGATGCTGAGCCACGGCATCGTCTCCGCCGCGCTTTTCCTCTGCGTCGGCGTGGTCTATGACCGCGAGCACAGCCGCGAGATTTCGCATTACGGCGGCCTCGTCGACCGCATGCCGATCTACGCCTTCGTGTTCATGGTCTTCACCATGGCCGCGGTCGGGCTGCCGGGCACCTCGGGCTTCGTCGGCGAGTTCCTGATCTTGACCGGCGCGTTCCAGTCCTCGACCTGGGTCGCGACCCTGGCCGCGACCGGCCTCGTCCTCGGCGCCGCCTACATGCTCTACCTCTATCGCCGAGTCGTCTTCGGCAAGCTCGAGAAGGATCACCTCAAGGACATCCTGGATCTGAGCTGGCGTGAGATCGCGGTGTTCGCGCCGCTGGTCGTGCTCGCCATCTGGATGGGCGTCTATCCGACCTCCTTCACCCGGCCGATGCACGCTTCCGTCGTCAATCTCGTGACCAAGTACGAGACGGCCTCGATGCCGAGCCCGTCCTCGGTCGCGGCCGCCCGGCGTTAGGACGAAGCCATGACCACCATCTCGCTAACGCCGGCACTGCCTGAGATCTGGCTCGCGATCGCCGGCATGGCGCTCCTGATGATCGGCGTGTTCCGCGGCGATGGCGGCACTCGCAGCGTCTCCTGGCTCTCGGTCTTCGTGCTGCTGGTCGCGGTCGTCATCGTGCTCGGCGGAGCGCCGGGCCGCATCGTCGCGTTCGGCGGCCAGTTCGTCACCGACGCCTTCGCCGTCTTCGTCAAGGTGATCGTGCTCCTTGGATCCGCCGTGTCGATCATCCTCGCGCTCGACTACATCGAGCGGGAGGATATGAACCGGTTCGAGTATCCGGTGCTGATAGTGCTGGCGACCTTGGGCATGCTGGTCATGGTCTCGGCCAACGACCTGATCACGCTCTATCTCGGCCTCGAACTGCAGTCGCTGGCGCTCTACGTCGTCGCCGCCTTCCAGCGCGACCGCATCCGCTCGACCGAAGCGGGTCTGAAGTACTTCGTCCTTGGCGCGCTCTCCTCGGGCATGCTGCTCTATGGCTGTTCTCTGATCTACGGCGCTACCGGCGCCACCGGCTTCGAGCCGATCGCCCAGGCCATCGCCGACAACGAAGGCACCGCCTCGATCGGCCTCATCTTCGGCATCGTGTTCCTGACCGCCGGGCTCGCCTTCAAGGTCTCGGCCGTGCCCTTCCACATGTGGACGCCCGACGTCTACGAGGGCGCGCCGACGCCGGTGACCGCGCTCTTCGCCATCGCGCCGAAGGCGGCGGCGATCGCGCTCTTCGTCCGCGTCATGATCGGGCCGTTCGGGGAGATCGTCATCGACTGGCGCCCGATCCTGATCGCGATCTCGATCGGCTCGATGGGCCTCGGCGCCGTCGCTGCGATCAACCAGACCAACATCAAGCGCCTGCTGGCCTACAGCTCGATCGGCAATATGGGCTACGCGCTGGTTGGCCTTGCCGCCGGCACCGAGTCCGGCGTCCGCGGCGTCCTGATCTACATGGCGATCTATCTCGTCATGACGGCTGGCTCCTTCGCCATCGTGCTGGCGATGCGCCAGAAGGGGAAGATGGTCGAGGGCATCTCAGACCTCGCGGGTCTTTCCAAGACGCATCCCGGCATGGCGCTCGCCTTCGCGATCTTCCTGTTCTCGCTCGCCGGCATCCCGCCGCTCGCCGGATTCTTCGGCAAGCTGTATGTGTTCCTCGCGGCGATCGAGGCCGGGCTCTACACGCTCGCGGTCTTCGGCGTGCTGGCCTCGGTGGTGGGCGCCTTCTACTATCTGCGCATCATCAAGATCATGTATTTCGACGAGGCGACGGTGCCGCTCGACAAGGAAGCGGTCGGCCGCAGCCTCGGCGCCGTGCAGGCGATCACCGCTCTTTTGATCATGCTCTTCTTCGTCTATCCGAGCCCGGTCCTGACCTCCGCCGCGATGGCGGCGCGCGCGCTCTTCCCGGCATGACGCTGCCCGCCGTCTTCCGGCGGGTCGCGTACGAGGAAGTCGGATCCACCAACGCCGAGGCGCTCAGGCTCGCCGAGGAAGGCGCGCCTGAGTTCACGCTCGTCACCACGCGGCGGCAATCGGCCGGCCGCGGGCGTCGCGGGAAGAGCTGGATCTCGCCGGAAGGCAACCTCTACGCCACGATCGTGCTGAGGCCGGACCGGCCGCCGGCGGTGGTCTCCCAGCTTTCCTTCGTCGCCGCGCTCGCCGTCGGCGATCTCGTCGACCGGCTCGGCGTCGTCGGCACCGTCGGCTTCAAATGGCCGAACGACGTCCTGGTCGACGGGGCCAAGATCTGCGGGATACTGCTGGAAGGCGGGCAGGGGCATCTTGTCGCGGGCATCGGCGTCAATCTCGCGCATTTCCCGCCGGATACGCCCTATGGCGCGACTTCCGTCGCCGCCAAGGGCGGCCACGCCGACTTGGAGGAGGCAACCGCCGGCCTCGCGATCGCGTTTCTCGAGCGCTACCGCGTCTGGCTCGGCGGGGGCTTCGCGCCCGTACGGGATGCATGGCTCGCGCGTGCCATCGGGCTCGGCCGCGAGATCAAGGTGACATTGCACGAGGGCAAGACCGACACCGGCATCTTCTCGGCCCTCGACGACACCGGCGCCCTGGTGCTGACCCAGGGCAGCGCTGCTCGGAAGATCACCGCAGGCGAGATCTTCTTTGCCGCCTGAAAAGCGTAAGCTGAGAGCATGAGCAAACCCAAAGCCTCGGATTTCCTCTTCCTGCCCCTGGGCGGGGCGGAGGAGATCGGCATGAACCTCAATCTCTACGGCTATGGGGGCAAGTGGCTCATCGTCGACTGCGGCGTCACCTTCGGCGACGACTCGACGCCGGGCGTCGAGCTGATCCTTCCCGACCCGTCCTGGATCGTTGAGCGGCGCAAGGACCTGGTCGGGATCATCGCGACCCATGCGCATGAGGATCATATCGGCGCCATCCCGTATCTGTGGCCGCAGCTCGGGTGTCCGGTGTATGCGACGCCTTTCACCGCCTCGGTGCTGAAGCGCAAGCTGCAGGAGCAGGATCTGGCGCGGCGGGTCGAGATCAGGTCGATCCCGGTCTCCGGCAGCTTCCGCATTCCGCCTTTCGACCTCGAACTCATCCACCTCACGCATTCGATCCCCGAGCCGATGGCGATCGCGGTCAAGACGCCCGCCGGCACGGTGCTGCATACCGGCGACTGGAAGTTCGACCCGGATCCGCTGATTGGCCCGGTCGCCGACGAGGCCGCGCTCCGCCGCCTTGGCGACCAGGGCGTGCTGGCGCTGGTCGGCGACTCCACCAACGTCTTCGTGCCGGGCGAGGCGGGCTCCGAGGCCGATGTCCGCAAGAACCTCGAATTCCTGGTCGGCAAGTATTCCGAGCGCGTGGTCGTCGCCTGCTTCGCCTCCAACGTGGCTCGGCTGGAGTCCATCGCTCATGCTGCCAAGGCCAATGACCGCCATGCGGCGCTGGTCGGCCGCTCGCTCTGGCGCATGTATGACTCGGCCAGGGAGGCGGGCTACCTCCTCGACATCCCGCCCTTCGTTTCCGAGCACGATGCCGGCTTCCTGCCGCGCGACAAGGTCGTGATGATCTGCACCGGAAGCCAGGGCGAGCCGCGCTCGGCGCTCTCCCGCATCGCGTCCGGCACGCATCCGCACGTAACGCTGGAGGCGGGCGATACCGCGATCTTCTCCTCCCGAAACATCCCCGGCAACGAGCGCCCGATCGCCAAGCTGCAGAACCAGCTCTCCAAGCTGGGCGTGGGAATCGTGACGACAGCGGAGGAGGCGGGGGTGCATGTCTCCGGCCATCCGGCGCGCGATGAGCTCGCCCGCATGTATCAGTGGGTCAGGCCGCGCATCGCCATCCCCGTCCATGGCGAGGCGCGCCACATCGCCGAGCATGCCAAGCTCGCGCGCGAGTGCCAGGTGCCCGAGGCGGTGGTTTCCGAGAACGGCAGCATCGTGCGCCTGGCGCCGGGGCGGGCGGAGATCGTCGAGCGCGTGACCGCCGGGCGCCTGGCGCTCGACGGCACCCAGCTGGTCCCCCTGGAGGGCAGCGCCATGCGGGCGCGCAAGAAGCTGATGAGCAATGGCGTTGCCGTGGTGACCCTGGTCGTCGGCCGGAACGGCAAGCTCGAGGCCGATCCCGTGGTCAGCCTGCAAGGCGTGGTCGAGGGCGACGGCAGCGAGGGCCTCGTCGCCGATGCCGTCGAGGCAGCCGCCGAGGCTTTCGAGGACCTGGGCAAGTCCGAGCGGCGGGACGATGCCGCCGTGCGCGAGGCGGCCCGGCTCGCGGTCCGGCGCTGCATCAATGCCGAGGTGGGCAAGAAGCCGCAGATGGAAGTCCACGTCGTCCGCATATGATGGTCGGGTAATCGACGGAGTCCCCATGATCGGCCGGCTCAACCATGTCGCCATCGCCGTCCCCGACCTCGCGGCGGCCTCGGCCACCTATCGGGGCATCCTCGGCGCCAAGGTGTCGGAGCCGGTGCCGATGCCGGCCCATGGCGTCACCACCGTCTTCGTGACGCTGCCGAATACCAAGATCGAACTCCTTCACCCCCTGGGAGAGGTCTCGCCGATCGCCGGATTCCTGGCCAAGAACCCGTCCGGCGGCATCCACCATGTCTGCTACGAGGTCGAGGACATCCTGGCCGCTCGGGATGCAATGAGGGCGGCGGGCTTGAGGGTTCTGGGCGACGGCGAGCCCAAGATCGGCGCCCATGACAAGCCGGTGCTCTTCCTGCATCCCAAGGATCTCCACGGCACCTTGGTCGAGCTCGAGCAGGCCTGACCGCATGGGCATCGCCACCGGCATCATGGTCTATGTCGTGCTGTGGTGGCTCGTCTGGTTCGCGGTCCTGCCGATCGGCGTCCGCGTCCCTGAGGACGTTCCTCTAGGCCAGGCGACCAGCGCACCCGAGAATCCCAGGCTCCTGTGGAAGGCGGGTCTGACGACGCTCATCGCCGCCGTCCTTTGGGGCGTCGTCTTCTGGCTGGTGGTCTACGATCCCCTCGGACTCGATCTCCGGGAAACACAGATAACCCAATCTAAATAAGACATTGTTGTGATAGGTGCGTGCTCAGCTTGAATTCGGCCTGGAGTATGCAGATATAGTTAACAACGGGAGGGGCTGCTCGTCTTACGGACGGAGGTCTCTATGCGGCAAAGTCCCTGGCGGCCTATCGCCTTCGCCGTGGCGCTCTTGATCGCATGCATCTGGGCCGGCGGCGCCGGTTGGTACGTGATGCAGCAATGGCCGGTGCGCGCAGCCATGGCCCGTGTGGAGCTGTCCCGCGAGGAAATCGCCTGCGGCAACCGGTCGGCCTCTCCGGCCAACCAGCAGCGCTGCCGCGACCTTGCCGGGATCATGAGCAGCGCCGAGCAGGCCGAGTGGTACTTCATCGACGGCCTGATCGTGTTCGGCCCCACCCTGGCATTGCTGGGCTTCGGATGGTGGGTGCGTCGGAGCCAGCGAAGCGGCGGCCGAAGCCATCACTCGCGTCACCACCATCGTCCGCACCCTCGCCCGTCGGCCACGGCTTGATCAGGTTCATTCAGTCACCGATTTGTCTTTTCTGAATTCTGATCAATACATTGCTGTGACACATGGAAGCAGTGCTTGAAATCGAAGGTCCTGTCCAGAATCTTTCGCACATTTGATCAGGCGGCGGCTCCGGATTGTGGGACCTGCGGCTGATAGAGTGGCCGCATGTTCATGTAGCACCTGGCTGACCACGCCGATCCTGCGATAT
>VGEH01000203.1 GCA_016869375.1 Alphaproteobacteria bacterium | reverse complement strand
CCGCGCCTGAGCTTTTGTTTCTGCCTGCTTGAACCGATAGCCGCGTTGACCCCGATTGCGGCGCAGCTCTCGGCTGACCGTGCTTTGGCTTAAACCCAAAACCTTGGCAATAGCTTCTTGGCAGGCACCGTCCTGGCTCAGCGCATAAATCTGGCAGCGGTCCTCATATGTTACTCGCCGGTATCGGCTCATCAGTAACCTCGCGTGAGTGCAAGAGGTTACCCCTTCGCCCTTCCATAAAATTATGCACTGGCTACTTGAATCCGCGTCTTCATCTCATGAGCGATATCGCCAAGCAGCTTCTGGCGCGCGGCAGCGAAGGCGAGGATGCGCTTCTGAAGCTTATGGATCACCGGAACGCGGTTGTGCGGATGAAGGCGGCGGCGGCATGCCTTGATCTTTCGAGAGACCGCGCCGTGAACGTTCTTGCCGATATCTGCGACCTGCGTGCCGGCAAGGTCAGCATGGATGCGATGCATGCGCTCCTGTTCGCCGGCGAGTTCGACATGAAGACGGGGCCGAAGCGCCGTCCGGTTTGACGCCTGCGCAGGAGAAGGAGTATAAGAACAAATCAAGAACAAATTGGCCCATGACCCCTTATCTCGAGCTCGAGACCGCGACCAATTTGAGCTTCCTCGAAGGCGCGTCCCATGCCGAGGAGCTGGTCGACACCGCGCGGGCGCTGGGCCATGCCGGCATCGGCATCGCCGACCGAAACACGCTGGCCGGGGTGGTGCGCGCCTACAACGTGATCGTCGAGGAGCCCGACGCTTATGAGGGGTTTCGGCTCCTGATCGGTGCACGGCTCGCGTTGCGAGATGGCTTCGAGATCCTCTGCTATCCGACCGACCGCGCCGCCTATGGCCGTCTGTCGCGGCTTCTGACCATCGGCAAGCGCCGCGCGCCGAAGGGCGAGTGCTTCCTCGACCTCCCCGATGTCCTGGAATGGGGCGAGGGGCAGATCTTCATCGCCTGCCAGCCGGAGCGGCCGGAGGCGGCCTCGCATCTGGAGCGGGTGCGCACGCTCGCGCGCCGCTTCCCTCGCAACGTCTATCAGGCCGCGACCTGGCGCTATGACGGCGACGATCGCCGCCGGATCAAGCGCCTCGTCGAGATGGCGAATGCCGCTCGCGTGCCTTTGGTCGCCACCAACGATGTGCGCTACCACAGCTCGGATCGCCGCGCGCTTGCCGATGTGATGACCTGCATCCGGCTCAAGACCACGATTACGGAAGCCGGCATGCGCCTCGGCGCCAATGCCGAGCGTTACCTGAAGCGGCCTGAGGAGATGGCGCGGCTGTTCCGCGACCATCCCGAGATCGTCGCCCGCAGCGTCGAGATCGCCGAGCGCTGCCGCTTCTCTCTCGGCGATCTCAAATACGAGTATCCGAGCGAAGTCCCGCCGGGCCGCAACGCGCAGGAGGAGTTGGAGGAGCGCGCCTGGAAGGGGCTCGCCAGGCGTTTTCCGAAAGGCATCACGGAACGCGAGCGGAGCGTGCTCAATCGCGAGCTCGATCTGATCCGCGAGCGGGGATACGCCTCCTACTTCCTCACCGTCGACAATATCGTCCGCTACGCCCGCTCGAAGGGGATTCTCTGCCAGGGACGCGGATCGGCGGCCAATTCTCTCGTCTGCTACTCGCTCTGGATCACCTCGGTCGATCCCTTGGAGAAAGGTCTTCTCTTCGAGCGCTTCGTCTCCAGCGTGCGCGACGAGCCGCCGGATATCGATGTCGATTTCGAGCATGAGCGGCGCGAGGAGGTAATCCAGCACGTCTACAAGCATTACGGCCGCGACCGCGCCGCCATCGCCGCCACCGTGATCAGCTACCGCACGCGCGGCGCGCTCCGCGATGTCTCGAAGGCGATGGGTTTGACGCCCGATGTCGTCGACGTGCTGAACGCGATCGACTGGCGCCATGAAGAGGAAGAGCAGTATCCGGAGCGGATGAGCCGGAAGGAAAGGCAGGAGATCAGACGGAAGCGGAAGGTCGTCGACTGGGAGGCGGTCCGTTCCGTCGGGCTGGATCCCAAGGATCCGGCCCTGGCGCATGCCCTGACGCTGACGCTCGATCTCGTCGGCTTCCCGCGCCACCTCTCCCAGCATGTCGGTGGCTTCGTCATCACGGCAGGCCGCCTCGACGAACTGGTGCCGATCATGGATGCGGCTATGGAAGACCGCACCTGCATCGAATGGGACAAGGACGACCTGAATACCTTGGGCATCCTCAAGGTCGATGTGCTCGCGCTCGGCATGCTCACCTGTCTCAGGCTCGCCTTCGACATGCTGGCGAAGCACAAAGGTCTGAGCGTCGACCTGAACACGATGCCGGCGGAGGATCCCGCCGTTTACGAGATGCTGCAGCGGGGAGAATCCCTCGGCGTCTTCCAGGTCGAGAGCCGCGGCCAGATGGCGATGCTGCCCAGGCTCAAGCCGAAGGAATTCTACGATCTCGTCATCGAGGTTGCGATCGTCCGCCCGGGCCCGATCCAGGGCGACATGGTCCACCCTTATCTCCGCCGGAGAGAGGGTGTCGACAAGGTCGAGATCCCGAAGGGACTCAAGGATGTCCTCACCAAGACGCTGGGGATTCCGCTGTTCCAGGAACAGGCCATGCGCATGGCCATCGTCGGCGCAGGCTTCTCGCATACCGACGCCGACAGACTTCGCCGCGCCATGGCGACCTTCAAGAGCAACGGCAGGATCGGCGAGTTCAGGGAGCCGTTCATCAGCGGAATGCTCAAGAACGGCTATGACAAAGACTTCGCCGAGCGCTGCTTCAGCCAGATGGAGGGCTTCAGCAATTACGGCTTCCCCGAAAGCCACGCGGCATCTTTCGCGATCCTGGTCTACGCCTCGGCCTGGCTTAAGCGGTGGCATCCGGAGGTGTTCGCAGGATCGCTGCTGAACGCGCAGCCGATGGGCTTCTACCAGCCGGCGCAGATCATTCGCGATGCCGCCGAGAACGGCGCCGAGGTGCGGCCGGTCGACGTGAATGCCAGCGACTGGGATTGCACGCTTGAGCCGGGATCGCGCGGCAATTGTGCGCTTCGTCTTGGTCTGCGTCAGATCTCCGGCCTCGCCGAGGATGAGATCGAGAAGCAGCTGATGGCGAAGCGCGGTGCCGGATACAAAGGTGTCCGCGATCTATGGCTCCGCTCCGGCCTGAAGGTCGCGAGCCTGGAGAAGCTGGCGGCGGCCGATGCGTTCCGTTCGCTCGGCCTGCAGCGCCGCGATGCACTATGGGCGGTGAAGGGGCTTGGCGAAGCCCCGCTGCCGCTCTTCGCCGCCGCCGAGATCAAATCGTCAGTTCAGGCGGAACCGAAGGTCACGCTGCCGGCGCTCGGTCTCGGGGCCGAGGTGGCCCAGGATTATTTCACCACCAAGCTGTCGCTGAAAAAGCATCCCTTGGCGCTGATCCGCAAGCGCCTCGACGAGGCGGCCTGGAACCAGGCGGCCTTCCTCGAGGATGCGATGCCCGGTCAGCTCGTCCGCTGCGCCGGCCTCGTCCTGGTGCGCCAACACCCGGAAAGCGCCAACGGCATCGTCTTCGTCACCATGGAGGACGAGAGCGGCATCGCCAATCTCGTGCTCTATCCGGATATCTACGAGGCGAACCGCATCGCGGTGCTGGGCGCGCGCCTGCTTGCTTGCGAAGGCACGATCGACCGCAAGGAAATCGTCGTCCATGTGAAGGCGCGGAAGCTCTTCGACCTGAGCGACTGGCTCGGCGATCTGGTTGCCGATGACGGCGCGCCGCCGCCCCCCAATCCCTTCGGTCGTGCCCTCGTGCATGCGCAGGATCCCAAGCGGCCGCGGCGCGAACGCACGCAGATCGAGGTCAAGAGTCGGAACTTCCAGTAAGGCTCAGGGAAAGATCGAGAGAGCTAAGGCGCGCTCGGCGAACCAGACCATGGCGACGAGCCCGGCCGCGGCCGATCCCAGCGGCAGCAGCGTGCGCCGGGCACCAGTCAGCGCATAGCCGGCGAACAGCGCCAGCGCGGCGACGCCGAGCTGGGCGGCCTCGAGGCCGAGATTGAAGGCGAGAAGCGCCAGCGCGAGCTCGACCGGCGGCAGCTCGAGCGGGCCGAGCGCGCTGGCGAAGCCGAGCCCGTGCACGAGGCCGAAGCCGAAGGCGACGAGCCAGCGGCGCCCGCCGAGGAAAGGCCGGACGTTGTCGAGCGCGGTCGCGGCGATCGAGAGCGCGATCACGCTCTCCACCAGCCGTGACGGAATATCGACGAGGCCGAGCGCGGCAAGCCAGAGCGTGAGCCCATGCGCTACAGTGAAGGCGGTCAGGATCTTCGCCGCCTCGATCAGGCGCCGCACCAGGCTACGATCGCCCGTCAGCATCAGCGGCAGCAGCAGCACCGCAAGGAAGAGCAGGTGGTCTATCCCTTCCAGCATGTGCATGATGCCGGAGACGAAGAACCCGCCGAACCCGACCTCGCCCGCCTCGCCGAGATCGATCGACAGGCTCTTCTGGTCGTTGGACATGATGTCTGCCCAGACACGTCCACCGGCCGTGACGGTGACGAACATCCGCGGCGCCGGGTGCTCCTTGGAGAAGAGGTCGTAGGCGATGCCGAGGCGCCCCGGCAATGTCGGGCAGGCGAGCGCGTAGCGGAGCGCAACGAAGCTGCCTTCCTCGCGCTGGCTGAAGCTCTGCTCGGCGGGCTTGAAGCCCTCGCAGACGCGTCCGTCGGCATCGACACGAAGGTGCGGGCGGACATAGTGCTCGATCGCGGCCCGCCCCGCCTGATGCTCCTCGGCCGAGATCCGGTTGTCGCGGTCGCGGTCGAGATCGACCATCGCATCGAGGTCGCGGAGCGAGATCTCCCAGCGCAGATCGAGCTCGACGCCGTCGATGGCGACGGTAAGCCGGCTGTCGTCGAGAGGATGGGCGTATGCGCCGGCACTCCACAGCAGCGCGAGCGCCAAAAGCACACGGCCCACCTGATGTCGCCAAGTGGGCCGCTGCATGTCGTTCAGGCCGGGCTTTCTAGATGCCGGGCTGCGGTTCCGGCGACATCCCGCCCGGATCCGTGCCGGGGCCGGTATTCGGCACCGAGGCGCGGCGCCCGCCGGTCTTGGACGGATCATCCTCGACCTTGTCGCGGTTGATCGGCTCGCCCTGAGCGATGGCCCGGACCTCGTCGCCCGAGAGCGTCTCGAACTCGAGCAGGCCCTTGGCCAGGCGGTGCAGCTGATCGGCGTGCTTCGTCAGGATGTCGCGCGCATGGTTGTAGGAGCGGTCGACGATCTGGCGGATCTCCTCGTCGATGAGCTTCGCGGTCGCGTCGGAGACGTCCTTGCGCTGGGTGACCGAGTGGCCGAGGAAGACCTCCTGCTCGGGCGCGCCGTATGCGAGGAAGCCGAGCTTCTCGCTCATGCCCCATTCGGTGACCATGCGCCGCGCCATCTCGGAGACCATCTTGATGTCCGAGGAGGCGCCGGTGGTGATCTTCTCCTCGCCGAAGATCATCTCCTCGGCCAGGCGACCGCCGGCGGCGACCGCGAGGTCGGCCATCAGCTTCTCTTTCGAGTGCGAGATGCGGTCGGTCTCGGGCAGGCGCATGACCATGCCGAGCGCACGGCCGCGCGGGATGATCGTCGCCTTGTGGATCGGATCCGAGGCCGGCGAATGCAGTGCCACCACGGCGTGGCCGGACTCGTGATAGGCGGTGAGCTTCTTCTCTTCCTCGGTCATGACCATGGAGCGGCGCTCGGCGCCCATCATGACCTTGTCCTTGGCCGACTCGAACTCGCTCATCGAGACGACGCGCTTGCCGCGGCGTGCGGCCATCAACGCCGCCTCGTTGACGAGGTTGGCGAGGTCGGCACCGGAGAAGCCCGGCGTGCCGCGCGCGATCACGCGGGCCTCGACGTCGGGCGCCAGCGGCACCTTCCGCATATGGACCTTGAGGATCTGCTCGCGGCCCGAGATGTCCGGGTTAGGCACGACGATCTGGCGGTCGAAGCGGCCGGGGCGCAGCAGGGCCGGATCGAGCACGTCCGGGCGGTTGGTCGCGGCGATGAGGATCACGCCCTCGTTCGCCTCGAAGCCGTCCATCTCGACCAGCAGCTGGTTGAGGGTCTGCTCGCGCTCGTCATTGCCGCCGCCGAGGCCGGCGCCGCGATGGCGGCCGACCGCGTCGATCTCGTCGATGAAGATGATGCAGGGGGCGTTCTTCTTTCCCTGCTCGAACATGTCGCGTACGCGGCTGGCGCCGACGCCGACGAACATTTCGACGAAGTCGGAGCCCGAGATGGTGAAGAACGGCACGTTCGCTTCGCCGGCGATGGCGCGGGCGAGCAGCGTCTTGCCGGTGCCGGGCGGGCCGACAAGGAGGCAGCCCTTCGGGATCTTGCCGCCGAGGCGCTGGAACTTCTGCGGGTCCTTCAGGAACTCGACGATCTCCTCGAGCTCGAGCTTGGCTTCCTCGATGCCGGCGACGTCGTCGAAGGTGACCCGGCCGACCTTCTCGGTCAGCAGGCGCGCGCGCGACTTGCCGAAGCCCATGGCCTTACCGCCGCCCGACTGCATCTGACGCATGAAGAAGATCCAGACGCCGATGAACAGCAGCATCGGGAACCAGGAGATCAGCACGCCGAGCAGCCCCGACATGTTGTCTTCCATCGGCGCGGCGATGATGCGGACGTTCTTCTCGGTCAGGCGGCTGACCAGCTGCGGGTCCTGCGGCGCGTATGTCGAGAAGCGGCGGCCGTCGGAGAAGTGGCCGGAGATGTTCGGGCCCTGGATGGTCACGTCGGCGACCGAGCCCTTCTCGACCTCATGCAGGAAGTCGGAGAAGGCGAGGCTCGATTGCGGCCCGCGGGTGGAGGAGTTCTGGAAGAGATTGAACAGGGCGACCAGGAGGACGCCGATGATGATCCAGAGCGCGAGATTGCGACCGAAATTGTTCACAGGATTCCTAGGCCTCGCCGA
>VGEH01000202.1 GCA_016869375.1 Alphaproteobacteria bacterium | reverse complement strand
ACCCGGTGCGAAGGCTTCGGCCACGAGGCGCCGCCTCTCGTCGTCTGTCCACTGCCGACGGCGTTCCTTGCCGGTGATGACCTCGACACGTTGCACTAAGGAGCCTCCTTTTGGACTCCATAAGAAGCCTCACAGCCTCATCGCTCATCACCGTGAAGCGCGCAAGGTGGCCCTCACCGGGCGCTTACCGTAAAGGGGCCTTGCTCCGCGAGATCGCCGTCCCGCTCTTCATAGTGCTCTGCCCACAAATTAAGTGATTGTCCGCCAACAACGATCGCATCTGCATCCTCCACGATCTGGAGGATCGCCGTGACCTGATCCGAGGTAAGATGCGGAGGGGCCGCCAACAAACTCAACGAGAACGGTTGAGCGGCCTTCCGCCGATAGCTGAGATCTTCAGCTTGGCAGGCTCGATCGCGCGGAAGAAGCTATTTGCTTCTTTCAGCTCGTCACGACTTATCTCTCCACGCTGAAGGCGTGCGGCATCCGCGTCCCGGCTTGCCTGCTTCTGGCGCCGACGATCTTCCAGGTCGAACGAGGAAACCTGATACTTCATGACGTTGATAATACTAATAGATTTAAGCTGAGATAGCAACGGGTGACGCACCTGAGGCGCTGTCGATTTCAGTAATATAGTGTTGATGTCTCAAATGGTTGCAAGGCGCTAGCGATGCCTTCCGCGCGACGTTCGCCCGACCTGTTGTGTTCTCCCATGTGCCGCGGAGATCGGCCGCGTCTATGTGATGGACGACGGCGCGCTCAACCCGATGCCCGAATGGCAGATCGAGGCCATCAACGAGCAGCTGGAGCGCATGTGCCTCGAGGATTGGCGCGGTCGCGACGGAGCGGCCCGTGTCGCCCAATGGCGATACCGCCAGGCGGCCGAATAACTCGACAGTAGAGATCCTTCAGAGCGACGGTCCTGACGACGATGACGATGGCTTCGGCTTCCGAGCCGACCCATGGTCGCTCGCCCAGCGGTCGATCTCGGCGAAGCGCGGTGCCAGGCGCCGCATGTCCGCGTCGACCACGCCCCTCTTCGCCATGAATTCGCGCCAACGAGCCAGTACGGGCAACGCATTTGCTGCGCTCGCGCTAGCCTCCTCATCGTCGAGCGCGAGCGTTCGCGCGGCCTCGATCGCCTCCGCGATCGTCGGGAACCGCGTACGAACCAGGCCGAGCGCCATCTGGTCATTGCCGGGAGCCTGCGGCACGACGTCGAACACGGGCGATAGCCGCCATTTGCCGCCGGCTCGAATGAAGGCGTGATTGCGCAGGTGGTCGTCGGTGTTGTGGACGACGACATTGAGAAGAAGACGTCGGAAGATCTCGGGGCCGGCTCCGCCCGCCCCGACGGCTGCGTGGCCGAGGCGCGTGGCGATTGCCATCAGGTCGCCATAGCGAAGCGTCGAGTTATAGGTGCCGCCCGTTCGCCCGAGGACGGTCTCGGCGGAGAGGTAGGCGAGGCGTACCGCTCCGTTGTCGGTCTCGATCCGGTCGAAGCGCTTGACCAGCAGGATCGTGCGCGGCGCATTGCCGGCGCCGCGCACCTCGACGACCTCGCGCGCCGGCGTGACGATTCCGATCGCCTCCGCCATGTCCAGGCAGGCGGCCTCGGCCTTCTGGACGTCGATGTCGTCCTCGCGATGAGGAAACTTGGCGACCCAGAGCGCGTGCTTATGGCGGAAGCCCGCCTTCGGCCTGGCGCCACCTAGCGAGGAGCCATGCCCGAGGAGGCGGGCGATCTCGGGTGGCGCCGCCTCGTTCTCCTGAATCGCATCGGAGATGCGCAGAAGCTCCTCGAGCTCGATCGGCTCGGCATCGATGGAGTCGTGCGCGCTCCGTCCGGAGGTGTCGGTGCTGAAGCCGAGCAGGCCGGTGCGTTCGCCTGCGCCGGACAACAGGATCTCGACCATGCCGATCTGCCGGTCGACCCATCGCTTGCGGATCAGCTCCTGCCCCCAGCCGTCGGGGCCGGCGTCGCGAAAGGCGCCATGGATCTCGGTGTCGGCAGGCGCCGGGATCCATCCGCTTCCGAAGGGCAGGTTGATCGGATCGATCTCGAACGAGTCCGTGTCGACCGAATCCAGCCATCGCTTGCCGTAGCGGAACCTGAGGCCGCGCTGCACGGGCGGCCAGGCGCGCCCGGTCCTTTCGACGACACCGACCGGCAGCAGCTTGCCGCCGACATGGGCATGAACGAAGAACCGCTCGGGAAGCTCGGGGAGGGCGCCGCTCATCAGCTATCGATCCCTGGGATATCGGAGACAGGCCGCCGGCCGCGCTTCGGCGCCTTCCGCTCTTCCATCGCCTCGCCCTGGGGGTCGCTCTCGAGGAGCCGCGCCAGGCGATCTTCCATGCCCAGCGCATGGAGAGCGGCGCCGAGGACGGCGAGGTTGACGGTGGGGCTGCCCGCCTCGAGCTTCAGGTAGGTCGCCGGGCTGACCAGGCATCGCTTGGCCATGTCCGCGACGACGATCCCGCGGCGCACCCGGGCGCGGCGAACAGCCCCGCCGAGCGTGGCAAGCGCGGAGGAGACCGCGGGAAATGGGTTTTGAGCGAGGCGCGATTTCATGCCAATATATTATCTATTAACAGGGATAATAGCTAATATATTGTAGTGCTCCTTGGGATTTGCTAGGGCTAAGAACCGACCTACAACTTCTCCTGCACCTCCGCCCGAGCCTGGTCGAGCTCGCTCGACAGCGCAACGACCCACTGGCCGACAGCAGTCCTGCTACGCGGGACTGCGAGGGGCTCATCGTCGTCATCCACCTCGCCGCCTCTCCGCATTCCGTAGCCGGAACGCCTGCCGGCCGGCGCAGCGAAGCTGCGCCTTAGCTTCGCCTCCTTCGTCCAACCCAGCCTCCCATCCTCCGTCATCCCCACCGCCGGGTGCGCGTTCAGATAGGCATGCGCCATCGCCATCACCAGGCAGATGGTCTCGTCCCAGTCGCCGATGTCACCGCAGGCTTCGCCATGCGCCTTGAAGACGCCGTGCTCCTCGAGCCAGGTCTCGATCATCGTGTCGCATTGGCCGGCAGGCGTTCCGCAAAGCGGAATGCCGAGAGGCGGCGCGGCCTCGCGCTCGGCATAGGCCACGTCGTCATGGATGTCGGCGCGGACGTCGCCGGCGCCGTCCTGGCCGACGGCTTCCTGCAGCCTGGCGGTGCAAGGGATAACGAGCAGAGTGTCCGGATCGCGGTTGCTCCTCCTGGCCGCGGCCGCCCTCGCGGCGCGTCGATCGAGCCCCCACCCGAGCACCTTCGGCGCTCCGCCGTCCTCCGGCAGGTCCCGATCGGTAGCAACGAACCCGTAAGGCCCCTCGAAGTACCGGTCGCGGAGCTCCTTCAGCCAGCCGCGCGGGAGGATGCCGGACTCCGGCCGTAGCCGGTGGTGCAGGGCGAAGGGGCCTTGGGGCGGAGAAAACGGGGTTCTTCCCCGCTCTGGGGAGGTGGCAATCTGGGTCATCTGGAACTCCGGCGCCTGGCGCTTTGTGTTCCGGTATTGTTCTCACATCATGGGAACGGTCAAGCAGGATTTGCGCTGCAGCCGGTGTCCGTCGACGGGGAACGGTCCTGCAATCTGACATTCAATCTGACATCCGCGGGCTGACGCAGCTACTAAATGCCTGCATTCACACCTTAATTCGAAACTTTGACATCTGACATCGAGTTGCCTTCGAATACGGATCATTAATTCCTATTGTCTCAATCAGTGAGACAAACTAGATTAATCGTCATGACCCCTAACGAAGCCCGAGAGACCTTTCAGGCAGCCCTTCTCGCCGCGATCTTCCGCGAGGCCAAGGGCAAGGAAATCGTGCTCAAGGGCGGCATGGCGCTCCGGGCGGCGCATCAGAGCCTTCGCTACACCAAGGACCTCGACTTCGATGCCGATCCGAGGCTCGACGCTGCCGGCGTCAAGGCGAAGATCAAGCGCGCGATCGCCAAGGTGAGGACGCTCGGCCTGGTGCGGGGCATGACGGTCACCGAGCCTAAGCAGACCGAGACGACGATGCGCTGGAAGATCGCCGGCCGCATTGCAAACCTGCCGGTCAACATGGCGATCGAGGTCTTGAGGCGGGACCCGCTGCCCGAGCAGCATGTGAAGGTGGTCTCCTATGCGCCGCCAGCGGCTGCTAATTCGCAACCGATCATGCTGACGACGCTGGACGCTCCGGCGCTGGCAGCCAACAAGGTCTCCTGCCTGGTCGACATCAACCGCGATGCCGTCCGCGACCTCCTGGACCTCGGCCTGCTGAACGATGGCGGCGTCGAGCCCGACCCGGACCTGGTGAAGGAACGCCTCGCCAGCCGCTATCAAGGAAAGAACCGAAAGGACCTGGTCGAGGGCGCGCAGCACAAGATCGAAACCATGACCTGGTCCAAGGCCAGGGACGAACTTCTGCCCTTTCTCGGTTCGAGCGATGCCAGCCGCATCGACGAAACCTATTGGGAAGGGCTGCGCGTCGCGCTCATGGACCTGATCGAAAAATGGGTGCCGGAGATGAGCGATGCGGAGCCTTCGTCGTCTTCATCGCCGACCTCATCGCCGTCGGGCAAGGGGTGAGAAGGCAGCGACCGACATGCCACGTCATTCGCCCACCTCATGGCTACAGGAGATGAAGAACCGGCTGACCCGGCCGGACGCCTGGCGCGTGCTCAACGCGCGCATGCTCGAGCGCCTCGCCATCGATATCGATCCGACCGTCTCGCGCGCGACGCGGGCGAGAGCGGTCGCCGACCTGGTGGCAGCGGGCGATCTCGGCTTCGTGCAGAACGGCCTCTATCTCAATCTCCGTCACCCGGTATCCGTGCTCGTCGACGAAGCCGCCGGATGGCTGAGGTCGGGAGCAATCGTCAGCCTGCAGAAGGTCCTCGGCGACTCAGGCGTGCTCAACAACTACACGCCGATCGTCTTTGCGGTCGTGCCGATTCCGGCCGAAGGCCATCCGCCGAAGCTCGGCCGCGTCGATACCGAGGCAGGCATCTTCCAGTTCCGGGGCATTCCCGAAGCCGTGCTGACGGCCCCGCGTCGCGAGGACCTGCTGGTCCAGAACATTCCCTATGCAAGGGCGACCCCGGAGGCAGCGCTTTGCCATTGGGTCTATCTCGGCATGTCGCCGCGCTCCGATCTCGGCATGCCGCAGAGGGAGCTCGATCTCGAGCGCCTGTCGATGGCCAGGCTCAGCCGGATCGCTCGCGCGATGCGGATCGAAAGCCAGGTCGAGGTAAGCCTGGGACGGGCGCGGGAGAATTCGATGTACGACGAAGGCGTGAAGGTGAGCGCGCCACGATCGCCAACAATGTAAGGATCGGCTGTCCCGGGCCTTCTTGAAGCGAGCTTGTCGTCTCGGGTCTCTCATAGCGGCCGGGCTCATATCAGCCGGCATCCGGTCATGGTAGGGACGGACGAAATCGTTCGGCTCGCTCGTCAGGATGGTGAAAGTCAGCAGCTCCTCCTGACTCTCCTCACGAGCCTCCTTCGGCCGCCAGCTCTCCCAGAGTGCTGCGAAGGCGAATGGCCCGCCGCCGGTCGGCGATCGCGGTGCGGCCGGATCCTCGGGCGGCGCCGTGGTGAACAGCCGCGGGTTCTGGCCCTTGGGCCACTCGAAGAACGACGACACCGTCTTGAGCGCGAAGCGCTCCCTGTAGGCGCCGCGGAAGGCCGGCGACGTCGCCACCGTCTCGCACCGCGCGTTGATGGTCTTGAAGGCGAGCTTGTCGTCCTTGGCCCATGACGGCACCAGGCCCCAGCGCATCTTGACGAGCTCGCGCTCGCCGGTGGCGGTGAGGCGTATGACGGCGCCGAACTGCTTGGGCGCGAAGTTGTAGCGCGGGCGGTAGGCGTTGTCCCCGCGACCGCCAGTCGGCAGGCGTTCCGCGGATGCGGAATGCCGAGAGACCAGGTTCGGCGCCGGCTGGTCGTGGATCGAGTAGAGGGCGTGGAGCTCGGCCCAGGTGAAGAGGTCGGAGAAGCGGCCGCACATGCCTTCAATCTGGTGCAACTTCGAGAGCGGGTCTAGAAGCGCTGTCGGCGGTCGATGGATCCTACTGTCAGTCCTCTGTAACGCCTCGGCTGGTAGGCTGCTCGTAACCACATCCTGAATTGTTTGGCAGTTAGCGGAACCTTTCGCTGTAGGAGCAAGTCCACTCCTGGCGAGGAATTGACCGAACGCTTTAGTGGGCCAATTGACTCGATGGTCCGACCGGCCTAGACCACCGCCACTTCACCGCGACCCAAAATCAGCGCTTCCGGGGGCAGCATTCCCCGACCAACCCTGCCGGCATCCTGCCTGCGGGGTTGAGGACGATCGAGGACCAGAGTCCTCTTGGAGATCGTCCATGAGAGCCAATATGCCGAAGGTCATCGTCGAGCGTGCCCGCCTAGGTGGCCGCGAGAGGCGAGGTCGTGCGCCGAATGGTTCGCTCGACATGCTTCCTTTTAGCGAGTCCATGCGTCGGGCTCATGTGGAGAGGAAGGCGCTCAACGAAAACCTGTCTCCGCTCCGTCGATACCTTCGCGCTCAGGCTGGCCGTCCCTGGGACAAGGTGTTCGCCGAGATCTCCCTGAGTCTCCGCCCGGATTCCACCGTCCAACAGCATGTCCGCGACCACCTCTTCGACTTCGTCGGCGTCCATGTCATGGAATCCGGCGGCCGGTTGCTCGCCAGCAGCCCGGGCCGGTTCCGTGAGCAGCCGCGGCCGCTCGATGAGGGATGGTTCGAGTTCTACGTCGACCCGCATACCGGTATCCTCCGGGTCAATCGTCTCCGCCGGTCATGGCGCACCCGTTGGCGCCTGGCGCAACGCGAGCGCGCAGCGGAGGTTGAGATCCGCCGTCGCGACCTGGCCCCGCTCATCCAGTTGCACAAACTCCGCGGCTGCTGGTTCGAGGTGCGCCTGGCGCGTCATATCGGGCGCCTTCCGGCCGGGCGCTGGTCGCCGGCCGATGGCTACGCGCCCCTCGATGCCCTCATCGACGCGGGGATGAGCGGGCTCGATCGCGAGATGCTTTATGGAAGGGGCGACGTGTATGCGGTGTCGAAGCGGCAGCTCGGAAAGCGCGATCTGGCCAAGAACGGCTTGAAGAACGACTAGCAGGCTGTTGAAGAAGTCTGTAGCGAATCGGGTTTGAAGGGTGATTCATTCTCCTTAGTTTGTCAGGAGGATGAGATGCGCGGATCTGACGATCGGTCTGGTTCACTGTTTTCGTATGTGGATC
>VGEH01000201.1 GCA_016869375.1 Alphaproteobacteria bacterium | reverse complement strand
ACTCCATGCCGGCGCCCCCGCCGAACGGAGTGTCGTCGACGGAGGCGTGTTTATCGCTCGCGAACCCCCGGATGTCCAGCGCCTCCAAGGCCCAGATCCCCTCTTCCAGCGCCTTTCCGGCTAGGCTTACCCCCAGCGGACCCGGGAACATCCCCGGGAACAGGGTGAGCGCGGTCGCCCGCCACGTCATTTGCCCTCTTCCTCTTCGCCCGCATCCTCGGCTTCGTCGGTCAGGAGACCCGGGGGTGGATCGACGACGACCCGGCCGCCGGCGATATCGACGGTCGGAACCGCGGCGCGCGTGAAAGGAACCAGCACGCTGCCGTCCTCACGGCCGATCTCCAGCATGTCGCCGGCACCGTAATTCACCACCCGCCGCACATTGCCCAGGACGCCGCCATCGACGAGCTCGGCCTTAAGCCCCTCGAGGTCGGAGTAGTAGAACTCCTCCTCCTTGGGCGACGGCAGTGCCGAGCGCGCAACGTAGAGGCGAAGTCCCTTGAGCGCCGCCGCCGCGTCTCGATCGGCGACACCCGGCACGCGAGCGATGACGACGCCGCCCTTGACCTCACGCAAGCCTTCCAGCTTCAACGTGCGGCCGCCCGGCTCCGCCGTCAGCGGCCCATAGGCCGCGACGTCGAACGGATCAGCGGTGTGCGTGCGAACCCGAACCTGGCCCTGCACGCCGTGCACCCCGACGATCTCGCCCAGCAGCACGCGGGCATCCGGCGCCGGCATGACACCCGTGCCTTACTCCGCCTTCGCTTCCGCCGGAGCGGCGGCAGCGGCAGCCTCGGCAGCGGCCTTCATGCGCTCCTGCGTCTTGGCGCGCGGCGCGCTCTTCTTCGGCGTCTCGCGGATCTTCGGACGTTCGCCCATGCCGGCATCGGCGAGGAACTTCGCGACGCGCTCCGACGGCGTGGCGCCGACCGACATCCAGTGCTTGATGCGCTCGACGTTCAGCCGGACGCGGTCCGCGTGGCCCTTCACCAGCATGGGATTGTAGGTACCGAGCTTCTCGATGAAGCGGCCGTCGCGCGGGCTGGTGTGCTCGGCGACGACGATCGAATAGAACGGGCGCTTCTTCGCGCCGCCGCGCGTCATGCGAATCTTCAAAGCCATGTGTTCAGTCCTCTTCCTTCACGTTCGAGAGTTGATGCGTCGAAGTCATTCGGGGCCGTAGCCGGCGAAGGCGTCGAAGGTCATGGCCCGCCGATAGCAGAGCACCCGCAAGCACCGCGTCGTAGAAGTCGCGTGAGCGCCTCATGTCGGAGACGCCGAGGGAGATGTGGTCCGGCACCCCTATCTCCGGAACAGGCTGCCCAGGCCCTGGCGCATGATGCCCTTCTGGCCGAGCTTGCCCATCTGCTTCATCACCCGGCTCATCTCCATGTGCTGTTTCAGCAGCCGGTTGATGTCGGGAACCGTGGTGCCGGAGCCGGCGGCGATGCGGCGCTTTCGGGACGCGTTTAGGAGGCGCGCATCCTTGCGCTCCTTCGGCGTCATCGAGGAGATGATCGCCTCCTGGCGCTTGAGCAGGCCTTCGTCGACCTTGGCGTCGGCAAGCTGCTCCTTGATCTTGCCGATACCCGGCAGCATGCCCATGACGCCGCCGAGACCGCCCATCTTGCGGAGCTGGCGGAGCTGCTGCGCCATGTCGTCGAGGTCGAAGCCGCCCTTCTGGATCTTCGCCGCGAGCTTCTCGGCGTCTTCCTTCTCGATTACCTCGGCCGCACGTTCGACCAGGCCGACGACGTCGCCCATGCCGAGGATGCGCGAGGCGACGCGCTTGGCATCGAACTCCTCGATCTGGTCGAGCTTCTCGCCGGTGCCGAGCACCTTGATCGGGCGCCCGGTGACCTGGCGCATCGACAGCGCCGCACCGCCGCGCGCATCGCCATCGACGCGGGTCAGCACGATGCCGGTGAGGCCGACCTTCTCGTGGAAGCCGGTCGCGGTGCGGACCGCGTCCTGGCCGGTCATCGCGTCGGCGACGAGCAGGATCTCGTGCGGCTTCGCCAGATCACGGATCTCCGCGACCTCGGCCATCAGCTCTTCGTCGATGGTGAGCCTGCCGGCGGTGTCGAGCAGCAGCAGGTCGAAGCCTTCCAGCCGCGCCTGCTCCATCGCGCGGCGCGCGATCTGGATCGGCTTCTCGCCCGCGGCGATGGGAACCGCCGCGACCTCGGCCTGCTTCGCCAGCTGGTGCAGCTGCTCCATCGCCGCCGGGCGGTAGACGTCGAGAGAGGCGACCAGGACCTTCTTCTTCTCGCGCCGCGCGATGCGGCGGGCGAGCTTTGCGGTGGTCGTCGTCTTGCCCGAGCCCTGCAACCCCACCATCAGGAACACCGCAGGCGGCGAGACATCGGTCGCGAGCTCGGCATCCCCGCCGAGGATCTCGACCAGGTGATCGTGGACGAGCTTGACCACCATCTGGCCCGGCGTGACCGAGCGCAGGACTTCCTGGCCGATCGCCTTCTCGCGCACGCCATCGATGAACGACTTGACCACCGGGAGCGCGACATCGGCCTCGAGCAGCGCCACGCGCACTTCGCGCATGGCGGCCGACACATCGGCCTCGCTCAAAGCGCCGCGGCGCTTCAGGCGATCGAAGACCTGTCCGAGCCGATTGGTCAGCCCCTCGAACACTTGCTCTCGACGCTCCTCACACGCTCAAAACGCCATCGCGCCCGTGCGCGACACTCGCGGACGGACGGAGCTCCGGGATCGCCCGGAACCGGCAAGCAAAAGGCCGCCGTGGAACCCGCGGACCGTAGGTGCCAACGCACCTCCCTGTCAAGGCGGCATACCCCCCTCCGGTCGCGAATTTCGTTGTCTTCTTCGCCAGTTCCCACTAATTCCTATAGGTGGGTGGGATAGACGGGGCGGCGTAGACCGGAGTCGCGATGCTGGACGGACTAAAGAAGCTGCTCGGGATGACCGAAGAGCCGGCGAAAGGCGGCGCGGGCAAGCGCGTCACCCCGAAAGGCGAAACCACCGCAATCGTCGAAGGCAAGCGCTACAACCTGAAGAACATCGGACAGGACGGTTTTTCGTTCGGCCCGGCGCAGCGCGACATGAGCCCCGGCAAGCGCATGCTTATCTGATCATCCAGGACGGCGCCATCAATGTGCGGGCCGAAGCCGTCGTCACCGTCGCCAAGGTCGATGGCAGCACCGTCGACGTGAAGTTCTACTATCTCGCCCCTGCGGATAAGAAACAGGTCCAGGATTACTTGGCGCGCTACACCTAGTGGCCGCTTAGGCCTTGTAACGCTTGGTATTGTAGAACTGTGGACAATTTAGCTAAGTCCCAGGAAACACTTAAGGTTTTCGCGCCTTTCTGCTTGACTTTCGGGTGGCTCCTACCAGACTTGTACAAGTGATTCGTATCGGAGCGCGAAGCTTTTTCAGGGATTTACCGGCCCGGCGAGGTGGGAGCCATGTTCAAGCAGATCAAGAATTTCTTCACTGAGGATTCCGGGGCGAACAGGCGCAAGGCACCGCGCGTCGATGCTCGCGGTGAAGCCGCCGTCATCATCGACGGCAAGAACTATCGCCTGAAGAACTGGTCGACGCAGGGCATTCTCGTCGGCCCGTACAATGGCGGCCTGATCGCCAAGCAGCGCTCGCGCGTGACGATCAAGCTCAAGGACGACAAATTCAACATCGACTTCGACGCCGACGTTCTGGTGATGCGTGTCGACGACGAAGGCCTCGCCTGCCGCTTCTTCCTGCTCCACCCCTCGCAGAAGAAGCAGATCCAGGAATACCTCGACTACTACAAGGTCACGTGACCTTACCGGGCGAGCGCTTCGCTCGCCCTCCGACCCACATGGACAGGGCGTGCGTGGCCGGCCTATAAGGCCGGCCATGGCCATTGCCTTCCGCAAGATGCACGGGCTCGGCAACGACTTCGTCGTGATCGATGCGCGCGACCAGTCGCTTGCGCTCGATGACGGACTCGCGCGCCGGATCGCCGATCGGCGTACCGGCATCGGCTGCGACCAGCTCATTGTCATAGAGCCGCCACGCGCGAGTCTCGCCGACGCCTTCATGCGCATCCGCAACCCCGATGGTGGCGAGGTCGAGGCATGCGGCAATGCGACGCGCTGCGTTGCGAGCCTGCTGATGGCGGAGAAGGGCCGCGACCATGTCGTGATTGAGACGGTGGCCGGTCTTCTCGACGCCGAGGCCGCCGAGAATGGCCGTGTCGCCGTCGATATGGGCCCGGCGAGGCTGGACTGGCGCGACATCCCGCTCGCCGAGCCCAAGGACACGCTCCATCTCGGCATCCATCTCGGCCAGCTTTCCGATCCCGTCGGCGTCAACATGGGCAACCCTCACGCGGTCTTCTTCGTTGCCGATGCGGAAGCCGTCGATCTTGCTGCGCTTGGGCCGCCGCTGGAGAAGCACAAGCTGTTCCCGGCGCGCGCGAATATCGAAGTCGCGCAAGTGAAGTCGTCGACCGAGATCCGGATGCGCGTTTGGGAACGCGGCGCGGGGATCACGCGCGCCTGCGGCACCGGCGCCTGCGCCACGCTCGTCGCCGCGGTGAGACGCGGCCTCGTCGAGCGTCGCGCGCGGGTTGTCCTCGACGGTGGCGTGCTCGAGATCGAGTGGCTCAAGGACGGCCATGTGATGATGACCGGCCCGGTTGCGACCGCCTTCACCGGCACCTTCGACACCCAGCGCGCGGCCTAGGGCATCCATGTCCGGCATCGACGTCCTGACCTTCGGCTGCCGCCTCAACGCCTACGAGTCGGAAGTGATGCGCGGGCTCGCCGGTGCCGCTGGCCTTGAGGACGCCGTCATCGTCAACACCTGTGCCGTGACCGCCGAGGCCGAGCGGCAGGCGCGCCAGGCGATCCGCCGCGCAAGGCGCGAGCGGCCCGGCGCGCACATCGTCGTCACAGGTTGCGCCGCGCAGATCGACCCTGCCCGCTATGCCGCCATGCCCGAGGTCGACCAGGTGATCGGCAATGCCGAGAAGCTGACGGTCGAAGGCTTCGTTCCGGCCGAGGCGCGCGTCCGCGTCAACGACATCCAGAGCGTGCGCGAGACCGCGCACCATCTGATCGAGAGCTTCGACGGCAAGGCGCGCGCCGTCGTCCAGGTCCAGCAGGGTTGCGATCATCGCTGCACCTTCTGCGTCATCCCGCTCGGCCGGGGCCGCAGCCGCTCGGTGCCGGTCGGCGTCGTCGCGCGCCAGACGCAGGCGCTGGTCGACGCCGGATATCCGGAGATCGTGCTCTCCGGCGTCGACATCACCTCTTACGGCGCCGACCTCCCGGGCAAGCCCTCGCTCGGCCAGATGGTCCGGCGCGTGCTCGCCCAGGTGCCAGAGCTCATGCGTCTGAGGCTCTCCTCGCTCGACCCGGTCGAGATCGACGAGGATCTCTGGCGCCTGATCGCCGAGGAGCCGCGGCTCATGCCGCATCTACATCTGAGCCTGCAGGCGGGCGACGATCTCGTGCTGAAACGGATGAAGCGCCGCCATGGCCGCGGCGACGCGCTCGCCGTCGCCCGGCGCGCGCGCCAACTGCGTCCGGAGATCGCCTTCGGCGCCGACCTGATCGCCGGGTTCCCGACCGAGACCGAGGCAATGTTCGAGAACACCCTCGCCCTCGTCGAGGAAGCAGACCTCGCCTATCTCCACGTGTTCCCCTACTCCGAGCGGCCCGGCACGCCGGCGGCAAGGATGCCTTCGGTGCCGAAGCCGGTGCGCAAGATGCGCGCGCAACGGCTACGCGACGCCGGGACCCAGGCGCTTCATCGCCATCTCGATCGCCAGATCGGTCGCACCGCGCGCGCCGTGGTCGAGACCGAGACCTTCGCTCGCGCCGAGGATTTCTCGCCCATCGTGATCTTGGGCGGCACGCCGGGCGCCGTGCTTTCGCTCCATCTAGCCGCCCGCAGCGGCGATCAGCTCGTCGGTCGTCCGATCTCGTGACCGGCTGGCTTTCGCGGCTCAAGGCCGGGCTCGGCAAGACCGCGACCCGGCTGACCCAGAGCATTGCCGCCCTCGTCACCAAGCGCCGTCTCGATCAGGCGATGCTGGACGAGCTGGAAGAGACTCTGATCCAGGCCGATCTCGGGGTTGCCACCTCGGCCAAGCTGGTCGAGCGGCTACGGCGCGAGCGCTTCGACAAGGAAGTCACTGGCGACGAGGTGCGCGAGGCCTTCGCCGCCGCCGCGGCCGAGATCCTGGCGCCGGTCGCCTCGCGTCTCGCTCCTCGCGCCGAGCGGAAGCCGCATGTCGTGCTCGTGGTCGGCGTCAACGGCAGCGGCAAGACCACGACGATCGGCAAGCTCGCCCATCGCTGGAAGGCGGATGGGCTCAAGGTGATATTGACAGCCGGAGACACCTTCCGTGCCGCCGCGGTTGAGCAGCTCCAGGTCTGGGGCGGACGGGCCGGCGTACCCGTGGTCGCCGGCGCCGCCGGTGCGGACTCGGCCGGCCTCGCCTATGAGGCTCTCGAGCGCGCCAAGCGAGAAAGCGCCGACGTCCTGGTGATCGATACCGCCGGACGCCTCCACAACAAGGCGCACCTGATGGAGGAACTCGCGAAGCTCGTCCGCGTCATCCGAAAGCTCGACCCAAGCGCGCCGCACGATGCGATCCTGGTGCTGGACGCGACCGTCGGCCAGAACGCGCATCAGCAGGTCGAGGTCTTCTCCAAGGCATTGCCACTGACCGGCCTCGTCGTCACCAAGCTCGACGGCACCGCCAAGGGCGGCGTGCTCGTGTCACTCGCCGACAGCTTCAAGATTCCCGTGGTCGCCGTCGGGGTCGGGGAGACGGCCGACGATCTCCGGCCATTCGAGGCGACAGCCTTCGCACGCTCGCTGATGGGGCTCGACGCGCAGGCCTAGTCGACGTGCGCGATACTGGCGCCGCCGCTCTTCATGATTTCGCGCCGTTGCGCTTCCTGCAGAACATCCCGGCAGATCGGGGCGGCGACTGACGAGCCACCGACGCCATGGTCGACGACCACCGCACAGACGTAACGCGGCGCATGCGCCGGCGCGTAGGAGATGAAGAGCGCGTGGTCACGGTGATTCCACTCCCACTTCTTCGAGTCGGTGTTCTTCAGGTCGCGGTCACGCTGGGTGATGCGCTTCACCTGGGCCGTGCCGGACTTGCCGGTCATGGCGAAGCCCGCCTGCCTGATCGCCGCCGCGCGCGCGGTGCCGCGCGGACCGTTGACGACCTGGTCCATGCCCCGCGATAACGTACAGAATCTTTCGCACTTTCGGGAATGGTGGCTTCTTCTAGAGTGAAGGAGCAAACGATGAGCAGTGAGACTGCGATGGGCCAGGTGATCCAGATCGACGAG
>VGEH01000200.1 GCA_016869375.1 Alphaproteobacteria bacterium | reverse complement strand
GGCCTGGAGCGGCTCTTCGGCCTACTCGATGCGCGCATGACGGCAGCGCACCAAGTGCTGGAGATCGATCTCGACCACGCCGACGGCGCAACGCTCGCCTGGCTCTACCGCCACGGCAACGTCATCTCGCGCCGCGACGACGAGCATCAGGTGCACCTGACCGTCGGCCTCGATCCCGCCAGCCGCCAGCGCTTCGAGGCGCGGCAGCGGGAGGACAAGGCCGCGGCCCAGTAGATCAGGGCGTCGTCAGCGCCAACAGGTAGTCGCGGATTCGCCTGGCATTGACGCCGCGGTCGCCGCGTCCGATGCGAGAGCGTGAGCGCAGATCGACGACCGATCCGACGCCGTTCGCCCGCACCCGGATCGCGACATCGTCCTCGAAGCGGAAGACGGCCGTCCGCGCCACCGCGTGAATCAGCCCCTGGGTCCGGTCTTCGGCCTTGATCGCCCAGCCATTCGTCTCGACGAGCGCTTTCGCCTGGGTGAAAGCAGCCTCGGCTGGGATCGAGAGCCGTGCGGAAGCCAGGTAGGGATAGGTCTCTCGATGCCAAGCCCGGAATGAATCGGGGTAGGAGATGCCGGCGGCGGGTCCGGCGAGGAAGACGGGCGGATCGGCGAGGTCGGTGGTGACGTCGTTGTAGGTGGCGCTCGGCGTCGACAGGAACGAGGCGAGCACCATCAGGCCGGCGACGAGCGGAATCGCTGCCGTGGCAAAGATGCGGCCTCCGCCATCCCGGCCGCGGACGAAGCGCATGACGCCGATCGCTGCCATCCCGGCTCCGAAGACGAGGCCGACGGCGCCGGACAGGCTGAAAATGAGGAATCCGATGAGCGGGGAGGCGATCCGCCCAGCCGACAAGGCACCCGCCGCGAGACCGACCAGGACGATCGCGGCCGGCGCCCACCAATGTCGCGTCATGGGCCGCATCTGGTCACGGGATGCCGCTGCGGACAAGCGCCCGCGGGCAAACACGGGCGACGTATCGGAATCCGCCCCTTTGCCTTGACATCCAAAGGGGCCGCGCGTAAACGACCGGCTCTCTTCGAGACGGGTTTGCGGGCGTAGCTCAGTTGGTTAGAGCGCCGGCCTGTCACGCCGGAGGCCGCGGGTTCAAGTCCCGTCGCTCGCGCCATCTCGAAGGAACCCGGCGGCCTCGCCGGGTCCACCCCAAGGGGTGGATTTCCCTTGTAAAAGTACGGGCTTTCACAAGGGCTTGGCCGTCGATATAGTGGCTTTGATTCTGGACGTCGGGACGGCCGATGGAAGACCTGCTCAGAGAATACCTGCCGATATTGATCTTTCTCGGCGTCGCCATTGCCGTGGCGGGGGCCGCCGTTCTCGCGTCGTTCATCCTCGCGCGCCAGCATCCGGACCCCGAGAAGCTCTCGGCTTATGAGTGCGGCTTCGAGGCCTTCGACGACGCGCGGTCGAAGTTCGACGTGCGCTATTACCTAGTCGCCATCCTCTTCATCATCTTCGACCTGGAAGTCGCCTTCCTGTTCCCCTGGGCGGTTTCGCTCGGCGATATCGGTCTCTTCGGCTTCTGGTCGATGGTCGTGTTCCTCGGCGTGCTCACCATCGGCTTCGTCTACGAATGGAAGAAGGGAGCGCTCGAATGGGAGTGACCAGCCTCGGCACGCCCGTAGCGCCCGGGCCTGTCCAGGACAGGCTGCTCCGCGCCGTCACCGACGAGCTGTCGGACAAGGGCTTCGTGATTGCCCAGGTCGACAAGCTGGTGGCCTGGGCGCGTACCGGCTCGCTCTGGCCGATGACCTTCGGGCTCGCCTGCTGCGCCGTCGAGATGATGCATACGGCTTGCTCGCGCTACGACCTCGACCGCTTCGGCATCTTCTTCCGCCCGAGCCCGCGCCAGTCGGACGTGATGATCGTCGCCGGCACGCTGACCAACAAGATGGCGCCGCCGCTGCGCAAGGTTTACGACCAGATGGCCGAGCCGCGCTGGGTTCTGTCGATGGGCAGCTGTGCCAATGGCGGCGGCTACTACCACTACTCCTACTCGGTGGTGCGCGGCTGCGACCGCATCGTTCCGGTCGACATCTACGTGCCGGGCTGCCCGCCGACCGCTGAAGCGCTGCTCTACGGCATCCTGCAGCTGCAGAAGAAGATCCGTCGCGTCAGCACGATCACGCGCTGAGGGGGCCGATTTCGATGAGCGAAGCGCTGCGGGAACTGGGCAACGCGATCAAGGCCGCGCATCCGGGCGATGTCGACGAGGTCGATGTGCGCCTCGGCGAGCTGATGCTCGTGGTCAAGAGCGCCGGCATCGTGCGCGTTCTCAGGCACCTCCGCGACGACCCATCCTGCCTGTTCAAGATGCTGGTCGACATCTGCGGCGTCGATTATCCAGAGCGCGCCGAGCGCTTCGACGTTGTCTACAACCTGCTCAGCCTCAAGCATAACCGCCGCGTCCGCGTGAAGGTCCGCACCAACGAGACCGAGCCGGTGCCGTCGGTGGTCTCGCTCTTCAACGCCGCCAACTGGTACGAGCGCGAGACCTGGGACCTCTACGGCGTCGCCTTCGACGACCATCCGGATCTACGGCGCCTGCTGACCGACTATGGCTTCGACGGGCATCCGCTCCGCAAGGACTTCCCGCTGACCGGCCATGTCGAGGTCCGCTACGACGAAGAGCAGAAGCGCGTCGTCTACGACAAGGTCAAGCTGCAACAGGACTTCCGTAGCTTCGACTTCCTGTCGCCCTGGGAGGGGATGACCCGCCAGCTGCCGGGCGACGAGAAGGCGAAGCAGTAGTACCGACGACTTAGTTGTCGACTCTCTGACCGGGGGGAAAGAGACCAAGGTGGCCGAAGCCAAGATCAAGCCGATGACCATCAATTTCGGGCCGCAGCACCCGGCGGCCCACGGCGTGCTGCGCCTGGTCATGGAGATGGACGGCGAGGTGGTGGAGCGGATCGATCCGCATATCGGCCTGCTCCATCGCGGCACCGAGAAGCTGATCGAGTACAAGACCTACCTGCAGGCGATGCCTTACTTCGACCGCCTCGACTACGTGGCGCCGATGGTTCAGGAGCACGCCTATGTGCTCGCCGTCGAGAAGCTGCTCGGGCTCGATGTGCCGAAGCGCGGCCAGTACATCCGCGTGCTTTTCGACGAGATCAGCCGCGTCCTCAACCACCTGCTGAACGTGCCCGCCTATGCGATGGATGTCGGCGCGCTGACGCCGATGCTGTGGTGCTTCGAGCAGCGCGAATACCTGATGGAGTTCTACGAGCGCGCCTCGGGCGCCCGGCTCCATGCCGCCTATTACCGCCCCGGCGGCGTGCACCAGGACCTGCCGGCCGGCCTCATCGACGACATCATGAAATGGGCCGACCAGTTCCCGAAGATCATCGACGATCTCTCGAGCCTTCTCGACGAGAACCGGATCTTCAAGCAGCGCCTGGTCGATATCGGCGTCGTTACTGCCGAGCAAGCGATCGACTGGGGCTTCACCGGCCCGATGCTGCGCTCCTCGGGCGTGCCCTGGGATCTGCGCAAGTCTCAGCCCTATGACGCCTATGCCGAGATGGATTTCGACATCCCGATCGGCAAGAACGGCGACTGCTACGACCGCTACCTCGTCCGGATGGAAGAGCTGCGTCAGTCGCTCCGCATCATCCGCCAGTGCTGCGAGAAGATGCCGTCCGGCCCGCATGTCTCGCGCGACTTCAAGGTGACGCCGCCGCCGCGGGGCGAGATGAAGCGCTCGATGGAAGCGCTCATCCATCACTTCAAGCTCTATACCGAAGGCTTCCACGTGCCGCCGGGCGAGACCTACACCGCGGTCGAGGCGCCGAAGGGCGAGTTCGGCGTCTATCTCGTCTCCGACGGCACCAACCGCCCGTATCGCTGCAAGATCCGCGCGCCGGGCTTCTCGCATCTGCAGGCGATAGAGTTCTGCTCGAAGGGCCACATGCTGGCCGACTCCGTCGCCATCCTCGGTTCCATGGACATCGTCTTCGGCGAGATCGACCGATGAGCGCCCAGGACACTTCCCACGTCGCGCAGCCGGCGAGCTTCGAGTTCACCCCTGAGAACTTCGAACGGGCGAAGAAGATCATCGCCAAGTACCCGGCGGGCAAGCAGCAATCGGCGGTGATGCCGCTGCTCGATCTCGCCCAGCGCCAGCACGACAACTGGCTGCCGATCGCCGCGATGGAGTATGTAGCGAAGCTGCTCGACATGGCGCCGATCCGCGTGCGCGAGGTCGCGACCTTCTACACGATGTACAACCACGCGCCGCTCGGTAAGCACCACGTGCAGATCTGCACCACGACGCCGTGCTGGCTGCGCGGGTCCGACACCATCGTCGAAGCCTGCGAGAAGCGCCTCGGCATAAAGCTCGGCGAGACCACCGCCGACCGCAAGTTCACGCTGCAGGAAGTCGAGTGCCTCGGCGCCTGCGTCAACGCGCCGATGATGCAGGTCGGAGACGACTACTACGAGGATCTGACGCCGGAGACGACGGTCAAGGTCCTCGACGCGCTGGCGAAGGGCGAAAAGCCGAAGCCCGGCAACCAGTCGAAGCGCCTTACCTCCTCGCCGGAAGGCGGATTCACCACGCTCGTCGATACGGCGAAGGGGAGCGACTGATGCTCGCCGACAAGGATCGCATCTTCACCAATCTCTACGGCCAGGCCGATTGGGGCCTGAAGGGCGCGCGTGCCCGCGGCGATTGGGACGGCACCAAGGAGCTGATCCTCAAGGGCCGCGAATGGATCGTCGAGGAGGTGAAGAAGTCGCAGCTGCGCGGCCGCGGCGGCGCCGGCTTCTCGACCGGCATGAAGTGGTCCTTCATGCCGAAGCAGTCCGATGGGCGGCCTTCGTATCTCGTTATCAACGCGGACGAGGGCGAGCCGGGGACCTGCAAGGACCGCGACATGCTGCGCCACGATCCGCACAAGCTGATCGAGGGCTGCCTGCTGGCCTGCGTCGGCATCGGCGCGCATGCCTGCTACATCTACATCCGGGGCGAGTTCTACCAGGAAGGCTCGAACGTCCAGCGCGCGATCGACGAGTGCTACGAGGCCGGCCTGATCGGCAAGAACGCCTGCGGTTCCGGCTATGACTGCGACATCTACCTCCATCGCGGTGCCGGCGCCTATATCTGCGGCGAGGAAACGGCACTGATCGAGAGCCTGGAAGGCAAGAAGGGCCAGCCGCGCCTGAAGCCGCCTTTCCCGGCCTTCTCCGGCGTCTGGGGCTGTCCGACCACGGTCAACAATGTCGAGACCGTCGCGGTGGTGCCGACCATTCTTCGTCGCGGCGCTGGATGGTTCACCACGATCGGCCGGCCGAACAACACCGGGCCGAAGGTCTTCTGCATCTCGGGCCACGTGAACAAGCCCTGCAACGTCGAGGACGCGCTCGGCGTGCCGCTCCGCGAGCTGATCGAGACCCATGCCGGCGGCGTGCGCGGCGGCTGGGACAACCTTCTCGCCGTGATCCCCGGCGGCTCGTCGATGCCGGTGCTCTCCAAGGCGCAGGCCGACACGATCTGCATGGACTTCGACTATCTCCGCGACGCCAAGTCGGGCCTCGGCACGGCGGCGATCGTGGTCATGGACAAGTCGACCGACATCGTCCGCGCCTTCGCGCGGCTGGCCGCCTTCTACAAGCATGAGAGCTGCGGCCAGTGCACGCCGTGCCGCGAGGGCACCGGCTGGATGTACCGGATGCTCACCCGCATGTCGAAAGGCAAGGCGACGATGGCCGATATCGACCTGCTCGACGCGGTCACCAAGCAGATCGAAGGCCACACCATCTGCGCCTTCGGCGAGGGTGCCGCCTGGCCGGTGATGGGCTTGCTGCGCAACTTCCGCCCGGAGATCGAGAAGCGTCTCGGTCAACAGGTGAAGCAGGCGGCGGAGTAGGGGACATGCCGAAGCTCAAGGTCGACGACGTCGAGGTCGAGGTTCCTGCCGGCTACACCGTGCTGCAGGCCTGCGAGGTTGCCGGCGTCGAGATCCCGCGCTTCTGCTACCACGACCGGCTCTCGATCGCCGGCAATTGCCGCATGTGCCTGGTCGAGATGGAGAAGTCGCCGAAGCCGATCGCCTCCTGCGCGATGCCGGCCACCGACAACATGGTGATCAAGACCAACACGGCGATGGCGAAGAAGGCACGCCAGGGCGTGATGGAGTTCCTGCTCATCAACCATCCCCTCGACTGCCCGATCTGCGACCAGGGCGGCGAGTGCGACCTGCAGGACCAGGCCGTCGCCTACGGTATGGATCACAGCCGCTACAAGGAGAACAAGCGGGCTGTGAAGGACAAGGAGATGGGGCCGCTGGTCAAGACGATCATGACCCGCTGCATCCATTGCACGCGCTGCGTCCGTTTCGCGACCGAGGTCGCCGGCGTCGAGGATCTCGGCCTTCTCTATCGCGGCGAGAACGCGCAGATCACCACCTATCTCGAGAAGGCCTTCGCCTCGGAGCTGTCCGGCAACGTCATCGACCTCTGTCCCGTCGGCGCGCTGACATCCAAGCCCTATGCCTTCACCGCGCGCCCCTGGGAGCTGCGCAAGACCGAGTCCGTCGACGTCTCCGACGCGCTTGGCGCGAACATCCGTATCGATTCGCGCGGCAACGAGGTGCTGCGCGTGCTGCCGCGCCTGAACGAGGACGTGAACGAGGAGTGGATCTCCGACAAGGCGCGCTTCGCCTGCGACGGCCTCAAGCGCCAGCGGCTCGATCGCCCCTATGTGCGCAAGAACGGCAAGCTCGAGCCCACGACCTGGGACGAGGCGCTGACCGTCGCCGCCGAGAAGCTGACGGCGGCCGGATCCAAGGCTGCGGCGATCGCCGGCGATCTCTGCGATGCGGAGTCGATGGTCGCCCTCAAGGACCTGATGGCGAGCCTCGGCTCGACCAGCATCGATTGCCGCCAGGACGGTGCCAAGCTCGACGTGACGGTGCGCGGCTCATACCTGTTCAACGCCGGCATCGCCGGGATCGAGCAGGCGGATGCGATCCTCCTGATCGGCACCAACCCGCGTGCCGAGGCTCCGGTGCTGAACGCCCGGCTGCGCAAGCGCTTCTTGGCCGGCCATCTCAAGATCGCCTCGATCGGGCCGGTCGTCGACCTGACCTTCCCTGTGCAGAACCTCGGTGCCGGCGCCCAGACGCTGAGCGAGGTCGCGGAAGGCCGGCACGCCTTCTTCGAGATGCTGAAATCGGCGAAGAAGCCGATGCTCATCATCGGCCAGGGTGCGTTGCGCCGGGCCGATGGTGAGGCCGTGCTCGCCGCTGTCCGCGCGCTCGCCGACAAGGCCGGCATGGTGCGCGAGGACTGGAACGGCTTCTGCGTCCTGCATACGGCGGCCGCGCGTGTCGGTGGCCTCGATCTCGGCCA
>VGEH01000199.1 GCA_016869375.1 Alphaproteobacteria bacterium | reverse complement strand
GCGCGCCTCGTCCATGAAGACGATGCGCGAGCCGACATCGCGGGCGAAGGTCATCTCGTGCGTGACCACGATCATGGTCATGCCGTCACGGGCGAGGCCCTGGACCACGGAAAGCACCTCGCCGACCAGCTCGGGATCGAGCGCCGAGGTGATCTCGTCGAGCAGCAGCACCTTCGGCCCCATGGCGACGGCACGCGCGATGCCGACGCGCTGCTGCTGGCCGCCCGAGAGCTGGCTCGGCAGATTCTGCAGCTTGTCGGAGAGGCCGACGCGGTTGAGCCAGTGCGTGGCCCGGTCCTTGGCTTCGGTCTTGGTGATGCCCCGCACCTTGGTGAGGCCGAGCATGACGTTCTCGAGCGCGGTCAGATGCGGGAACAGGTTGAAGAGCTGGAAGACCATGCCGATATCGGCGCGGATCGGTGCCAGCGCGCTTTCCGAGCGGCGCCTGCGGCTGCCATTGGCGTCGTCGTAGCCGACCTCGACGCCGTCGACCTTGATCGAGCCGTCGTCATAGGGCTCGAGCAGGTTGATGCAACGGAGTAGCGTGGTCTTGCCGCTGCCCGAGGGGCCGATGACGCAGACCGCCTCGCCCTTGGCGACGTCGAGATCGACGCCGTCGAGGACGCGAAGTGAGCCGAAGGACTTCTTGAGGCCGCGGATCTGGACGAGGGGCTGGGACACCGGCTACTCCCGGATATAGGCGAAGCGCGCCTCGAGCCGGCGGCTGGTCAGGCTCAGGCTGTAGTTGATGATGAAGTACATGGCGGCACCCAGCAGGTACATCGGCAGCGGGTCGTAGGTGCGGCCGATCACCTGCTGCACCGCCAGCGTCAGATCGACGATGCCGGCGAGCGAGACAAGGGCCGAGCCCTTCACCGCATCGGCGACGGCGTTGATCCAGGGCGGCAGGAAACGCCGCACTGCCTGGGGCATGATCACGTATTGCAAGCGCTGGCGGAAGGTGAGGCCAATCGCCTTGCCGGCATCGGTCTGGCCGAAATGGATCGACTGGATGGCGCCGCGCGCGATCTCGGCGACATGCGCGGTCTTGAAGGCGGCAAGCGCGATCACCGCCGAGCCGTAATTGCCGAAATCGACGCCGAGCAGCGGCAACCCGTAGATGATCAAGAAGATCAGCACGATCAGCGGCGTGCCGCGCAGGATGTCGGAATAGATGCGGATCGGCCAGGAGATCCACCAGCGCCCGTAGACGAGGCCGATGCCACAGAGCACGCCGGTCACGAGCGAGGAGGCGACGACGAGGCCGGAGACCGCGAGGGTGACCAGCAGCCCCTGCCAGAGGAAGGGCATCACGCCCATGACATAGGCGATCATCGGCGCACCAGCGAGAAGCGGCGCTCGAGCAGGCGGAGCGCGTAGATGAGCGCGTAGCAGGTGACAAGGTACATCGGCCAGACCACGATCCAGACCTCGATCACCCGGAAGGTGTTGGTCTTGATCCAGTTGGCGCCGTAGGTCAGCTCCGGCACCGCGATGACGTAGGCGAGCGAGGTGTCCTTGAACAGCGACACATAGACGTTGGAGAGCGAGGGCAGCACGATCCGGAACATCGTCGGCATGCGCACATAGACGAAGCGCTGCCAGGGCGTGAGACCGATCGCCTTGCCGGCATCGATCAGACCTTTCGGGATTGCATCCAGCCCGGCGCGGAAGACCTCGACCAGATAGGCGCCCGAGTAGAGCGCCAGCGTCGCGATGAAACTGGTCTTCGCGTCATAGGCGAAGCCGCCAGCCGACGGGATGCCATAGAAGACGAGATAGACCAGCAGCAGCAGCGGAACGTTGCGGATGAACTCGACATAGGCGGCGATGCCGGTGCGAACCCAGCGGTTGCCGCCGGTATAGGCGAGCGCCAGGCCGAGCCCGATCACCATGCCGATCAGGATGGAGATCAGCGCGATCTCCAGCGACAGCACGAGGCCCCAATAGAGCTTGTCGGCGTAGCGCCAGACGAAGGCGAAGTTGAAGTGATAGGTCACGAGGTGGGTCTGCTACGTGCCCACCCGACCCTTCCCCGGCTTGGCCGGGGAAGGGGTGGTGGCCTGAAGAGCGAGGTCAGATCTTCGGGAAGCCGGGGACGCGGCGCGGCGGCTGGGAGGCGAAGAACTCCTCGAAGGCCGCGTCGTAGATCTGCGTCTGGTGCCCGTGCATGGCGACGTTGAGGCACGTGTCGACCCACTGCAGCCAATCCGGGTCGCCCTGGCGCATGGCCGCCGAGTAGAGCTGCGTGTCGTAGTGGAAGCCCGAGTCGAGATACTTGTCGGGGTTCCGCTTGACCAGCCAGCCGACGGTCGAGAGATCGATCACCGCGGCATCCGAGCGGCCGGAGTCGAGCGCCTGGATCGCATTCGCCTGGGTGTCGAGCTGCATGACCTGGGCCTGCGGCAGGCCGCGCGCGACGAGCTGGTCGGCATCGACGTTCTGCAGCACTGAGGCCTTGGCGTTCCGACCGGCGTCGATCAGCTCCTTGTGGGTCTTGAACTTGCCCTTGGACGAGGTGAGGATCGCGACGCCCTCGACGTAGTAGGGACGCGAGAAGGCGACGAGCTGGGCGCGCGCCGGCGAGACCGTCATGAACTGGATGACGATATCGACCTTGCCGGTGGTGATGTTGGGAATGCGGGACGCCGGGTCCTGCTTCACGAACTCGATCTTGCTCAAATCTTCCTTGGCATCGCGGCCGGCGCCGAAAAGCCCGGCGGCGAGGATGCGCGCAACCGCGATGTCCATGCCGGTGAGCTCGCCCTTGTCGTTCTCGAAGTGCCAGGGGGCGTTGGTCGAGCCGGTGCCGACGATCAGCTTGCCGCGCGAGAGCACAGTGCGGAGTACGCTCGCCGGTGCCGATTGCGCGGCGGCCTTCTGGGCATTGAGCGTGCCGGCCGCGGCGATGCCGGCGGCGAGCCCGAGGCCGCCGATCTTGAGGAAGTCGCGACGTGCGCTGGTTTCTCTAGGCCGTTCGGACATGTTCGCCTCCCGTTGCGGATGACCGTGGAATTTCGGATGAGGGGGAAATCATGATCCCGGCTAAGTCGAATTGGCAAGGGCGGATGGTTGTTCGCGGTTCGGCGCGTGCCGCCTTGCCAGGGCCAAGCCCGGGAAGACATGCTGCCGCGGCATGATGCGTTCCCGGGTAGCGTTCGCGGCTCTCCTTGCGATGCTGGCCTGGCCCGTGGCGATGCCGCGGGCCAACGACACCATGGCCGTCGGTGCTGCCGGCGGCCTGATGTTCGTGAAGTCGGCCGACGTCGCGATCGAGAGCGAGGACCTGTGGATCTCGGCCGAGACGATCCGGGTGCGCTATCGCTTCCGCAATCGCATCGCCGAGCCGATCGAGGCGATGATCGCTTTCCCTTTGCCGGACATCGATCATGGCTCCGACCGGATGATCATTCCGCCGGTCGAGCGGAGCGACAATTTCGTCGGCTTCACCGTGACCGTCGATGGGGTGCCGCTCAAGCCGACCCTCGATGCGAGGGCCTATGTCGGCGGCACGGACGTGACCGAGACGCTGGCGCGCCACCGCTTGCCGATATCGCGTTTCGCTTCCGGCCGCGCTCTCGAGGCGGCGATCGAGCAGCTGTCGGAGGCCGCCAAGCAAGAGCTGGCGAAGGCAGGGATTCTCGGCGAGGGCGAGATCGATGATTTCGAGCCGAAATGGACGCTCAAGACCGCCTTCACCTGGCGGCAGGTCTTCCCGCCGAACCGCACGGTCATCGTCGAGCATCGCTACCGTCCGGTCGTCGGTGGCGACTGGATCCAGCTCGAGGACCTGCAGGGCGACCGCTGGTCGGAGTTCTGTCTCGACGAGGCGACGAAGATTGCCGTGGCGAAACGGCTGGAATCGCAGCCGGTCGCCCGCGTCACGGTCGTGGAGTATGTGCTCACGACCGGCGCGAACTGGGCCGGACCGATCGGGCGCTTCCGCCTGACGCTCGACAAAGGAAAGCGCCAGCGGCTTCTCTCGACCTGTATCGAGGGCCTGAAGCGGACAGGGGCGACCGCCTGGACTGTAGAGCGGCGCAACTTCACGCCGACCGAGGACATCCGGCTCCTACTGATCGAAGACCAGAAGCCGGACTGAGGGAACGATACATGCTGGATCTGCTTGGATTGATCTGGGACGTGTTCGCGCAGAGCGCCTTCATGCGCTGGTTCCTGCTCGGCGCGCTGATCGGCCTGATCTTGGTCATCGTCATGATCGTGCGCGGCTTCGGCATCGATCTGGTCGACGCGCTGGGCGCGATCCTGCTCTGCGGGCTGGTCTCGGCCGCCGGGCGCTTCGTCTACTGGATGGCCAAGCGCTAGCGGCTCATCCGAGCGTGTAGGAATCGCCTGAGCATAGCCCGTGGCTGTTCGGGTTGTAGGCGCGATAGTCGGCGATGGTGAAGAACGTAACGCGGACCTCGTCGCCGCCGAGTTTGCGGACACCGATCCAGCGCACCGGCTCGCCACAGAAGCCGTTCTTGCCCTTGTTCAGCTCGAAATAGGGCTCTGGATTGGTGACGCGATAAATCTTCGCGCCGCGGAGCTCGAAATTGCCGTCCTCCGGCCAGACGCCGGCATGCTCCAGGAGCATCCGGCCCTTCAGGCGGGAGAAGCGGGCATAGGTCGTGCTCAGCCACATGGTGCCGAGCGTGTGGCTGGTGCCCCGCGAATAGGGTTCGTACTGCCGCCGCTTCTCCGTCGGCATCGGATCGGCACGTACTTCGGCCAGGCAAACGAAGGCGAGCATCGCCGCCAGGAGGAGCCGCGCGATCATCGGGTCATCCCACCTTTCCGGCCCAGTCCTGAAGTGCCTTGGTAATGCGGAGTGCAGCTTCGAGCGCGCGGAGACCGGCCTCGCCGTCGACCAACGGCAGTTTGCCCGAGCGCACGCACTCGACGAAAGAGGCGATCTCGAGCTTCAGCGGATCGGTCTCCGGCAGGTCGCGTTCCTCGATCTGGAAGTTGGGGAAGCCGTCGACCATCGGCCCGCCGCGCTTGATCCAGGTGAACTTCCGCTTGATGAAATCGACGCGGCCGTAGCCCGACTTCTGGAAGAGCCTAAGCGTGCGCTCGCTCTTCATGCTGATGCGGCTGGCGGTCACATTGGCGACGCAGCCGCCCTCGAAAACGAGGCGGGCATTGGCAATGTCCTCGTTGTCGCCGAGCACCGGCACGCCGACGGCATCGAGGTCGACGATCGGCCGGCCGACCAGGTCGAGGACGAGGTCGATGTCGTGGATCATCAGGTCGAGGATGACGCTGACATCGGTGCCACGCGGCTTGAACGGCGCGATGCGGTGGCACTCGATGAACATCGGGCGGTCGATCACGGCGGTCATCGCCTCGCGCGCCGCATCGAAGCGCACGAGATGGCCGACCTGCAGGATGCGGTTCCGCTCCTTCGCCAGCCGCACCAGCCGCGCGGCCTGATCGACCGTCTCGGCGATCGGCTTCTCGATCAGGCAGTGGAGCCCGGCTTCGAGGGCGGCCGAGGCGACGTCGAAATGCGCCCGCGTCGGCACCGCGATCGAGACAGCATCGACCTGGCCAAGGATCTGGTCGAGGGCGGTGAAGGCCTCGACGCCGAGCGGCGTGGCGACTGCGGCTGCCCGTTCGCGGTCCGCATCGACGACGCCGACCAGGCGGGCGCCGGGAAGGCTTCCGAGCTTCTCCGCGTGCAGCCGGCCGAAATGACCGACGCCGACCACCGCGACCCTGACCTCGCCCACCGCTCTCCCCTCTAAGAGCCCCGCACCGGAGCGGTTATAATGGGGGCGGATCGGAAAGGGGAGACGCTTGGACTCCGGCCACGGTCATGCCCAGGCTTTGATGACCTTCACCGACGCCGACCGGGCGGTGCGGCGGATCGCGGAGATCTACGACCAGTCGGCTGGCGCGGTCCGTGGAGCCTTCACCGCGCTCGCCCGTCCCGAGGGGCCGCGGCTCTCGGCCGCCGGCGCCAACTACCCCTATGTCGGTATCACCGTCGCGCTGCACGACCTGCGAATCGATGCGCGCCTTTCCTATGGCGCTCTGCTCGATCCCGGGGTCTACGGCACGACGCTGACGCGGCCGGATCTCTTCGCCGACTACTATCGCGAGCAGATCGATCTCTTGATCCGGCACCACAAGGTGCCGGTGGTGGTCGGCGTCAGCGACCGCGCGATCCCGCTTCCCTTCATCGTCGAGGATTCGACCGCCGACATCACCGAGGCGCAGCTCTCGGCGATGCAGGAGCTGTTCGCACTGCCGGATCTTTCGGCGACCGACGATTCGATCGCCAACGGCACCCGCCACACGCCGCTCGGCCGGTCGAAGCCGCTGGCGCTGTTCGAGGCCGAGCGCGTCGATTATTCGCTGCACCGCCTCGCGCATTACACCGCGACCTCGCCGCGCCACTTCCAGCGCTTCATCCTGCTCACCAACTACCAGCGCTATGTCGATGCCTTTCGTCTCTATGCGAAGCAGGAGATCGACGAGGGCGAGACCTACACGCATTTCATCGAGCCGGGCGACGTGCTGACGCCGAATGCGCGGATGGTCGGGGATCATCCCTCGGGTGCGCCGGTGGCCCATCTGCCGCAGATGCCGGCCTATCACCTGGTGGCGCCGGACCGGCAGGGGATCACGCTGGTCAACATCGGCGTCGGTCCCTCCAACGCCAAGACCATCACCGATCACCTGGCGGTGCTGCGGCCGCATTGCTGGCTCATGCTCGGCCACTGTGCCGGGCTGCGCCGCAGCCAGTTCCTCGGCGACTATGTGCTGGCGCATGGCTATGTACGCGAGGACCATGTGCTCGATCAGGACTTGCCCGGTTGGGTTCCGGTGCCGCCGATCGCCGAGGTGCAGGTGGCACTCCAGGAGGCGGTGCAGAAGGTGACGGGCCTGGCCGGCCGGGACCTCAAGACGCGGATGCGCACCGGCACCGTCGCCACCACCGACAATCGCAACTGGGAGCTCCGCTATGCCGAACTCTACGAGCGGCTGAACCAGAGCCGCGCCATCGCCGTCGACATGGAGTCGGCGACTATCGCCGCCAACGGCTTTCGGCTCCGCGTGCCTTACGGCACGCTGCTCTGCGTCTCCGACAAGCCGTTGCATGGTGAGATCAAGCTGCGCGGCATGGCCAACGCGATGTACCGCGAGCGCATCAGCCAGCATCTGACCATCGGCCTCGAGACCATCCGCCTATTGCGTGCCCAGGGCGTGCAGCAGCTTCATTCCCGCAAACTCAGAAGCTTCGACGAGCCCGCCTTTCGCTAGAGCATTTTGTGATCTATCTGAATCATTAGTGATTCCCAGAATGCGTACGATGTGATTCAAGATGCTGGCTGGAGACGGAGGCCGGCATGAGATGGTCAAACCGTATTCGCGCGATCTGCGGGAT
>VGEH01000198.1 GCA_016869375.1 Alphaproteobacteria bacterium | reverse complement strand
ACGATCTCCGATGCCGAGGTGGCCAAGGTCGAACGTTTGCTCAACACAAGACCTCGGAAATCTCTCGGCTTCCGTTCACCGCAAGAGGTTTTCGACTCCCTCGCTGGCTCCTAAATCTCTATGCACTGGCGAGTTGAATCCGCGAACGGAATTCGACGCGAGCGCTCTCGCTGAAGAACGGTGTCGTGCGTTTGACGAAGAGCGCGTCGCTCTGGACCAGAATGCCCTGCACGCGGAGCGCATCGGACATGTCGACGAAGCCGAAGCCCACCGAGTCCAGGTAGGCGACGACCTCGTGGAACAGAGGCGCTCCCTCATTGTTGCGCTTGATATGGACCTCGACGAGGATGACCTCTGCTAGACAGAGCGAGTTTCGTCCGCCCTTCAGGATATCGAGCTCGCTCCCCTGGGTGTCGAGTTTGACCAGGGAAGGGACTTGTCTCCCGACAAGGCTGTCGATGTCGATCATACGCCGCCGCGTCGGGCGGAAGCCGATATTGGTGTTCTCGCGGCGGATCGAGTTGCCGGACTGCTCCGGGATGTCGGCCTCCCAGTAGGTGACCTCGCCGGGCGCCTCGCCCAGAACGTCGGTAAAGACCCGCTCGGCCTTTCGCGACAGAGCGTCCTGCTTGGCGAGGTTCGGCTCGAAGGCCCAGCACTTCGCCGCCGGGAATGACGACCGGCAGGCATCGATGAAGGCTCCTTCGTAGGCGCCGATATCGAAGATGAGCGTCGGCGCGAAGCCGGCCGTGCGAAGCGGATCGAAGAAGTGGTTGAACATCTCGGTATGGCCCCTCACCGCCGCATCGCCTCGGCGAGCTCGGCCGGAAGCATACCTCGTTCCAGCATCAGCTGGGCTTTGAGAAGGCCGGCGACCGCCATGGCATCGGTGATCTCGCCTTCCATCGCCATGCGCACCGCCTCGGCGAAAGGCACCCGGCGGATCGCCAGCTGCTCGGTGTCGTCGGGGCGCGCCAAACCTTCGGTCAGGTCCCAGGCTAGGAAATTGATCGCGTGTTCGTCCGAGACCGAGTTGGAGAGATGAAGCTCCATGAAGCGAAGCCATTTGCCCGCGGCGAGCCCGGTCTCCTCGACCAGCTCGCGCTTGGCCGACTCCACCGGCTCGACCGCCGGGTTGCCGCCGCCTTCCGGAATCTCCCAGGAATAGACTTCCAGCGGGTAGCGGTACTGCCCGACCAGCACCGTGGTGCCGTCGGCATGGATCGGGATCACGCCGATCGCCAGGTTCTTGTAGCGGACGACGCCATAGATCCCCGGCCGGCCTTTCGGATTGAGCACGTCGTGCTCGACCACCTTGATCCACGGATTATCGTAGATCGGCTTGGTCGTCAGCGTCGTCCAGGGGTTCTTCATGGCCCGCATTTGCGGATGCGGCGGCGGCTGGCGCAAACGAAAAAATGGCCGCTCTCACCGGTCGCGGATCAGATAGGCCGCGAGGCCGGCAAGCGCGGTCGCCACCGCGACCAGGTTCTGCCAGAGCCCGGGATCCAGCTGGACGCCCAGGCCCGCCATGATCGCGGCGACACCGGCCCATGACGAGGCCTCGCCGGCGCGCGAGACGAGATAGCTGAAGACTTGCATGACGACCTCCTTCGAGTGGATCAGGTGAGGCCGAGCTTCGCCTTGAGGGCGAGGCCGGCGAGAAGCGCAGCGAGAACGACGGTGGTGACGAAGCGGACGGCGGTCTGCCAGGCGGCACGCTTGGCCTGGCGCCAGGCCGCGAGCAGCCCGCGAAGATCGCGGACATCCGCGGCGGCGTGCCCGTCCTCGAGCCCGATCGCGGCGAGCGCGCGCTTTGCGCCTTCCTCGGCCGCGCGATCGAGCAGGATCTCGAGCTCGCCGAGATCGACGAGGATCGGCGATCCTTCGCTCACGGCGCTTCTCCGAGGAGAAGCCGCGCGCGCGGCGCCGGCATCGTGACCTGCCCGACAAGGCAGACATAGAGTCGCGGCGGGATCACGGCGCCCGGCTGGTCGCGCCGGTAGGCGATCAGCAACGCATCGGCGGCGCAAAGGAAGCGCGGCATGGAAAGCTCCGGGTCTGGGGTGCAAGAAGGCGCCTGCCTGGACCGCTTCGGCGGCAGGAGGTAAAGAGAGGCAGGGAGCCAGAGGACGAATGGATCTAGACGCAATCGAGGTGGAGATTTACCGGTCGGTCCTCTTCTCGTTGCGGGCGAAGTGCACTTTTGCCGAGAGAGCCCGCATTGCCGACCTGTTCTCCGAGCTGGTCAGCAGGCAACTGCCTCCGACCGTCTTCCCGCCGCTCGAGCCCTGGGCAGCGGCACTGTCTCAGTCGCTCGGCGACGATGGCTGCTGCACGATCCAGGCCCTCCTGTCTCAGGACCAGGCTGCCGAGCTGCGACGCCATTTCGACGCCAGGCCTTGCTTCAACGCGCATGTCGTGGACAAGTCCGACGGCGTGCCGCGGCGGCGTGGCGAGGGCGCGGAGACGTTTCACTACGGCTCCTATCCGCTCGCCGACATCCTGGATGCGCCCTATCTGCTCGAGGTCGCCAACCATCCGCAGATTCTCGCGGTCGCCGCGAAGCATCTCGGATGCATTCCCACGCTCTATTCGCTGAACGCCTGGTGGTCCTTCGGCGGGCACGGCAAGGCCGCTCCCGAGTCGCAGACCTTCCATCGCGACATGGACGATTTCCGCTTCTGCACGCTCTTCATCTACCTGACCGATGTCGGCCAGGAGGGCGGACCGCACATGTTCGTGCGCAGGAGCCATCGCCAGGACCTGATCGCCTCGTATCTCGCCGACAGCGAGGCGTTCCGGCGCCTGCCCGAGGCGATGCGCGCCGGAATCGACAGCGAGGGCTTCTTCAACGACGGCGGCTACGGCCTCGATCCGGTCATCGAGACCGTGCTGGCGCCGCTGATCGCGACGCTCACCGGCCCCGCCGGCACCGGCATCCTCGCCAACACGACGGCCTTTCACAAAGGCCTGCCGCCGAGCCACGGCGACCGACTGATCTTCTGGAGCCGCTACGGCATCCACCGCGCCAACGGCAGGAGCACCGACGCCCAGGACTGGAGCCGCATCGGCGACCGATTGCCGAAGACCGACCTCCTGCGCTACGTCAATCGCGTGATCCTGCGCAGCACTGCCGCTGCAGCAGTGTTTGCCTCTCAGTAGGAATCGAGTGAAGCTTAGCCTGACCTTCCCAACGCTGTTTCCCGGGCCGGCGCACCGGACCATCGAGAATGTCCGTTCAACACTGAGCGACATCGACTACGAGATCGTCGTCGTCTCGCCGTTCGAGGTGAGCGGGGAGAGAGTCCGATGGATCAGCGAGGAGGCGCCGCGCGGCTGCGGCGCCGCACACGCGACCGCCTTTGCTAACTCTACCGGCGATGTGATTTGCCCACTTGCCGACGACGCACAGTTCCGAGCCGGTTGGGTACAGGACGGCTTCCGCACACTCGCGCTCAATGAAAGGGAGCGACCCTACGCGGTCGGCATCGGCCAGACGAATGAGATCGTCGGAACAGTGTTCGGGATCTACTACCCGTTTTTCCCGATGGTCCGCCGGGCGACGCTTGAAAAGGTTGGCGGCTTCTACTCCCCCGACCTTAAGCATCACTTCACGGACTCGGATTTTGCCTTTCGCATCCTGTCCATCGGAGGCGCGTGCGGCTGGACCGACGGGCACTACATCGACCGGATTCCGAGAGACGTCACCGGTACCGGAGAAATCGCCCTTCGACTGAACATCGCGCGCAATGAAGCGCTCGCTAAAGACACCGCTGCCTTCCTCGCGAAGTGGCAGAGCCGGTACGGTCAAGGCTGGCAGACCGATCAGCTCCATCACTTCAATATCGACGTGCCTTATATCCTCCGGCTCATGTTGGCCGAGGGAAACACGATCTATCAGAACAATCCCATCGTCGCCCGAATGGCGCGCAACTTCGCGATCAATTTTGCAGCCTTTCAGGAGCGGATGAGCAAGCGCTAGACGCCGATAACTTCACGCACAACGCACGTTCCGGACCCGCCAGTTCCAGGAGTTGTCTGGCGCCCGGCCCCACCACCACCGCCGAGCCCGCCATCCCCGCTTCCGAAGTAGCCGTCAACACCACCCGTGCTGGGCGGAATAAGAGTGGTCGCTTGCCCAGTGCCGCCTCCTGCGTAGTACGCCGGAACGCCAGAAGCATAAGTATCCGCCCCCTCTTTCCCGACGCCACCTCCACCGGCACCGCCAAGGACACCGCCTCGACCTGACGCCCCGCCACCGCCTCCGTTGCCTGTGCCGGATGCGCCGCCATTCCCGCTTCCATCAGCAGCACCGTCGCCCGCCGCTCCGCCGGCTCCCGCCGTTCCACCAGCCCCACCGCCCCCACCTGCCGCATTGCCGCCCGTATTGTTGCCATCCCCTCCGGCACCGCCCGCATAAGCTGCGTCCCATCCGACGCCGCCAGACCCACCCGCACCGCCCGCCTTTAGCCCCGCTCCGCCCGTATTGTTCAAACCACCGGCGCCGCCAATCAGCGTCAACGTGGTCGAGCCGAGGATCTGGCCGCTGACGGAGGTGGTTCCACCTGTGCCGCCGTTCGCTCCGGCGTTGATGCCACGCGTGCCGCCAGCGCCGAGCGTAATGGTGAGCTTGGTTCCCCAAAAGCTGGGATCGACAGAGACGGTCTTGATGCCGCACTCCCCGCCACCGCCGCCGGACGCCGAGGCGCTCTCGCCACCACCACCACCCCCGGCGACGGCAGCGATCTGGATGAGCCGTGTGCCGATCGCGATCGTGTGTGTGCTGGACGAGGTATAGGGCGTGTCCTGAATCGTCGTGATGGCGAGGCCGCGAGCCGGGCGTTCTACGCCGGTCGGACCGAGAGCAGAGACATGACCTCCCATCGCTAGAAATCCACCGCGTCGCCGGTGAAGGTGCCGGTCTTGGTCAGAGAGAAGGCGACGTAGAGGCGCTCGCTCGCCTTGAGGCGCCAGGGGCTTGTCTCGCTCGGCGAGAAAAGGATCCTGGCCGGCGCGTCGGTGGTGGACAGCGTGTCGCTCGCCACCGCCTGCGCTTCGGCGAGGTAGAGCGTGGAGCCGTCGTCGCTGCGATAGGCATAGGCGACGCCGGCGCCGGCGGTCGACTCGGTCGGATTGAAGGCGAGGCGGGTGACGAGCGCGCCGTCCGCGCCCGCGGTGAAGGCGAGCACGGCATTGGTCGCGCTTTCCAGCGTCGTGTGCGCGGTCGTCACCTTGGCGGCGATGCGCTGCGGCGTCTGCGCGAAGGGCGCGGTGAAGGTCTTGGCCATGGATCTGTTCTCCTAGAAAGCGACGATGGCGGCCTGCACCTGGGCGAGCGAGAGCCCGCCCGCAGGCCCGGTGGGGCCGGGGATGCCGCGGGGGCCGATGAGCTGGACGGTCCAGCCGGAGGGGCTGCCGCTGCCGTTGATGCCCTGCGCGTCGAGGGTCATCGAGGTGCCGGTCTTGCCGGCGATCTGGCCGAACATCCATTTCGTCGGATCGGATGTCGCGGTCAGCAGCAGGAAGGCGCCGGGAAGCAGCGGCAGGTCGTCGGCGAGCGTGAAGCTCGGCGTCGTGCCGAGCTGGATCGTGAGCGTCGCCGCGGTCGATGTCGCGATCGGCGGCGTCGTGCCGATCGGCCCAGTGGGGCCTTGCGGTCCGGCGCCGCCATCGACGCTGACCGTCCAATCCGCATGGGTGCCGCTGCCGGCCGAGGCCGAGCGGCGCACCGCCAGCACGCCGGTGGAAGTCGTGTAGTCGACGCAAGATCCCGTCATCCAGATCGCCGTCGGGTCCGACGTCCGCGCGATACGGATCGGCTGCCCCTTGGCGAAAGTCTTGTTGAGCGCCACGGTCAGCGTCACGTCGCCCGAACCTGCGACCAGGATCGAGGTCGTGCTCGGGCTCTGGTAGAGCTGAGCGGTATGCGAGGCGACGTCGCGCAGGAGCTTCGGCAGGGAATCGGCATAGCCGTTCCCGGCGAACATCGCCTCGGTATAGGTGTTGCCGTTGAAGACGAGAGGCCAGCCGGTCATCAGAGCCACTCCTCGAAGATGAGCTGCATCGAATATCCGGAGAATACGCCGGGCTGATCGGCACGCGGGGAAAGCCCGCGCGCCACCGCGGCGAGCGTCATCTCGGCCATCTGAGTTCCTGATTTTTGCGGTTTTCTGGCTTCCCGGCGGGAGGCTTCACCGCCTCACCCACCTCGACCCAGTAACCCGGATCCTGTCAAGAACCGGGTCGCCCGTCAAGGACTATTTTCCGCGACACGTCGATTTTTCGAAGGCCGCTTCGCATTCAAGACAGACCGGTCAGATTATCCGCTTACCAGCGCGCATGTCCTCCTCGACGGGCGCCCGGCCGAACCCCGGATACATGAAGGCACCCCTGATGCGCTCGCAGTCGCGCTCCGACACCCCTTCCTCGCGGGCCTTGGCATACCAGTGGTTCGACACCAGCATCTCCATGCCCTCGATGATCTCCCAGGCTTCCTGCCGGTCGAGCGTGAATCGCCTGGCTTGCGAGAGCATGTTCCGGGCGTTGGCGAAGCGGCCGTAGTCGCCGCAGCTCATCGCCAAGTCCCGGTGCTCGATCGAGATCGGCACTTGCGGCGTGAGGTCATAGGCCGGCGACAATCCCCAGCCGCGCTCCCAGGCGATCACCGCATGGTTCCGCGGGTGGTCGTCCAGGTTCGAGATCATGGCGTTGAAGCACATGCGCCGAAACAGCTCGCGGGCATCCTCCTTCGGGTTGGCCGAGATCCGCCGCAGTTGCTCGGCCAGCAATACGTAGGACCAGCGCTCGCGGCTGTCCGGTGTCTCGTCGGCCTGCAGGAGAGTGAAGCCGCTCACCATGCGGGCGCGGCGCCAGGCGCCGTCCTGCTGCTGGCGATCGAAACGCTTCACCAGCAGCACGTCGCGGCCGCCGACGCTGACGATCCGGGAGTCGGCGACGACCAGGCCGGCGTTGCGGCCGAGTTCGAGCATGGCGCGCTCGACCCGCGCATTGTTGATGCGATCGTCGGTTCGGTTGAACTTGGCGACCCACAGCGCGCCGGCATCCTCGATGACGGTCTTCGGCCGGGCGCCGCCCATGGCGGTGTCGAGCAACAGGAGGTCGTCGACCTGATGCGCCGCATCGGCCGTGCCCGCCGGCATGTCCTCGTCGGCGACGATAGCGTCGGCCGCCGCTTGCAGCGCCTCCAGTTGGACGGTTCGGTTGAAGACGGCCTTCGGCGCCGGCGGGGACTGGTTGCGGCCGAAGCCGATCGCGCCGGCACGATCGTCCGGCGACAGCAGCAGATAGTCGATCTCGCTAGGCCCGGCGATGCCGGATCGCTTCTGGATGATACGCCGCCCCCAATAGTCGGGGCCGGCATCGGCGACCGCGCCGAAGACGCCGCGGAGACGCACGGTCTCGAAGGTTCCGCTGCGGAGCACCAGCTCTGTGAATCGGCGTGGAATATTGACCCCGTTTTGGGGGTGATCGGCGTTGAATATTGACCCCCTGATTTTGTTGGTGATCGGCAAGCTGCCCGTTTTTGGTGAGACGGGTGGCGGGGATGTTGACAGT
>VGEH01000197.1 GCA_016869375.1 Alphaproteobacteria bacterium | reverse complement strand
TGAGCCCCCCGCGAGGCCCCGGTCGCCTGGACGTCAGTGAGATCGGACGAAACCAGAGCCTGCCCAGATCCCGCCCGCCGCGACAGACCACTCTCATCACGCTTCGGCGAGATTCTTCAACAGCCTGCTAGAAGGATCGAGCAGGGCCCGTGGCAAGGCGGGCGCGGACCCAGTCCTGGAACTGGATGACGCCGGTTTCCAGCACCGGGGAGAGCCGGCCGCGGTCATAGATGCCGGCATCCAGGTTGCGCTGGACCTCGCGACAGATCTGCTTGTCCTCTTGGACGATGGTCAGCGACCAGTTCATCATGTCGTCGCGCTTGGTCCGCGTCGCCGGGCTGTCATCCGTAAACATGTACCAGTAGACGAGCTGCGAGCGAGCATGGTCGAGCGGCTCGAGCCGGACGATTCTCATGCCCCAGTCATAGATGTTGAGTAAGAGCCCCGGGAACTTCCAGAGCCAGAGCCCGCTGGTTCCGCCCCCGGCCGCGGCGGCGCGGTGGACCTGGACGCCCTCGGCGACCGCGCATTCGACCTCGTAGGTGTCCATCCGGATCGCGCGGTTCAGCGCCGGATGGATCGTCGGCACGTGATAGCCCTCGGCGTAGTTGTCGCCATAGGTCTTCCAATTGACCCCGAGGTCGATGACCAGCACCTCGTGGAATCTCATACGCTCCAGCGGATAGCCCTGGGCGCGCTCGGTCAGGCTACCCAGCCACTGCGCCAGGGGCGGCGTCATCTCGTCCAGACAGACGAAGACGAGGCCGCGCCAGCTCTCGACCCGGACTGGGATCAGACCGAGTTCGGCGAAATCGATGTCGGCGCCAAAGCCCGGCGTCTTTCTCAGGCCCCCGTCCTGGTCGTAGACCCAGCCGTGATAGCGGCAGCGGAGGACATCGGCACGGCCGGCGCCATCCTCGACGATCGGCGCGGCGCGATGCCGGCAGACATTGTGGAAGGCACGGAGCTGGCCGTCGCGGCCGCGCAGAACGAAGACCGGCCAGCCGGCGACGACGTGTGCGACGTAGGAGCCGGCCGAGGCGAGCTGGTCGGCACGTGCAATGAGGTTCCACGAGGCGCCGTAGATCGAGCGGCGCTCCTTCTGCCACAGCGCGGGATCGCTGTACCAGGAAGCCGGCAGCGACAGAGGCGCCTCCACCTTCGCCGCTGCATCCATGGTGCCCTCCGTCATGCTCGCACTCTCGAGCATTGTCGCGGATTCGTCATCCCGACGAAATGACTACTTGGTCGCCAGCGGATTTTCCCCTAAGTGCACACCCGGCTTCACGAACCAAGCACGCAAAGAACAGGACGAATGACCAGTCGCGAAAAGCTCGGCCCGAGCACCGACGTGCACCTGCTCTACCAGGAAGCCGTTCAATCGCCCGAGGTCGATGTCCGTCTTATCGACCGGCACTACAAGAAGCTCGCAGGAAAGCCGGCACGGCTCTTCCGTGAAGACTTCTGCGGCACGGCCGCCCTCTCCTGCGCCTGGATCGAGCTCGGCGCCGACCGAAAGGCGATCGCCGTCGACCTGCATGCGCCGACGCTCGCCTGGGGCAAGAAGAACAACCTCGCGAAACTGTCCATTGAGCAGCGCACCCGCATCGATCTCGTCCGCTCGGACGTGCGAAAGATCTCGCGACCGAGGGTCGACATCGTCTGCGCGCTCAACTTCTCCTATTGCGTGTTCAAGCAGCGGCGCGACATGCTCGACTACGTGAAGAACGCGCGGCGCTCGCTCAATCCCGGCGGCATGCTGTTCATGGACATGTGGGGCGGCAGCGAGTCGCAGACCGAGCATCGCGACCGCACGCGCCGCCGCGGCTTCATCTACATCTGGGAGCAGCGGAGCTTCGATCCGATCAGCTTCCACGCCGATTGCCGGATCCATTTCGAGTTCCCGGACGGCCGCTTGCGTAGAAACGCTTTCACCTATGACTGGCGCCTGTGGACTCTTCCGGAGCTCCGCGACATCTTCGAGGAAGCCGGGCTCAAGGACATCCATGTCCTCTGGGAGACCTCCGATAAGAATGGCCGCGGTACCGGCGTCTACCGCCGTATGGAGAGGACCAGCGCCGAGGAAAGCTGGGTCGCCTGCCTAGTCGGCCGCGCGTGAGTCGAAGGTCGCCGGTAGCCGTCCGGGCGGGACATAGACCGGCGCGTCGATCGCGGCCAGCGGCTCTCGCCCCCTGATGATATCGGCCGCTTTCTCCGCGATCATGATGACCGGCGCGTTGAGGTTGCCGGATACGATATCCGGCATGATCGACGCATCGACCACCCGAAGCCCTTCGAGCCCGCGGACGCTCAAGGCGGCATCGACCACCGCCATCGGATCGCTACCCATCTTGCAGGTGCCACAGGGGTGGTAGGCGCTGTCGGCCCTGTCGCGCACGAAGGCGTCGATATCGGCATCGCTGCGCACCTTCGGGCCGGGCTGGATCTCGTCGCCGCGAAACGGATCGAAGGCCGCCTGCACGAACACCTCGCGCGCCCGCTTGACCGCATCGCGCATCTCCAGCCGGTCCTGCTCGGTCGAGAGGTAATTCGGCTGCAGAAGTGGATGATCGGTCGGTTTGGCCGAGCGCAAGCGGATATCGCCGACCGACGTCGCGCGCATCGGCCCGACATGGGCCTGGAAGGCATGCCGATCGCCCGGCTTGCGGCCGTGGTCGTTGACCACCGAGGGCAGGAAGTGGAACTGGATATCGGGATGCGGCACCGAGGCGTCGCGGCGAATGAAGGCGCCGGCCTCCAGATGCGCGGAAGCACCCCATCCGGTCTGGAACAGGAACCACTCGATGCCGACCTTCAGCTTCACCAGCGGATTCTCGACCGCGTAGAGCGTGACGGGCTGGGTGCAGGCGTACTGGATATAGAGCTCGAGGTGATCCTGAAGGTTCTGCCCGACGCCCGGCAGGTCATGGGTGACCGCAATGCCATGCGCGCGCAGGTGATCCGCCGGACCGACGCCCGACAGCATCAGAAGCTGCGGCGAATTGATCGCCCCGCCCGCGAGGATCACCTCGCGCGCCGCGCGCGCCTCGACTGAACGTCCGCCGCGACGATAAGAGACGCCGACGGCGCGCCGTCCCTCGAACAGCACGCGCTCCGTCAGGGAGTCCACCGAGATCGTGAGGTTGCGTCGCGAGCGCGCCGGCTTGAGATAGGCGCTCGCGGCCGACCAGCGCCGGCCGCGATGGATGGTCATGTCCATCCGCCCGAAGCCTTCCTGCTGGAAGCCGTTCATGTCCTCGGTGAAGGGATAGCCCGCCTGCTGACCCGCCTGGATGAAGGCCTCGAACAGCGGGTTCGGCGTGGATCCGGTCGAGACATGCAGCGGGCCGTCGCCGCCGCGGTAGAGATCGCCGCCCTTGGCGCGGGTCTCGGCCTTCTTGAAGTAGGGCAGCACATCCGCGTAGGCCCAGGATTCGAGTCCCGGAGTCCTCGCCCAGCGGTCGTAGTCCCAGGCATGTCCGCGCACATAGACCATGGCATTGAGCGAAGACGAGCCGCCGAGCACGCGCCCGCGCGGCCAGTACAGGCGCCGGCCGTTCATGTGGGCCTGCGGCTCGGTCTCGTAGTGCCAGTTGTAGCGGTCGTTGCGGAGATTGTGGGTCAGCGCCGCCGGCATATGGATCGTCCAGCTGCGATCCGCCGGTCCCGCCTCGAGCAGCAGGACGCGCACATCCGGATCCTCGCTCAGCCGGTTGGCGAGAACGCACCCGGCGGAGCCGGCACCGACGACGATGTAGTCGTATTCGGCTTTGCTCATCTCGGCCGACGCTTCAGCTCGAGGTCGAGAAAGCGCTGCGCGATCGCGCGCGCCTGATCGGCGTCCCGCGTGCCGGAGAGCGCGGCGTTGAGCCAGAGCCCGTCGATCAGCGCCGCGAGCCCCTTCGCCGCCTGCGCTGCCTCCGCCGGAGGCATCGCCTGGGCGAAGGCATGGTGCAAATTCGAGTAAAGGCGGCGCTGGTTGATCCGTTGAAGCCGCGCCAGCTTCGGCTCATGACGCGCCTGCGACCAGAAGGCCAACCACGCCGCGACCACCGGCGGATCGAACTGGCTCGGTGCGAAATTGCCGTCGACGATCGCCTCGAGCCGCGCACGCGGCGTCTTCGCCCGTGCCAGCCGCCCGACCACCTCGCGCCGGAGCTCGGCCAGCAACGCGCGCATCGAGGCTTCGAGCAGCTCGTCCTTGCCGCCGAAATAATGGTGGATGATCCCCGACGATACGCCGGCTTCCCGGCTGATGCGCTGGACCGTCGCCTCGCCATAGCCGTAGCGGCCGATCGACGAGATCGCGGCATCGATCAGCTGCCGACGGCGGATCGGCTCCATCCCGACTTTCGGCACGGCGCGCTCCTTGGACCTGGAGCCGGTATTTTAATTGGACGTCCGATTAATAAAAAGACCGGGCGAGTTCGCGGCTGATCCACCCTTGAAGCGGCCATAATCTCAGTTTTTCAACAACTTAACCTGCGATCGGCGCGACCAGCGGCTTGGCGACGACGATATAGGACTTGGTCGCCAGGAGCATGGAGCGGTCGAGACGCCCTGCGTTGAACGCGAGCTTGTCGTGGGTCAGCAGGTTCGGATCGACAACCAACGTCAGCTCGTCGGAGAAGCTGAATGGCGGCACCGCGCCCATCTCGCATTCGGTGAGGCGCCTCGCCTCCTCCGGAGCGGCGAGCGCGGCCTTCTTGCCGCCGACCGCCTTGGCGATGCCGGAGAAGTCGACGCGGCGGTCGCCGGGCAGCACGGCGAGCACGAACTTGCGCCCTTCCGCCGCCTTCACCGCGACCACCATCGCCTTCGCTGCCTGCGAGGGGTGATTGCCGCGGATCTTGCTGATCTGCTCGCTGCGTCCCTCGGGCTCGTGCTCGATCACCCGGAAGTCGGCCTTCTCCGCTTCGAGAAGGGCGCGCAGCCGGTCGAAAACATCGGGCATCTCAGGTCATCTCCAGCCGCTGCTTCTTCTTCGGCGCCGGGAAGGCCTTGTCGATCTCGCCCAGATCCTCCGGCGTAAGTCTGATGTCGAGCGCGGCGACGTTCTGGCGGAGATGCTCGGGCTTGACCGCCTTCGGAATCACGATCGAGTCCGGATGGCGCAGGCCCCAGGCGAGCGCGATCTGCGCCGCGGTCGCGTTGTGGCGCTTGCCGATCGCCGCCAGCGTCTTGTCGGTGGCGAGCTTCGCCTGGTCGACCGGAGAATAGGCCATGATCGGCACACGGTGCTTGCGCTGCCAGGGCAGCAGGTCGAACTCGATGCCGCGCGCGGCGGGGTTGTAATAGACCTGATTGACCTGGGTGAGCGAACCGCCATTCACGCCCCAGAGTTCTTCCATGTCGTCGGTGTCGAGGTTGCTGACGCCGTAGTGGCGGATCTTCCCCTCTGCCTTCAGCTTCTGGAACGCCTCTATCGTCTCGGCCAGAGGCGGGCGGCCGCGCCAGTGCAGCAGATAGAGATCGATGCGGTCGGTGTTGAGCCGCCGCAGGCTGCGCTCGCAGGCGACCGGCGTGTTGTTGCGGCTCGCGTTGTGCGGATAGATCTTGGAGACGATGAACAGCTTGTCGCGGCGGCCCGCAATGGCCTCTGCGATCATCTTCTCCGAGCCGCCCTCGCCATACATCTCGGCGGTGTCGATCAGGGTCATGCCGAGATCGATGGCGAGCTGGACCGCGGCGATCTCCTCCTTCTTGGCGCCGCCGCGCTCGCCCATCTTCCAGGTGCCGAGCCCGAGCTGCGGCACCTTCTCGCCCGAGGGAAGCTGGACCGTCCTCACTTCTTCTTCGCCTTCCGGGTCTTCGCCCAGCGGCGCGTGAAGAAGAGCTCGCCATCGACGCGGATCTTCACATCGATCGTGAGCTCATGCGTCGTGGCGATGACCTCGGTGTTGACCACGGTCGCGCCGACGGGCCGGCTGACGATGGCTTCCTGCTTGGCGATCGACCGGGCCGATCCCGGCCGGTTCTTCTGCACCGACACGCGATAGATGTGCCGGTTGATCAGCGTCGTCTCGGCGTCGAGCTTCTGCGACTCCTCGCGGTCGCCGACCAGCGTGACGACATCGTTGGAGAGGTCGCGATCGATCGCCCATTTCTGCCAGCCGCCGAGATCGCCCGGCCCCTTCATCTTCTCGGGCTGCATCGGACCCCACTTCGGCACGCGCGCCTTTGCCGGTGCTGCGGTCGGAACGACGAGCTTGGTGCCGGCATGGCGCAAGGTGATGGTCGAGTTCTCGTTCGGCCAGATACGCGGGAAATCGGCGAGCGCCACCGACAGGCGGAGCCGATGGCCGGGCGCGAGGCGATAGGCGGTCGGGCGCAGTTCGATCTCGACCGTCTGTTTCCCGGCGTCTATCTCCTTCCAGCCCATGGTGATCAGCGTCGACCGCCCGTTCGGCGCGACATCGGCAAGCTTCACCGAGACGGTCGCGGCGCCGGACGCCTCGAGATCGAGCGTCGCGGTGGCGGCGCCGAGAACGTCGAGCGCCTCCGCGAGCGGCTCCCCGGTGAGCGCGAGCGACTGCGCATCGTCGCGGCTCTGGTCCCAGGGACGTTCCTGGGCGAGCCCGCTCGACCACGGATCCCAGGCGATGGACTCGGCGCCGACCGTCGGGTCGCTCGCATAGACCGTGCGTCCCTTCCCCGCTTCCTTGCCGAGCGCCAGGTCGTCGGAGACCTTGAAGGTCGTTTCCTTCGCGCGCGACAGCGGCCAGGCATCCTCGTGCCGCCATTCGGCCTCATGGCCCTGGACGTGGAGATAGATCGGCGGCTCGTTCTCGACGCCGTTCTTCTCGTCCTTGAGCCAGCGGTCGAACCAGCGCTCCATCTCGCGCAGCGCGGCGCAGGGCCCGTCGAGCGCGAGGTCGGGGAAGGCGTGCTTCCACGGCCCCATCATCAGGCGCTTTGGCGCCTTGATCGCCAGATAGTCGGTGATGGTGTCCTCGGCGTAGAGGTCGCGCCAGCCGCAGATGTTGAAGGTCGGCGCCTTGATCTTGGTCATGTCGGCGACGCGCGCGTCCCAGTATTTGCCACGGCCGGTGTGCTCCCACCAATCCATGATCCAGGGCGGGTTCTTTTCGAGACGCTCGCGCCAGATCTTGGCCCAACGGCCCTCGGCGTCCTGATGCAGCGGCGGCATCAGGTTCCAGCCGACCATGCGCGGGCCCCAATCGGCGTCGCACCAGAAGCCGGTGCGGCAGTCGCGGATCTGCAGGAAGCCGCGGCGGATATCGGCCGTCGCATGAATGGGCACGATCGCCGCCAGCGACTTCGGCCGGGTCGCCGCGGTCGAGAGGGAGGTGATGCCCGGGTAGCTCACGCCCCACATGCCGACCTTGCCGGTGCACCAGCTCTGCCTGGCGATCCACTCGACCGCCTCGTGCCCGTCCTTCGCCTCCTGCGCCGCCATCGGCTCGGCGGCGATGCCCTCCGAGCTACCGAGGCCGCGGATGTCGAGCGACAGGCACGCATAGCCCTTCGACACCATGTGGCGGTTGAAGCCGTCGACCGTGCTGCGGCCGCCGCGACCGTCCTTGTGATAGGGCGAGTAGTTGATCAGCGCCGGCCACTTCCCTCCCCCCTTCGGCAGGTACAGGTCGGCCGCCAGGCGCACGCCATCGGACATCGGAAT
>VGEH01000196.1 GCA_016869375.1 Alphaproteobacteria bacterium | reverse complement strand
CGAAGTCGACCACACGGACGGCGACGGCCTCGACATTGTCGCGGTGGACCTCGTCGGGATCGCGATCGTCGCCCTTCCACTTCCGGCCGTTGATGCGGGCCTGCTCCTTCAGCTTCTCCTCATTGAGGCGCCGGCGCTGCATCTTCTCCTGATAAGCGACGGTCGAAGGGTGTCCCGGGCCGGCAATGATCCAGATCCAGCCGGTCAGATCGCCGGTGGTCGGGTGGCGAATATCGAGAGCCATCGTCTCCGCGGCGCGGAGGGTCGAGAGGTCGAGCATGGCAATATGTCCTTTGGGGTTTCAGAGCCGGCGAAACACAGGTAGGCGCCGAATGCGCAAGGCTTCCCTGCTCGCGGCGAGCGAGGGGCGGCGGCAGGGATCGATCGGATGGATCGAGATGGGCGCCGATGTCGAGATCGGGCTGCCTTGAGCCGCCCACCGGATATCACCCTTCGCCTCGGCGGATCGGAGGGTCTCCGGTCTTAGGTCTTCGTCCCGGCCAGCCTCAACATGAGGGTCATCGCATCGATCGGCGAGGCCTGGAACCCATAGTGCTCGTAGAACTGGCGGGCCCTGTCGTTGAGTGCGTGTACCAGCAAGGCGCGCACGCCGGCTTCCTTGGACACCGCCAGCGTCCTTTGGACGGCATCTTGCAGCAGGCTTGCCCCGAGATGGGCGCCTTGGGCGCTGACATCCACGGCCAAGCGAGCCAGCACCATGACCGGCACCGGATCGGGCATATTGCGACGAACCGTTCCCGTGGCCGCGTCGTGGGCGACGGCGCCGACGGCCAGGGCGTAATAGCCGAAGACCCGCCCCTCGGCGTCGGCGACGACGAATGTCCGGCTGGCACCGCTCGCCTGGTTGGTCAGGGCCCGGCGCTTCAGCCAATCATCGAGCACCGGCTCGCCAGAGGAGAATCCATCCACCCGGTGGTCGGAGTTAAGGACCGCCGGGGCCAGAAGTTTCAGCTTCAAGACTTCGCGGCCCACGGCGCCTTGACGGCCATCAGTCGCTCAAGGCCCGGATTGCGGGCCGGAGGCGCGTCCAGCAGCTTGTTGAAGCGCCGGAACTTGTCGTGGTCGAGCTTGAAGAAGACCTGGTCGAGCAAGACCGCCTGCGCCTTTTGGCACGCGGCCTCGAGCATGAAGTCGGAGCGGTTTTTCCCAAGGAGCTGGGCAGCCTGATCGATCAGGTCGCGCTGCTCAGGGAGCGCTCTGAGATTGATGGCGGCGTCGCGCATATAAGAGACCTCGTCTAGACAACAGCTACACAGGTGATAGCGAGACCGTATATCTATTGTCAATACGCTGGACTTCCTACGGAGAGGCGGCAGCGCCCCCTTCGCATGCCCAGCGCCGCAGGACCGAATGGATCAGGCGGCAAGGCTGTCCATGATCTCCAGCGTCGTCGCACTGGAGCCAATACCGGCGCCGCCGGCGGTGTTGAGCAGCGCCTGGAACGGCAGGGTCTGCACGAGCGCCTGCGACTTGTCGTCCTTGCTCGAGCCGGTGAACTTGAGACGCGGGATGTTGAAGAGGATGAAGTCCGAGTTGAGGGCCGAGGTCAGCACGAGCACGGCGTTGAGCGAGACCTCGGTCTCGGCAAGAAAGGCATCGCGGAGCGTGGTCGAGTCGAACAGCGCGGTGACCTGGCCGGTGACGTCCAGGATACCGGGGAAGACGCCAGGCGTGAGCTGCGAGCCGACCACGGCCTCGACCGCATGGTTGCCGTTGACGTTGATGCTAAGCCCGGTGACGGTCGCAAGACCGACCCCGTCGATCGACAGCTTGCCGTTGACGCCCGCGGTCAGGTTGGCGCTGGTGAGCGCGGTCGGCGTCGTGAAGTACTGCGTCGTCCCGGCGACGATATCCTGCCCCATGAAGCCGAACTGGACGGTGGCGATTGCCGTCGCCGGCATGTTGAGCGCCATCGATGTCGGCTTGCAGCCGGTGAACACCTCGGACTTGCCAATATCCGAATGCCAGTGCTCGATCGTGAACGATAGATCGGTCAGCGACGATGCTGGCGTGACCAGCTTCTTTCCGGCCTGGAAGATGGTGACGGCATCGCCTGCCGCCTTGGCCGCTACCGCCTCGGGCTGACCGGTGGCGCCAGTGCTCGCCGTCCCCACCGTGAGGACCGTCGCCGACACGCCGGTGACCCGGTAGTTCCGTGCATTGTTGGCGGCCGCGGTGGTCGTCCAGCCCGTGCTGCGGATGATATCACCGACCTTGAAGCCCAGGGTCAGGAAGTTGACCGAGCCCGCCGTGGTGAACGTACCCGGAGGACCAGATGCTGCCGCGATGTCCGTCTGGGCGCCGGTCGTGACCGCGGTCGTCCACGAAGCCGCCGCACCGAGCATCGCCGCCATGAAGACGCTGTAGGTCCCGGGGCTGAGCTCGCCGTTGATGTTGCCCTTGATGCCCTTGGCGCCCTTGCGGGCATCGCGGAGCTGGCGATCGAGATTGATCTCGACCGATTTGAAGAACGCAGCCTCGGCGTTCAGCGTCGACTGGGTGCGGCGGAGATATTGCGCGCCGGAGGCGCCGGCCGCCGTGCCGAAGCTGCTCTCGGCCTTGAATGCCACCGACTTGAACAAGCCCGTCGCGGGAGTGACCATCGAAATGCTCCATCAAGAGAGTCGGCTTGCCCATGGCCGAAAGGCGGACAGCTCCAGGCGGGCCCTGGAAATGAAAAGGGCCGCGTTGAGCGGCCCTTCGAGATAGGTAGCGGTGGGTGGATTAGGTCAGACGCTGGCGCCCATTGATGGCTGTTCTCGACCCTAACCTGACTTAGTCGATGCCATGCCGCTATGGCCGGGCGTAGCCATTCCCGGCCACCTAATCGACTGCCCGCCTAGATCCACTTCTCATTCCTAGCCGACCGACACAGCTGGCGAGGAACTGGCACGCTGTGGCGTCGCCGCCTCCCTGGCGCCGCTGAGCCCTGAGGCAGCCCGGCGATCAGATGATCGTGCGATAATGGAGGCCTGATCTCGTCAGCGACTCGGGGCCGCGCGCGACTCGATGCGGACGAGATAGACGCCGGCGAGCGCAATGATGAGGCCGCCGACGACGGTTCCCCAGTCAGGGGGCTCGCCGAAAATCAGGAAGCCCAACGCCACAGACCAGATCAGCGACGCATAGCCGAACGGCGCGATGGTCGAGGCCGGCGCATAGGAGAGCGCCTTGATCAGCATGAAGTGGCCAAGGCCGGCGAGGATGCCGTGCACGAACAGGATGCCGGCTTCGAGGAGCGACGGCGTCGCCGACCAGAAGAAGGGCATGGCGAGGCTTGGCACCAGGCAGCCGACCAGCGAGGTGTAGAACAAGCTCGGCAGCGCTGCGTCGATGCCCGCGGTATAGCGGGTGAGCAGCTGGTATCCTGCATACGTCACCGCGCATAGCAGGGGGAACACCATCGCGGGCTCGATCGAGTCGATGCCCGGGCGGATCACGATGACGACCCCGGCAAAGCCGGCGAGCACGGTCGCGATCCGGGCGAGGCCGATGCGTTCGCCGAGCAAGACGGCGGAGACCGCCGCCACCAGCAGCGGAGAAATGAAGGTCAACACGTTGGCGGTGGCGAACGGCAGCAGGCTGAGGCTGATGACGAACAGCATCGAAGACGCCAGCAGCGCCAGGCCGCGGGCCAGGTGGATGAGCGGGATCTGCGTCGCCGCCACCCGGCGCCAGCCCATTTGCGGCATGAGTGCCAGAAACAGGAACGTCTGGGACGAATAGCGAATCCAGATAAGCTGAGGCGGCGAGTACCACTCGCACATCCATTTGGTGAACGCGTCGAGGCCGTTGGCCAGCAGCGTGTAGGCGAGCATCAGGGCGATGCCGAGCAGCGGCCGGTAGTGTTGTGTGGTCGAGGCTGTCACAGGACTCTTCGCAAACTCTTCAGTCTCGGGCGACGGCGGGGGCGGTTTGCGCGCCCCAGCTACTAGCAGACATCGCGGGCCGGTCCGACTGGGATTCTTATCTTCCGCCTCGATGGCTTTCTTCCGCCTCGACGCTTTCGCCTACCGCCGCGCCTCGCGCCGCATGGTGTACTGCGCGCTGGCGAAGATCACCAGGGCGCCGGCACAGGTGAACAGATCGGGAGCCTGACCGAAAGCGATAAAGGCGGCGAGCGCGGTCGCCGGCAACTGCAGGAACGCGAACGGCATCACCGAGGACGATTCGGCCACGGCATAGGCGCGGACCATCGCCGCCTGCCCGATCGCCGCCCCCAGCCCGATCGCGATCAGGATGAGCGCCTCGCCAAGGTCCGGCGTGCGCCAGGACCAGAAGGCGACGGCGGCAAGGATGGGAAGCGAGCCGCCGAGCGCGATCATCACCAGCGTGTCCGGGTGGTGGTCTCTGCCGAGGTTGCGGACCATCAGGCTAAAAATGGCGGTGACCGTGGCCGACGCCAGTACCAGCAGCGTCTCCGGCGGCATCTCCTGGAAGCCGGGGCGGACAATCAGCAGCATGCCAGCGAAGCCGACCAGGGTCGCCGCCCAGCGGCTCCTGCCGACCCGCTCGATGCCGAGCAGCGCCGCCAGCGCGACAACGATGAGCGGGGTCAGGAAACCAATGGCAACTGCATCGGCAAGCGGAATCACCGCAAACGCCAGCACGATGCAGAGGTTCGAGATCGCCTGCCACAGCGCCAGCGTAGCGGCCGTCCACGGGCGCGCCACCTGCACCACCACACGGCCGCGGCGGATGAACAGAGGCGCCAGGAAGACCAGCGCGCCGAAGTTGCGAAAGAAGGTGATCTCGCCCGCCGGCAAAGTGACGATGGCGAAGCGGACGGCGACGGCCACCAGAGAAAAAGCGATGGCGCAGACGCTCATCCAAAAGGCCGCGAGCGCAACGGGCGGCAGGCGGACCCAGGTGATGGCGATGCGTTGAAGGGCCAGGCTCAGTCTGGACACGGATGCGTTGGAGCCGATCGAGTTGAAGGATCGACATCTAGCCCATTCAGGCGGCGCAGTCTCGCACAGCTGGATGGAACAACGACGACGGCGTTGCGTCGACCCGCCGAGACGCGCGGGCGCAAGCGGGAGACGACTGCAGATTCCCCCGGCTACGATCCAAAACGGACCGCGTCGCAGCGGTCATCAGGACAGTCGCAGCCAGCCGCTTAAGTTGCTCGAGTGCAGTTCCTCGAATGTCCGCTCTGGTTAGGCTCAGTCTCCGAGATCGACAGCCCACCCAAGGCCGCTCCCGATGTTGTCCGAACTACCTAGCTCGCATCAGACGCCTGGCTTCGCCTACAAACCGCTTTCATCGTGCGCCAAGGCGGCCCCCGTCAGGCTCAAGTTGAGCCCAGGCGCGGATAGGCGCCGATCAGCGCTCGTCAGACGCCTTCGTCTTCACTCGACCAAGGCCACCCCAGACCTGCTGAAGCCCACCGGTGGGATCGGCGACATCAACGATGTCGAGCTTGCCCTGGCTCAAGAGGCCGGCGATCGCGATATCCCGGTCACCGTCGGGCTCCCAGCAGGCGAGATCCGCGTCGGTCAGTACCTCGCCTCGCCGGTAGTCGCGCTGGAAAGCGGTGAAGGCGGCGGTCACCCGATAGCTTGCCATGAGGGTCATCCCTGATAGTCGAGATAGAACGGCACGCTGAAGGAGACGGCGAACCAGTTGCCGTCATCGCTACCGTCGCCCCCTTCGGCCGGCGTTGGTGCCAGGGTCTGCACACCGGCGAAGCTGGCTATCCGGTAGACAGCAGCCAGCGCCTCCGCCAGCGCATAGGCCCGGTCGGTGCCCTCGCCGGACGGAACCTCGACATGGAAGCGGATGAAGCCGTGATCGCAGAGCCAATGGGCGCCGACAGTGCCGATCGAGCGGATCTCACTCGAAAGTCCGCGGATCTCCGCCCAGACGAATGGGCGCGGGTTGCCCGATGAGTCAGCTGGGGGCTCGAAGGTTTCGTTTGGCCAGTAGATCGGAGCCGAGGTGAAGGCGGCGCCCCGATCCTTGATCGCCTGGACGGCGGCGGGTGTCATGGCGGGGTCACGACGATGGCGGGATAGCGGTTCTGCGCGAAGTTGTGAGTGCGGCCACCGAAACTGCCGGCGCCGCCGAGAGAACCGCCCTTGAAGCGACGCTGCCGGTCAGTCTGCCCTTTCGCCTGCATGGCAGTGGCGGTCCTCGACCCAGCATGCGAGACGCCCGACATCGGGTGGATCATCGCCCCGCCGATGACGGCACGGTATTCGAAGCCGATCCCGGCGATGTTGGCGAACTGCCGCCTCGCCAGCGCCGCGGTCGCCTCATAGACCCCGTTCGTCGCCTGCCACGACTGCCCGGGGCGACGATCGGTCAGCCGTGCCCTGAACCGGCTGCGGGGACCGCCCTCGATCTTCCGGGCATAGGGCTGGATGTTGACGAAGACGATCTCGGCGAAACTCCCGATCCGCTCGGGAAGCTTCTCGACCTCCATTCCGTCGATGAAGATCAGGTGCTCATCGCGGTAATGGGTTGGCGGCCTGGCGCCGGGACGTTTGGGCCGATAGGGCGAGCGCATCACCAGCGTCTGGAAGATGAAGCGCGCAACCGCGTCGGCCCGGCTGAACTCGAACCGGATCGTCCCATCCGGCCGTACGCTTTCGAGCACCGCTCCCTCGCGGCCATCGACATAGGTCGTGACCTGCGGGTGGCCCGGTGCATCGGCTGCGATCACCTCGTCGCGCTTCTCCGCCGCCAGGGCAGCAAGAATCCTCGACGCCTCCGCACCCTGGAATGCGTCGATCCGGGCAAGGATCTCGCGTTCGACCAGCTCGAAGCTCGCCATCGTCAGCCTCTGACCTGCAGATCGATACGGACGAACTCGCCGGCGACGAGGATCGGCGCCACCGCCTCGATCGTGCGCATGCGTCCTTGAACGATCAGCTTGTCGCCCTTTTTAGGCAGGCTCACGGTGCCCGGCGGCGATCCGCCGGGATCAGGCCAGCCGGACGAGCGGATCTCGCTCGGCGAAAGGATCACCTGACTGTCGCCCTGAGCGATGCCACCGACGAGCTCCTCCGGGCGATATTCACGGACGACCGCGCGGCAGGCCACATCGACACTCGTGGCAGTCGCACCGGAGCCGCTGATGCGACGGAGGACGACGTCCTCACCCCTGGCAGCCAGCCCGCGATCGAGCGCGCTGATATGCGAAAGAGCCGACAACGGCACCTCGAGGACGGGATTGGGTTTCTCGCCCAGCGCCCCTCAGCCGATCGCGGCTCGATAGGGCGCAAGGCTGTCGACGACTTCCTGCGGCAGGGAGCCAGCATCGCCGCCGGTGCCGCCGACCCACCACTGGGTCGAGCCGACGCCGGGGACATCCTCGGACTTGATCAATGGATCGCGGAGACGACCGAACCAGCTCGCCTTGACCAGCGCGAGTGCCGCCCCGGCGATTTCCGACGGCAGCTCGCTCCCCGCCAGATCCCAGCCCGCGGTATAGGTGACGACAATGGACGAGGTCGCCCAGTTCGTCCGCATCCCCGCACTCATCCGCCAGACCAGCGCCGCCATCGGCTCAAGCTGATAGTCGCCAGGTGAGAGCGCTACGCCGTTCTCGACGACGCTCGCAATCACTGTGACTGGAACCCGCCACGGCAGAATGAGCGGCGCGATCTCACGATCGATCGGCGTCATCTCGTCGGCGTCGAAGTCGACCGAACACCCCTCCTCGGCAAAAGTCCGCCGTCCCCGCTGGTCCGCCGCAACCCGGCAATGGGCGACGATGG
>VGEH01000195.1 GCA_016869375.1 Alphaproteobacteria bacterium | reverse complement strand
TGACCTACTTCGCCTTCCCAGACATCCACTGGCAGAAGATCCGCACCAACAACCCACTCGAGCGGATCATGAAAGAGATCCGCCGACGAACCCGTGTCGTCGGTGCCTTCCCTGATGGTCAGTCCTGTCTCAACTTGGCGGCTGCGCGGCTGCGCTATATCGCAGGATCGGCGTGGTCAGCCAGGTGCTACATGAACATGCGGCCACTCTATCAGCCGCAGGTCCCACAATCCGGAGCCGCCGCCTGATCAAATGTGCGAAAGATTCTGGACAGGACCAACCGAGCCGACACCCGACTGCGAGGCACCGTGGATCACCAGGCTGTAGTTGCGAGACCCCAGATGCGCGTTCAGGCCCGCCAGCATCGCCGCAGTGAAAGGGTCGGCCAGGTAGTTCGGCGAGGGATCGACGATGACGACGCCGACCGCCATGCGTCGGTTGGTGCGAAGGCGGCGTGCCGCCGCATGCGGGCGGTATCCGAGACGCGTGCACGCCGCCATGACGCGCTCGTAGGTCTCGCGGCCGACCTCGCGTGTGCGGCCGTTGACGACGTTGGACACCGTCATCGGCGTGGTGCCCGCGACCTCGGCGACGTCGCGGAGCGTGACCGCCCGGGTGCGGCCGGCCTGCGCGGTCACACCTTCAGCCCGCCATGCCACCAATGCTCGAACGGGTTCGAGTAGAGGATGGAGTCGATCGTCTCCTGGGTGACGCGCGGCAGGCTGGTGCCTTCGACGAAGCGGTTGGCGTTCTTCAGATCCGCGATCGAGGCTTCCACCGTGGTGAACGGGAAATCCGTGCCCCAGAAGATCTTGTTGCGGTTATGGACCGTGTATTCCTGCGCGCAGATCAGGATGTTGTAGAACTGCCAGGGCCGGTAGTGCAGCGCCGACACCTCGGCATAGACGTTCGGCTGCTTGCGGATGACGACGATGCACTCCTCGTACCAGGGGTGGCCCATATGGGCCATGATCATCTTCAGGTCCGGATAGCGCATCGCCACCGTGTCGACATTGAGCGGGCGGCCTTCCTCGATCGGCGCGTTGCGCCCGAAGGTCGTGCCCATATGCATGGTCAGCGGGATGTTGTTCTTCTGCAGGTAGGCGTAGATCGGATTCATGCGCGGATCGAGCAGCGAGACGCCGTTGTAGATCGGCCCGAACTTGACGCCCTTGAGCTTGAGGTCCTCGATCGCGTGCACCAGCAGGTCCATGCAGTCGGGCATGCGCGGGTCGATGCAGGCGAAGCCCACGAACTTGTCGGGATACTTGGCGACGGCGCGCGCCGTCACCTCGTCATTGCCGTCGATGCCGGCGGAGTCCTTGTAGCGGAGCGAGAAGACGATCGCCTTGTCGACGTTCTTCATTCCCTCGTAGACGCGATCGGCATTCGCCTGCAGCTTGAAACCGCCCGGAACCGCGTTGGATGACCCCGCGTGGAACAGCGGCAGGATCATGTCGTCGTCATAGACGTTGACGTGGCAGTCGACGATCACCGCTAGAGGATCCCGTATTTGGCGAAGACCGAGCCCAGGCTCTCGCCGGCCTGGAGGTCGCGGAGCGTGTTCTTCTCGCCCGAGATCTTCTTGAAGGCGAGCTTGAGCACCTCGTCCTCGCGGTCCTTCGGGATCACGACGATGCCGTCGGCGTCGCCGAAGACGAGATCGCCGGGGCTGACCGCGACGCCGGCGCATTCGACCGGGACGTCCAGCGCCTTGACCGTGCCGCGCCCTTTCGAGTCGAGCGGCGCGATGCCGCCGTGGAAGACCGGGAACTTCATGGCACGGATCGCCTTGATGTCGCGCACGCAGCCATCCATGACCGCGCCGGCGGCGCCGCGATACTTCGAGGCGGTCGAGAGCAGCTCGCCCCAGGGAGCGACGCGGCCGGTGGCGCCGCAGGCGAAGACCGGGATCTCGCCCGGCTTCAGGCTGTCGATGAGCTGGATCTCGAGCTCATAGGGATTCTCGCCGGGGGTCTCGGCGTAGACGTCCATATAAAGAGCCGTTCGGGCGCGGCCGACCATGACGAGGCCCTCGTCCAGCGGACGGATGCGGGGCGGAAACGCCTGCTTCCAGATGCCGGCCTGGTCGAGACAGTCGGAAATGACGGCGCAAAACAGCTTCTCGGCCAGCTCGGCCAGCGAATGAGACGTCATGGGCGGAAAGTCCCCCTACTTGATTTTCTTTCGCCTTTAACGATACAGCGACCTCGATTGTCGAGGCTTTTTGCAGACGGGATGAAATCATGTTCGGGGCGCGATGGCACCAGAAGCGGGCGGCGACGAAACCGGCCGAAGGCACCGACGGAGCCTGGACGGCGCCCGAGGCCGGGTCGTATTTCTGTCATTCTCTTGTCATATTGACCACCCCTCGCCTTTCAGGAGCCCGCCATGCAGCGCCGCTCGTTCCTCGCCGCCGCCGTCGCGTCCCTGGTGCTCGCCGCCCCCGCCTTCGCCCAGAGCGGACGGGTCGTCGTCTACAACGCCGGCGGGCCTGACCTCTTCAAGCCGCTCTCGGAAGCCTTCGCGCAGAAGTATCCGCAGGTGAAGATCGACGTGATCAACGCCGGCGTCGGCGAGCTCTTCACGCGCATCCGCGCCGAGCGCTCGAACCCCCGCGGCGACGTGCTGCTCGGCGCCTCGGGCGAGGCCTTCGTCGGCAACACCGAGCTGTTCCAGCCCTACAAGGCGAAGGAGCACGACGCCTTCGATCCCAAGGTCGTCGGCCCCGACAACACCTTCTACGGCTTCTCGATGCCGCTGCAGGCGCTGATCGTGAACACCAAGCTGATGCCGCTCGACCAGGCGCCGAAGAGCTGGAAGGACTTGGGCGAGCCCCGCTACACGGGCAAGATCATCATGTCGAACCCGTCTCTCTCGGGCTCGGCCTATGGCCAGATCGCGCAGATCCTGCAGCTCCATGGCTGGGACCTGGTCTCGAAGATCATCGGCAACGCCACCTTCGTCGCGCAGTCGGCGGTGGTCTTCCAGAACGTCGCCAAGGGCGAGTATGCGGTCGGGCTCACCGGCGACTCCAACATCGTGACCATGGCGCAGCAGGGCTTCCCGGTCGCCGCGGTCTATCCCTCGGAAGGAACCGCGCTCCGCTTCGATGCCAGCGGCATCATCAAGGGCGGCCCCAACCCCGACAGCGCCAAGCTCTTCCTCGACTTCATCAACACCAAGGAAGCGCATGCGATCGTCGTGAAGAGCAACCGCCGCTCGGTCAGGACCGACGTCGCGGCGCCGGCGGGACAGATCCCGACGAACCAGGTCAAGACCTTCGCCTATGACGACGCCGCGGCGGCACGCGACCGCAAGGCCAATCTCGAGAAGTTCGACGATCTCCTGAGCCGGAAGTGACCTTCGTCGAGGCCTTCACCGAGGCCAAGGACCCAGGCCGGCCGGAAACCAACGAGGACCGCATCGTCGTCCTTCCCGGCCGCGCCTTTGCGGTCAGCGACGGCGCCACCGACAAGAGCGGCAAGCGCTGGGACGGGATGACCGGCGGCCAGCTCGCGGCGCAGGCGGTGGCCGATGAGGTCACCGCCGTCGCGCTGGCGGGCGAGCCGCCGCCGTCGGGCTGCGCGCTCGTCGACCGCATCGCCCATAAGATCCGCGCGCATTATGTCCGCCTGGGCATCGAGGCCGAGGCGGAGGCCGATCCGCTCGGCCGCTTCAGCGCCACACTCGCTCTCGCGCTCTCCACCCCCGATGGCTGGCGCTTCTACCGCGTCGGCGACAGCGGCATCCGCCTCAACGGCGGCGAGACGTTGCTGGACGAGAGCGCGCTCGATCCCGTCTACAGCCTGTTTCGCGCCGCGCTCTGGCGCGGCTTCTCGGCGCAAGGACGCTCCCCGGACGAGGTCGACCGGCTCGCCCGTCAGCGCCTGGTCGAGGGCGCGGCGCATCCGTCCGAGGATTCCGCGCTGGCTCTTGCCGCGCGCGACGAAGCTGTCGCCCAAGCCATCGCCCGCTTTCCCGCGCTCACCGCCGCGGAGGTCGGACCGATCCTCGACCAGGGCCTTGGGCGCCAGGCGACCTACCGCGACCAGAGCCATCTCTACCGCGACCGCGCGCACCCTCTCGGCTACGGGCCGCTCGACGGCTGGCCGATCTCCGATCGCTTCATCCATGTCGAGGATCGGCCGCGAAAGGCAGTCCGCAGCATCGAGCTGTTCACCGACGGCTATTACGGCGTCGCGCCCGGCGCGCGCGTCTCGGACTGGGAAGCGTGGCTGGAAGCCGTCGAGCGCGAGGACCCCTACCGCATCGGCCGCTTCGCCTCGACCAAAGGCTCGGTTCCCGGCCGCAACGCCGACGACCGCAGCATTGTCATCGTCCATCCCTGAGATCGGAACTCCGCTCCGTGGCGCATCAACTCGCGATCGAGTCCCTGACCAAGAACTTCCAGACCGCCGAAGGGCCGGTGACCGCCGTCGACAATGTCTCCTTCGGCATCGGCGGCGACGATTTCTTCACCATGCTCGGTCCCTCGGGCTGCGGGAAGACCACGACGCTCCGCATGATCGCCGGCCTCGAGAGCATCACCTCGGGCCGCGTCGTCTTCGACGGACGCGACTTCACCCGCGTCTCCGCCTTCCAGCGCGGCATCGGCATGGTGTTCCAGTCCTACGCCCTCTTCCCGCACATGACCGTGTTCGAGAACGCCGCCTACGGGCTTCGCGTGCGCCAGCTCGGCGAGAACGAGATCAAGACGCGCGTGCAGCGGTCGCTCGACAAGCTCGGCCTCGGCGGCCTCGCCCAGCGTCACCCCTCCGATCTTTCCGGCGGCCAGCAGCAGCGCGTGTCCATCGCCCGCGCGCTGGTCTATGAGCCGACGATGCTGCTGCTCGACGAGCCGCTCGCCAATCTCGACGCCAAGCTCCGCGTGCAGATGCGCGAGGAGATCCGCCGCATCCAGAAGGATCTCGGCATCATGACGATCTACGTCACCCACGATCAGGAGGAGGCCATGTCGGTCTCCGACCGGATCGGGGTGTTCGATCGCGGGCGTCTCCGCCAGTTCGGCGCACCATCCGAGGTCTATGCCGATCCACGCTCGCTCTTCGTCGCCGACTTCATCGGCAAGGCGAACTTCCTCAAGGTCGGCATTCAGGCAGCCGACAGAAACTCCGCGAAGGTCGCGGTCAGGGGCTACGCCCCGTTCGCCGTCGCGCGCTCGGTCACGCTCGACTCCGAGGAGTCGGTCGAGATTCCCGCCGGCAGCGACGGCCTCCTCCTCGTACGGCCGGAGCATCTAGAGATCGCCGCCGGCGTCGAGGGCGGCCTCCCCTGCCGGGTCAGGCGCATCCAGGTTCTCGGAAGCTTCATCCGCTACATCGTCGAATGCGACGCAGCGACGCGCGAGGTCACCGTCGACGCCCGGCGTGCGGCGCCTGGCGTCAGCGAGGGCAGCAACGCCAATCTCGGCTTCGCAGCCGAGGACGCGCTTCTCTTTGCACGGAAGCGGCCGTGACCGGTCTCGCCCCTTCCCCGCGCCGCGACTGGCTCCCCTGGATCGTTGGCGCGCTCACCCTCTGCGTGCTCGTCGCCTTCCTCATCTATCCGATCCTCAAGACCGTGCTCGGCGCCTTCGTCCGCCAGGGCGACGAGCCGTCCTTCGCCAACTGGACGCTCTACAATTTCGAGCGCTTCTTCGTCGCCGCGACCTACAAATCCGCCGTCCGCAACTCGATCGTCGTCTCGGTGCTGTCCACCGTCGTCGCGACCCTGCTGGCGCTGCCCGCCGCCTACGCCGTGGCGCGCATCCGCATGCCGTTCCGCAACTTCATCCTGGCGCTATCGGTGATCCCGCTGGTGGCGCCGCCCTTCATCGGCGCCTATTCCTGGATCCAGCTGCTCGGACGCAGCGGCATCGTCACGCAATACGCCGCCGACTGGTTCGGGATCACGCTGCCGCCGATCTACGGCCTCTTCGGCATCGTGCTCGCGCTGTCGCTCAGCTTCTTCCCCTATGTGTTCCTCATCGTCCAGGGCGCGCTGTCGGCAGGCGATCCCTACATCGAGGAAAGCGCGCAGGTGATGGGGGCCTCGCGCTGGCGCATCCTGCGTACCGTGACCCTGCCGCTGGTGACGCCGGCGATCGCCGCCGCGGCGATGATCGTGTTCATCAAGGCGCTCGGGAATTTCGGCGTGCCCGCCATCCTCGGCGGCGAGATGTACGTGCTGCCGACGCTCATCTATTTCCAGGTCCACGGCTTCTTCAACCTGAACGGCGCTTCCGCGATCGCGCTCGTCAACGTGCTGATCACGCTGCTGGCGATCTTCATCCTCGCGCGCATCAACCGTCGCCGCCGCTTCGTCACCGTCACCGGCGTCACCCGCAAGGCAGCCCAGCTCGACAGCCTCGGCGCCCGCATCTTCGCCAACGCCTATGTCTGGACCTTGCTGGCGCTGTCCCTGATCCCGCAGATCATGGTGGTGTGGTCCTCATTCGCCGAGCGCTGGGCCGGCACGACCTTCCCGACCGAGTACGGGCTCGGCAACTACCGGCAGGTCTTCGGCGACCTGTTCCAGCCGATCCAGAACAGCCTCGTCCTCGCCGGCATCGCGACGGTGATGACCGTCATCTTCGGCACGCTGCTCGCCTATACTTCGGTGCGCCGCCGCTTCGTCGGCCGCTGGGCGCTGGACCTCACCGTCATGCTGCCCTTCGTGCTGCCCGGCGTCGTCACCGGCGTCGCCTTTCTCGTCACCTTCAACGATGGCTGGCTGGTGCTGACCGGCACCGGCACGATCCTCGTGCTCGCCTATTTCGTCCGCCGCATCGCCTATGTCTTCCGCTCGGTCTCCGCCTCGATCTCGCAGGTCGATCCGAAGATGGAGGAAGCCTCCACCATCTGCGGCGCGACCTGGGCCCGCACCATGCGCAAGGTGACCGTGCCGCTGGTGGCTCCCGGAATCCTCGCGGGTGCGGTCATCGTCTTCGCCACCCTGATCAGCGAGATGAGCGTCACCATCCTGCTCTACTCGGCGAGCTGGAAGACGATCGCGGTCGCCATCTACGAGCGCCTCGCCAGCAACGAGATGCCCGCCGCCGCCGCGGTGGGCTCGGTGACCATCGCGCTGACGCTCGTTCTGGTCTTCGCGGCCAGCCGCCTCATCGGCCGCAGCATGGCGGACATGTTTCGGTAAGCGAAACGACACCGCCTGCAGTTTCGCCATCCTGCCCACGCAACAGGCATATGCCGGCAGAGGCCTGCGACCCGCCGTCGCTATCGTCGCGCTCGCTTAGATCGGCGGGCGCCACCGTGATAGGTAGGGACCCGCGGTGACCACGCCTCCCTCGAACACCCAGCCCCTCTATCGGCGCCCCCGCACCCTCGCGGTGATCGCGCTGCCGATCCTGCTCTGGATCTTCGGGCTCGCGCGCATCGCGTGGCCGCACCCGCTTCTAGCCCATATCAGCTACGCGCTGCTCGCCTCATATCTGCTCGTCAGCTTCCCGCAGATCCGCAACAGCAACCGGATCCTCGGCGGCATCCTCATCGCGCTCTGCATCATCCTCCATCGCGGCGAGATGCCGTTCGCGGTGGTTGCCCGCGGGCTCGAATTCGCGGTGATCTTCGCGGCCTTCCTCGCCGTCCTGCAGTTCGTCCGCGCCACGGTCGAGACTCTGCCCGGCGCTGGCGCCTCGCGCGGGCTCTTCGCCGGCATGGACGCGGTCGGAAGGCGGGTCTCGGTGCTCGTCTCCTGTCATCTGCTCTCGGTCGTGCTGTCGATCGGCTCTTTCGCCATC
>VGEH01000194.1 GCA_016869375.1 Alphaproteobacteria bacterium | reverse complement strand
CTTGGCCTTGCCGCGGCCGGGATCCCGGTCGCCGGAATCTGCGTCAGCCGGCCGAAGGACATCCAGATGGGGCGGGTGAAGCCCCTTCTCGATCGCACCGTCTCGGAGCTCCAGCTCGACGCGAAGCTCGCCCAGCTCGCAATCGATATCGACGACCGTTTCATCGGCCCAGGCTATGGCCAGCCAAGCCCGGCCATGGTCGAGGCAGTGCGACTCGCGGCCGAGTGCGAGGGGCTGTTCCTCGATCCGGTCTATACCGGCAAGGGCTTCGCCGGCCTGATCCAGCGCATCCGCGAAGGTCGGTATCGTAAGGATGATTCGGTGGTCTTCGTCCACACCGGCGGGCTGCCAGGGCTCTTCGTCTACGACGAGGCTTTCCCCTAGGTGCGGAGGTCACTGGAGTTGCGGCCATCCTTCTGCCATTCTCGGCGGCAATAACGACAAATGTCGTCAGGGTCGGCGTTGGGAGCAGTGGGGTTCGGGTGCGGGATTTGCTTCGCGGTGCGTGCGGAAAGCGCGCGGCCTGTCATGGTTTGTTAACCGTGCGCCGGTACGTCTGAGCCATGGAGATCGCCGAAACCATCCGCGAGTATGGCGAATGGTTCTATGTCATCACCTTCATCTGGACCTTCCTTGAGGGCGAGACCTTTGTGCTGTTCGCCGGCCTCGGCGCGCGGCAGGGCATCCTCCGGCTCGATCTCCTGATCCTCTTCGCCTGGCTCGGCAGCTTCTGCGGCGACCAGCTCTACTTCTGGATTGGCAGGCGGTATGGCAACGCGCTGCTCAGGCGCTTCCCGCGCTGGGCTCCCGGCGTGAACGCCGCGCTCGACCTGCTCCGCCGCTACAACACCTGGTTTATCCTCTCCTTCCGTTTCATCTACGGCGTCCGCAATTTCTCCTCCTTCGCTATGGGGACGAGCGGGCTCTCCTGGCCGCGCTTCCTCGTCCTCAACTTCATCGCCGCTGGTGTCTGGGCCGTCACCTTCGCCGGGACCGGCTACATCGTCGGAGCGACCTTCGAGCACCTGCTCGGCGATCTGGCGCTGGCCTTCGGCGTCGTCATGCTGGCGATCTTCGTCACCGTGATCACCCTGATTACCCGCGCGCAGAAGCGCCGGGTAGAGTCGCCTCCGATGGGCGCCGCCCCGATCCCGGTTCGGGTTGAAAACGACATTCGCGGCTAGAATCTCTATCAACTCAATGAGTTGAACAGAGGACGGCATAGCGTTTAAAATATATATTGTATTTTATTGTGTTTTGATGAAGCATGGGCAGGCTGGCTGTCTAAAACGGGTCGGCCACACGATGGCAAAAAGCCTCGCATCAGCATCGTAAGCATCAGCAGACGGCCGTGGCGCGCCCCTTCAGGCGTCCCGGCCGTCATCTTTTTGGCGATGCGCGGTGCCGTCAGCTGTTCGAACCGAAATCCCAACCGGGGTTCCGCTCACGCAGGAGCGGGACATGCGCTTGCCAGTCGGCGAGCGTCAGCGGTGCCGGCGATCGCGACGCAACCTCGCCATCGCGGATCGTGAAGCCCCAGGAGAAGCCGGTGAGGGCAACGACGCGCCGGCTCGCCTTCTCCAGCGGCGTCTTCGCGAGGAACGCGTGGGCGAGCCAGTCCATGTCCTGGCGGCTGCTGCGCGACGGCGCGTCGAACAGGGTCGGCAAGTGGCCGTAGAAGGCGTAGGGCCAGTCCGCATCGGCGAAGAGCGCGAAGGGGTCAATCTCGAATGCGCTACCGCCTGAGCGATTGTCACTCGAGCGTACGAGCTGCACCCAGCCGCACATGACGTGATAGCCCGCTGCGCCGGAGGTCACCGTCGCGGTGCACACCGGCAGGCCGAGACTTCCCGGGCCGCAGGCGAGCGCCGACGGATCGTCGTTGCTGCCGATCCGGACATCGACCGCGCCGGCATGGCCGTCATGCGCGAAGTTCAGCAGCACGCCATCGCTCTCGGCGATGCGCGGCGCTCTAGACGTCGAGGTTCGCAACCTTGAGCGCATTCTGCTGGATGAAGTCGCGCCGCGGCTCGACCAGGTCGCCCATCAGCTTGGCGAAGAGATCGCCCGCCTCGTCGGCGTGGTTGATCTTCACTTGCAGCAGCGAGCGTACATTCGGATCGAGCGTCGTCTCCCAGAGCTGCTCCGGATTCATCTCGCCGAGACCTTTGTAGCGCTGGATAGTGATGCCCTTGCGTCCGGTCTCGAGCACCGTGTCGATCAGTGCGACCGGGCCGTGGATCGCATGCTCCTTGTCCTTCGCCTTGAGCTTGCCGGGCTTGGCGTAAATTTTCTGGAAGTCCCCGGCCTTCTCGTCGAGCCGTCGCGCCTCGGGGCTTCGCACCAGCGCCGCTTCGAGACGGAACCGCGAGGTGACACCGCGGAGCGTACGCTCGAAGCGGAGCCCGCCGGCGCCGTCGGACTCGCCGCGCCAGCCGCGCTCGTGCTGCGCCGAAAGCTGGTCCATGCGCTTGGCGATGTACGTCGCCGCTCCATTGGCGGTGGCGGCGTCGCCGAGAACGTCCAGTGACAGCGCGCCGGCGATCGCGATCTGCTCGGCCAGCGTCATCGACCCGACGCGGCGCCCGATCGGCTGCAGCCAGGCGCGGGCCTGGCGGGCGCCGTCGACCAGGGACCTGAGTTCGGTGCCGCCGATCTGGGCACCGTCGGCGAGGATCAGCACCGCCTCGTCGAGGCCGGCGTTGGTCAGGTGATTGTCGAGTGCGCGGTCGTCCTTGAGGTAGACCTCGGAGGATCCTTTCTTGGCGCGGTAGAGCGGTGGCTGGGCGATGTAGAGATAGCCTTTGGTCGCTTCCGCGCCGTTCTCCTCGGTCTTGTGCTCGATGATCTGGCGCATCTGCCGATAGAAGAATGTGAGCAGCAGCGTGCGGATGTGGCTTCCGTCCACATCGGCGTCCGTCATGATGATGATCTTGTGGTAGCGGAGCTTCGAGATGTCGAACTCCTCGCCGATGCCGGTGCCGAGCGCGGCGATCAGCGTTCCGATCTCGGCCGATCCCAGCATCTTGTCGAAGCGCGCGCGCTCGACATTCAAGATCTTGCCGCGAAGCGGCAGGATCGCCTGCTTGCCGCGGTCGCGGCCCTGCTTGGCCGAGCCGCCGGCGGAGTCGCCCTCGACGATGAAGAGCTCGGAGAGCGTCGGATCGCGCTCCTGGCAGTCGGCAAGCTTGCCCGGCAAGCTTGCGACGTCGAGCGCGCCCTTGCGGCGGGTGAGCTCGCGCGCCTTCCGTGCCGCTTCGCGCGCGGCGGCGGCTTCGACGACCTTCTGCACGATGCGCTTGGCATCGCCAGGATGCTCTTCCAGCCACTGCTGCAGCTTCTCGCCGACGATACTCTCGACCGCGGGGCGGACCTCGGAGGAGACGAGCTTGTCCTTGGTCTGCGAGGAGAACTTCGGATCCGGCACCTTGACCGAGAGCACGCAGGTCAGGCCCTCGCGCGCATCGTCGCCGGAGAGCGTCACCTTCTCCTTCTTGGCGATGCCGGATTCATTGGCATACTGGTTGATGTAGCGCGTCAGCGCACCGCGGAACCCCGCGAGATGCGTGCCGCCGTCGCGCTGCGGGATGTTGTTGGTGAAGCACAGCATCGTCTCGTGATAGCTGTCCGTCCACTGCATCGCCGCCTCGACGGTGATGCCGTCCTTGGTCTCGGCGAAGGAGATCGGCGGCGAATGCAGCGGCGTATGCGAGCGGTCGAGATAGGCGACGAAGGCCTCGAGTCCGCCCTCGTAGTGCATCTCGACGACGCGCGGCTCGGCATCGCGCGCATCGGTCAGCAGCAGGCGGACGCCGGAGTTGAGGAAGGCAAGCTCGCGGAGCCGATGCTCAAGCGTGTCGAAGTCGAAGCGCGTCTTGGTGAAGGTCTGCGACGACGGCAGGAAGGTGATCTCGGTGCCGCGCTTGTCACCCTGCGGGCCGACGATCTTCAGCGGCGCCTCGGCGACACCGTCCCTGAAGCGCATGGAGTGCTCATTGCCGCCGCGCCAGATCCTTAGGTCGAGCGTCTCCGACAAGGCATTCACCACCGAGACGCCGACGCCGTGCAGCCCGCCCGAGACCTTGTAGCTGTTCTGGTCGAATTTTCCGCCGGCATGGAGCTGGGTCATGATGACCTCGGCTGCCGAGACGCCTTCATCCTTGTGGATGTCGACCGGAATGCCGCGCCCGTTGTCGGTGACCGTCGCCGATCCGTCGGCGTTCAGCGTCACGGTGACTACGTCGCAATAACCCGCCAGCGCCTCGTCGATCGCGTTGTCGACGACCTCGTACACCATGTGATGCAGGCCGGAGCCGTCATCGGTATCGCCGATATACATGCCCGGGCGCTTGCGCACGGCATCGAGGCCCTTCAGGACCTTGATCGCATCGGAGGTGTAGTCTTCCGCGCTCGGCGGCTTCGGTACTGGTTGGGTCATTTGACTCAATCTTTGGAAAGGCGTGCGTCGGCGACGCGAAAGAACTGGGCGAGACCACGGAGCGGCCGGAACAGCTGGGCATCGGTGCCGGTCAGCCAAGCCTGGCCCCCCAGCGCCAGGATCTCCTCGTACAAAGCCGCCCGCCGGCCTTCGTCCAGATGGGCGGCGACCTCGTCGAGGAGCAGCATCGGCGCCGCTCCCGAATGCCCTTTCACCAGCCGAGCGTTGGCGAGCTGGATCGAGAGGAGGAGAGCCTTCTGCTCTCCGGTCGAGCAGAGCCGGGCGGCCTGGCTGTGAGCGACATGCGTGACTTCAAGATCGCTTCGATGCGGTCCTTCGGCTGTGACGCCGGCCTCGCCATCGAGTCGGCGATTGACGGCGAGCCGTGCTTTCAGACGATCTTCTGCACCGAGCGCCGGCATCTCTCCCAGCCAGGACTCGACCGAACCGGCGAGGCGAAGCCCGGCCTGCGGAAAGGCGCCGGTGCCGACGGTTGCGCCATCGAGGGCATGGACACGCTCGCGGCGGGCGGCGGCGACGGCGACACCATGGCGCGCCATGGTGTCTTCGAGGGCATCCAACCATGTGGGATCCGCGCGTCCCTCGCGCAAGAGCCGGAGCCGCTCGCGCTGGGCGTGATCATAGGCGGCGAGGCGCCCGGCATGCTCCGGATCGGCCCCGGTCACCAGGCGGTCGAGAAACCGCCGCCGATCGCCGGCGCTGCCGAGAAAGAGTCCGTCCATCTGCGGCGTCAGCCACTGGATCGCGCCGATGGTCGCGAGCTGCGCCTGGCCGCGCGCCGGCTTGCCGTCGATGCGGACGATCCGCTTGTCGCCGCCTTCCGGATCGCGGCCCGTGCCGACCTCGACCGGTTCGTCGGTGCTGCGCTGCAGCCGGGCCGAGATCGCCCAGGCGCCGCCGCCCTGGCGATCGAGATCGGCAAGCCTAGCGCGCCGCAAGCCGCGGCCGGGGGCCAGCAGCGACAGCGCCTCCAGCACATTGGTCTTGCCGGCGCCGTTCGACCCCGTCAGCACGACCGGTTGCCGTTCGACGTCGACCGACGCCGCCTCATAGCCGCGGAAATTGCTGAGTTTGAGGCGCAGCACCGCGAGGCCAGCGGCCTCGGGCTCCGGCATCGGCGGAATTCTTAAAGCGAGACCTGTCACGCCCTCACACGCGCATCGGCATGATGACGTAGAGCGCGCTCCGGTCGGACGGATCGCGGACGATGGTCGGCGAGGCGGCGTCGGCCATGACGAATTCGGCGCCGTCGCCCTCGATCTGCTGGGTGATGTCGAGCAGATAGCGGGAGTTGAAGCCGATCTCGATCGGCGAAGCGCCGAACTTGACCTGCAGATCCTCGGTCGCCGTCCCGTTCTCGGGGCTCGAGGCGGAGAGCGTCAGCGTGTCCGGCGCGACCGCCAGCTTCACCGCGCGGCTCTTCTCGGTCGAGATCGTCGCCACGCGGTCGACCGCCTCGGCGAAGGGCTTGCACTCGACCGTCATGATCTTGTCGTTGTTGACCGGGATCACGCGCTCGTAGTCGGGGAAGGTGCCGTCGATCAGCTTCGAGGTCAGGATGGTGCCGTCGAAGGCGAAGCGGATCTTGGCCTCCGAAAGCGACAGCGACACCGGACCCGGCGTCTCCTCGACCAGCTTGCGGAGCTCGCCGACGGCCTTCCTCGGGATGATGACGCCCGGCATGCCGGCGGCTCCCTCGGGCAGCGCCATCTCGACGCGCGCCAGACGGTGGCCGTCGGTCGCCACCGCGCGGAGGACGTCGACGCCCTCCTGCTTGGCGGCATGCAGGTAGATGCCGTTCAGGTAGTAGCGCGTCTCCTCGGTCGAGATCGCAAAGCGCGTGCGATCGATCAGCGTGCGGAGATCGCCGGCCGGCAGCTCGAAGCGATGCGGCAGCGTATCGCCCGACAGCGCCGGGAACTCCTCGGTCGGCAGCGTCTGCAACGTGAAGGTCGAGCGGCCGGCGCGCAGCGTGACGCGGCCGGCATCGCCGGTGGCCACAAGCTCGACCTGCGAGCCGTCGGGGAGCTTGCGCACGATGTCGTGCAAGGTGTGCGCCGGACAGGTGATGGAACCCTTCTTCTTCACCTCGGCGGGCACGGACTCGACGATGTCGATGTCCATGTCGGTGGCGCTGATCGAGACCTTCCCCGATGCCGCCTGGATCATCACGTTCGACAGGATCGGGATCGTGGTGCGCCGTTCGACGACGCTCTGGACATGCGCCAAGGGCTTCAGCAGCGCGGCGCGATCGAGGGTAAAATGCATGATGTCGAAGGCCCTTCCAGGGGTCTTTCCGTTGTGTGACGGCCGCCCCCCGGGGGCCGCCGGATCGAGGGCAGCGAGTATACCACAGAGGCCGATCAGCCAAGGGTTTTTGGCGCGCTCAGGCGGGCTTTCGAATCTGCCGGAATTGGGCCTCTCAGGGCCGGATCAGGGCGCCTGGAACCGCCTTTGCCAGAACTCCCGCGACTGCCTCTCGCCGATATCGCAGCCCGGCGCGTAGTCCTGGGCGAAGTGCTTCACGTTCTCCGGCAGCGGCCAGCGCGCGTGTGGCGAGGTGAGGTCGGCGATCTCGATGATCATCTTCTTCCGGATGGCTTCCGCGAAGGTGTCGAACCCTTCGGCGACGACCAGGAAGGCACCCGGCCCGCCGATGACGCAGTGCTGGAAGTAGAGATCGAGATCCTTGAACGCCGGGAACCCCGTGCGGTTCGGCCTGTTGTTGATGATCGGGAGGCCGTTGATCGTGATGCCGCGCTGAAGCGCCGACTCACGTGAGACGGTGACCAGAAGGCCGGCGTTGTTCGGGCCGTCGCCGGAAATGTCGAGGACGCGACGCGTGCCTTCATAGGTCTTGCCGTACATCGGCACCGCGAACTCGATCGCGGCGGAGATCGAGGTCGACATGCCCGAGCGGATCGGGAAGGCTGCCAGCTTCGCCGCCGCGGCCTTGGCCGAGGCCTCGTCCTCGATCACGGTCCAGTCGAGAAGCAGCCGGCGCGTTTCGGGGCCGGACCACTCGAAATAGGAAATAGCGATCTTGCCCTCGAGACCGGAGCGGATCGCCTTCAACACTTCCGGATCGGTCAGAGCCGCGACATAGCCCTGGCGTTGCAGGCGCGCCTCGTCCTCGTCGATCGAGCCGGAGATGTCGACGGCGAGAACCAGCTCGAGGTCGACGCGTTCGCCGGCAGCGGCGGGGCCCAGCGCAAGAATCCAGGCGAGGAAGGCTAGCAGGCTGTTGAAGAATCTCGCCGAAGCGTGATGAGAGTGGTCTGTCGCGGCGGGCGGGATCTGGGCAGGCTCTGGTTTCGTCCGATCTCACTG
>VGEH01000193.1 GCA_016869375.1 Alphaproteobacteria bacterium | reverse complement strand
AGGGCACCGACATCACCATCCAGGAGCTGACCCCGGAGAGCTTCAAGGGCGTGGATATCGCTTTGTTCTCGGCCGGCGGCGCGATCAGCCGCGAGCTTTGCCCTGTCGCCGCCAAAGCCGGCGCGATCGCGGTCGACAACTCCTCGGCCTTTCGCATGGACCCGAACGTCCCGCTGGTGATCCCGGAGATCAACCCGGACGCGATCGCCAAGCATAAGGGCATCATCGCCAACCCGAACTGCTCGACCATCATCGCCATCACCCCGCTCTGGCCGATCCATAAGAAGAACCGGATCAAGCGGCTGATCGCCTCCACCTACCAGGCGGCATCGGGCGCCGGTGCGGCGGCGATGGAAGAGCTGCGCGCCTCGACCGAGGCCTACATCAAGGGCGAGACCTACAAGAACACGGTCCTGCCGCATCCCTACGCCTTCAACCTCTTCAGCCATAACTCCAAGATCGACCCGGACAACGGGTACAACGAGGAGGAGATGAAGATGGTGAAGGAGACGCGGAAGATCTTCGCCGATCCCGACATCCGCATCTCGGCCACCTGCGTGCGCGTACCGGTTCTGCGCGCGCATTGCGAGGCGCTGACCATCGAGTGCGAGCGGCCGATCTCGCCGAAGGACGTCCACGAGATCCTCGCCGACGCGCCGGGCGTGAAGATCGTCGACGATCCGGTGAAGAACTACTTCCCGATGCCGAAGGACGCATCCGGCCAGGGCGACATCCTGGTCGGCCGCATCCGCCAGGACATCTCCGACCCGACCGGACACTCGATCACGATGTTCGTCGCCGGCGACCAGCTCCTGAAGGGTGCGGCGCTCAACGCCGTGCAGATCGCCGAGAAGCTGATCTAAGCTTCGCGTCGTCTCATGACCCTCCCTCGCCTCGCGGGGGAGGGTTTTTCATTCAGGCGTGGCCGGCCTCGCCGGAGAGAAGCGCGAGATCGATGCCGATCTTGGTGATCGCGCGGTTCCACTTGGTGTCGAGCTCGTCGTCGAAGACGATGCCGAGATCGGCCGGCGCGTGCAGCCAGCCATTGGCCTGGATCTCGCCATCGAGCTGGCCCGGCGCCCAGCCGGCATAGCCCAGCGCCAGCAGCGCCTTCTCGGGGCCGCCGCCATCGGCGATGGCCTTCAGGATGTCGATGGTCGCGGTCACGGCATAGCCGGGCCTCACCTTGACCGTGCTCTCCTGCTCGTACTCGTCGGTGTGGAGCACGAAGCCACGCCCCATCTCGACCGGTCCGCCGAAATGCACGCGGCGCTCGCCGGTGCTCTCGCGCGGAATGCCGAGCTGGCGCAGGAGCTGAGGGAAGGTGAGCGAGCCAACTGACTTGTTGATGACGAGGCCCATCGCGCCTTCGGCGTTGTGCACGCACATATAGATCACGGTGCGCTCGAAGCGCGGGTCGCGCATGTTCGGCATGGCGACGAGAAGCTGGCCGGCGAGATAGCTTTCGCTTTTCGCGGCCTCCTTCGAAGACAGGTCGGAGAGGAAGGGAGCATCGGAGGGCAGCGCGGTCTCGGCATGGCGCGACTCGGCAGCCGCCTTCTTCGACGGCTTCGCGCGCTCAGGCTTGTCGCCCCCTTCCTTGTTATGCGCCATGATGCTCACCTCGTCTGCGGGCCACGTGAATGTGACGGTCGGCGTCGCGACTGGTCCAACTATATAGGGACTCATGCCGCCAGGCAAAATCGCTCAGGTGCTGTCGATCGTCTTCGGACTGCTGATCTTCTCGCAGTCTGTGCAGGCGCTCGACTCGAATCTCGCAACCAGCGAGTTCGGCACGGCGCGACTCGTCAGCGCGGTGACGGCGACGGGAAGCCTCGAGCGCATTCCGCTGGGACTGCATCTGACTCTGCCCGAAGGCTGGAAGACCTATTGGCGCTCGCCGGGCGATGCCGGGCTGCCGGCGCGCATCGACTGGAACGGATCGAGCAATCTCGCCGATGCGGAGATCCGCTGGCCGATACCCGAGCGCTTCAGCCTCTTCGGTCTCGAAACTTTCGGCTATGAACACGATGTCGTGCTCCCGATCCTCGCGCGCCCGACGAAGCCCGGCGAGCCGATGTCGCTCGCTGCCAATGTCGACTATCTCGTCTGCAAGGATATCTGCGTTCCGATCACGGCCGCGCTCGCGCTTGAGCTTCCCGCCGGCACCGCGAAGCCGAGCGAGTTCGCTCATCTGATCGATCGCTTCAACGTGCGCGTGCCCTCGGCGGCGACCGCCGCCGGGCTCACGATCGCGTCAGCGGTCGCGAGCGGCAGCGGCACGGCGGCACGCCTGACGGTCAGCACCCGCTCCGACATTCCGTTCGGCAAACCCGACCTCCTCATCGAAGCGCCGCCCGGTCATGCTTTCGGCAAGCCCAGGGTCGAGAGATATGACGGCGGTCACATCGCCCGCTTCGTCGTTCCGGCTTTTCCGCCGAAGGACGAGGCGCTGCCGGGCACGACGCTGACGCTGACCGTGACCGATGGCGACCGTGCCGCGGAAGTTCAGGTGACGCCGGCGGCCGGCGCCGGCGGATCGGTCGCAAGCGAGCTCGCCCTCGCGCTTCTCGCCGCGCTCATTGGCGGTCTCATCCTGAACCTGATGCCCTGCGTGCTGCCGGTGCTGTCGATCAAGCTCTTGAGCGTCGTCAGCCATGGCGGCGCCGAGCGGTCGGCGACGCGCCGCGCCTTCCTGGCATCCTCTGCCGGCATCCTCGGCTCCTTCGCGCTCCTCGCGTCGGCGGCGGTCGCGGTCAAGGCGGCAGGCGCCACGGTCGGCTGGGGCATGCAGTTCCAGGAGCCGCTCTTCCTCGTCTTCATGATCGTGGTGGTGACGCTGTTCGCCGCCAATCTCTGGGGGTTGTTCGAGGTGATGCTCCCGGCGGGACTCGGCACCATGCTCGGCAGCACGCCATCGCAGGGACTGACCGGCCATTTCTTGACCGGCGCGCTGGCGACATTGCTGGCGACTCCCTGCTCCGCCCCCTTCCTCGGCACCGCGATCGCCTATGCGCTGTCCAGAGGTGCGGTCGAGATCTACGCGATCTTCGCCGCGCTCGGCTTAGGATTGGCGCTCCCCTATCTCGCCGTCGCGGCGTTCCCCGGCCTCGCCACGCGCCTGCCGCGGCCCGGCGCGTGGATGGCGACGCTCCGGCGCGTGCTTGCGCTCGCGCTCGCCGCGACCGCCCTCTGGCTCCTCTGGGTACTGGCATCGTCAAGCGGCCGGACGGCGGCGCTCGGCGTCGGCGCGATCATGGCGGCCGCGGTCGCGGCGCTGGCCTTCCTGCCGCGCGCGCGCGTTGCGGTCGCGGGCCTCGTCATCTTCGCCTTTGTTGTGCCCGCGGCGCTCGGCACCTCGGCGGCACCGGAGAAGATCGAGGACGCGACGCTCTGGCGGAGCTTCGACCGCCAGGCGATCCCGCGCCTCGTCGCCGAAGGCAAGACCGTCTTCGTCGACGTCACCGCCGACTGGTGCCTCACCTGCCAGGTGAACAAGAGGCTCGTCGTCGGCAATGATTCAGTCTCGGCTCGGCTCAAGACGCCGGATGTCGTGGCGCTCCGCGCCGACTGGACGCGGCCCGACCCGGCGATCGCCGAGTATCTGGCGAGCCACGGCCGCTACGGCATTCCGTTCAACGTGGTCTATGGTCCCTCACGCCCCGACGGCATCGTGCTGCCGGAGCTGCTGACGGTGGGATCCGTGCTCGAAGCGCTTGATGAAGCGAAGAGGCGCTAAGCCTCGGTCCTTACCTGCTCGTCGTCACGCAGGTAGCCGAACAGCAGATGGTCCTGCCATTCGCCGTTGATGCGAAGGTAGCGTCGCGCAACGCCCTCCTCGCGGAAGCCGCAGCGGCGCAGCACAGCCCGGCTTCCGGCATTGTTCGGCAGGCAGGCGGCTTCGAGGCGATGCAGGCCGACATGCTCGAAGGCGAAGGTCGTGGCGCAGCGCACCGCCTCGGTCATGTAGCCGCGCCGCGCGAAGGGCTTGCCGATCCAGTAGCCCAGGCTCGCCATCTGGGCGACGCCGCGGCGGACATTGTTGAGGTTGATGCCGCCCATCAGCGCGTTATCGGCGCGGCGGAAGATGAAGAAGCAATAGGCGGTGTCGCGCTCCCACTCCTCGGACTGGCGGTCGAGGCGGCGGCGGAAGGCGGCGCGGGTCAGCGCATCGGACGGCCAGGTCGGCTCCCAAGGGACCAGGAACTCGCGGCTCGCGGTCCGGACCTCGGCCCAATGCCGCCAGTCGCGCCGGATCGGCGGGCGCAGAAAGACGCGAGGCCCTTCGACTCTCGGCTCGTCACGTTCGAGAAGAAAGAAAGCCAAATCGTCCCCCAGGACTCTAGGCGGCGAAGCGGTCCGTCAGGCGATCGTAGGATTCGAGCGCATCGAGCGGACCGACCGCGGCGACGGTCGGCTTGCCGGTGCGGAGCCGCGCAGCGACCCGGCGGATCGCCGCCGGATCGACCGCGTCGATCTTGGCCACAGTCTCGACGACCGGGACCGGCCGCCCGAAGATCAGCATCTGATTGGCGAGCGTTTCGGCGCGGTTGCTGGTCGATTCCCGCGACATCAGCATGCCGGCCTTGAGCTGCGCCTTGGCACGCTTGAGCTCGGATTCGCTCAAGGTATCGGCGACCTTCGCCAACTCCTCGGCCAGCACCGGCACAAGCTCGGTCACCTGCTCGGGCGAGGTGCCGGCATAGATGCCGAAGACGCCGCCATCGGAGAAGGCCGAGCCGAAGGAATAGATCGAATAGGCGAGCCCGCGCTTCTCACGTACCTCCTGGAAGAGGCGCGAGGCCGAGCCGCCGCCGAACAGCGTCGAGAACACCTGCATCGCGTGATGATCGGGATCGTGATAGCCGACGCCCGGGAAGCCGACGACGACATGCGCCTGCTCGAGATCGCGCTCGTCACGGCGCTCGCCGCCGGCATAGCCGGCCGGCTCGGGCTTCTTCCGCTCCGAGGGATTCAGCGCGGCGAAGTGCTTGTCGACGAGCTCGACCAGCGCGTCGTGCTCGATCTTGCCGGCGGCCGAGATCAGCATGGTGCCGATCCCGTAATGGTCCTGCATGTAGCCCTTGATCTCGTCGCGCTTGAGCGCGCCCACGATCTCGGTCGAGCCCAGGATCGGCCGGCCCAAGGCTTGGCTCGGAAAAGCCGCCGCCTGGAAATGGTCGAAAACGATGTCGTCGGGCGTGTCCTCGGCCTGGCCGATCTCCTGCAGGATCACCTGGCGCTCGCGCTCGAGCTCGACGGGATCGAAGGTCGAGTGCTGAAGGATGTCGGCGAGGATGTCGATGGCGAGCGGCAGGTCGGCCGCCAGCACGCGCCCGTAATAGGCGGTCTGCTCGCGCCCGGTATAGGCGTTGAGGTATCCGCCCACCGCTTCGATCTCTTCCGCGATCGCCTGAGCCGAGCGGCGCTCGGTGCCCTTGAAGGCCATGTGCTCGAGCATATGGGCGACGCCGTTGACCCGTGCCGGCTCGTGCCGCGCGCCGACGCCGATCCAGGCGCCGACCGAGACGGATTCGACATGGGCCAGGGTGTCGGTCGCGACCTTGAGGCCGCTGGAAAGCGTGGTGACGCGGACGCTGGACATGCCCGGATACTAGCGCCGGACGCGGCCGGCGATGAAGGATTTCACCGCCTTCTGATCATTGGCCAGATCCTGCACCCGCTCCTTCGCCGTCATCATTCCCTGGAGCCGCTCGGGCAGGCTCGGGCGGAAGCCGACGGCGCGCTCGATCGCGTCCGGGAACTTGGCCGGATGCGCCGTCGCCAGCGAGACGATCGGAATACCCGGATCGAGCCGGCTCTTCTCGGCGGCGAAGATGCCGATCGCGGTATGGGGATCCACCAGCTCGCCGGTGTCGCGATGAATGCGGCGGATCACGTCCAGCGTCCCGGCATCGTCGAGGCGATGCGCCTCGAAGAGGCCGCGGATGCGGCCCATCGCCTCGTCGTCGAGACGGAACCGACCCTCCTTGCGGAAGCCGCCCAGCAGCTCGGCGACGCGCGCGCCGTCGCGGCCGACCACCTCGAACAGCAGGCGCTCGAAATTGCTCGAGACCTGGATGTCCATGCTCGGCGAGTAGGTCGGCTGCACCGGTGCCATCGCCATCTCGCCCGAGCCGAGGAAGCGGGTCAGGATGTCGTTGGCGTTCGAGCCCAGGATCAGCCGCTCGATCGGGAAGCCCATGCGCTTGGCGGCATAGGCCGAGAGCACATTGCCGAAATTGCCGGTCGGCACGGCGAAGGCGATGCGCCGGTCCGGCGCGCCCAGCGCGGCCGCGGCAGCCGCGTAATAGGCGATCTGGACGGCGATGCGCACCCAGTTGATCGAGTTGACCGCCGAGAGCTGATGCTCGTCGCGGAAGCCAGGATCGTTGAACAGCGCCTTCACCATGTCCTGGCAATCGTCGAAGGTGCCATCGAGCGCTATGCAATGGACATTAGGCGCATCGACCGTCGTCATCTGGCGGCGCTGGACCTCGGAGACGCGTCCCTTCGGAAACAAGATGAAGACGTCGACCGCGGCGCGGTCGCGCAGCGCCTCGATCGCCGCCGACCCGGTATCGCCCGAGGTGGCGCCGACGATGGTGACGCGCTGGTTGCGGCGCGCGAGCGCGCGATCGAAGAGGCGCCCGACCGCCTGCAGCGCATAGTCCTTGAAGGCGAGCGTCGGCCCGTGGAAGAGCTCGAGCAGCCAGTGACGCGGACCGATCTGCTTCAGCGGCGCAACCGCCGTGTGGCCGAAGCCGCGATAGGCGTCGGCGAGCAGCGTGGCGAACTCATCCTGGGTGACGGCGCCGCCGGCATAGGGCGCAAGCACGCGCGCCGCCGCCTCGGCATAGGGCTTCCCGGAAAGACCGCGGATCTCGACCGCCGACAGGGTCGGCCAGGCCTCGGGCAGATAGAGGCCGCCGTCGCGGGCGAGGCCGGTCAGCAGGACATCCTCGAAGCCGAGGATCGGCGCCTGGCCGCGGGTCGAGACGTAACGCACGGAGAAGGGTCCTCATTTCGGGCGAGGGGCGGACGCTACAAGCCCGGCCGGGCGCCGGCAAGAACGGAGAAATCGGCTCCCGGGCATCAGGGCTAACACCCCCGCGACACCCTGGCGTAGGCTGGGGCGATGACCGATTTCCCGCTCACCCGCGAGGAAGACGAGGTCGACGGTGCTGTCCGGAAGCTGCTGGCCTCGGGTTGCCACTCCCGGCTGGCCGAGCTTGCCCGCCATTGGCAGAGTCTTCGCCCGTCGGGTCCCGGCCGCGGCAGCCTGCTCCCCGGCCGGCCCCATATCGACCCGGCGGCGATGCCGCGGCTGATGCCGGCCATCTTCTTCGCCGATGTCGAGCGCGAGCCGCGCCTGCGATTCCGTATCCGGCTGATCGGGACGCGGCTCGCCCGCCTCTTCGCCCGCGACCCGACCCGGCGCTATGCCGACGAGATCATGCCCGGCATCGACGCGAGCCCGCTCGGCACGGCGTTCCGCGCCGTCGTCGAGAGCGGGCTTCCCAACCATGGCGGCAGCCCGGTGACGCTGATCCCCGGCAAGGAGCACCTCAGGATCGAGCGCCTGCTGCTGCCGCTGGCCGATGACGGCCGCAGCGTCGACACGGTGCTCGGGATGGTGATCCTCTCCTACGAGAACGGCCGCGAGCGGTCCTGTCCAGAATCTTTCGCACATTTGATCAGGCGGCGGCTCCGGATTGTGGGACCTGCGGCTGATAGAGTGGCCGCATGTTCATGTAGCACCTGGCTGACCACGCCGATCCTGCGATATAGCGCAGCCGCGCAGCCGCCAAGTTGAGACAGGACTGACCATCAGGGA
>VGEH01000192.1 GCA_016869375.1 Alphaproteobacteria bacterium | reverse complement strand
CCCACGCCAGTTTTCAAGACTGGTGCCTTAAACCGCTCGGCCACCCATCCCTGGCGCCTCTCTAGCTTTCCTTAACCTTGCCGGCAAGCCGCTCGCGGGCGGCGTTTTGGCCTTGTGCGGGCCTTCCGACCTTCGATAGGCTGATCGGAAAATCGATCCAGGGCCGCGATCTCGCGGCTTGGCAGCGGGGAACAAGGAGGCACCAATGCGTCTGACACACTATATAACGCTCGGGACCGTATCGGCCCTGGCACTGGCCGCCGGGCCGGCCGCCGCGCAGCAGTTTTCCTGCGGGAAAACCGGCGGCAACTTCGTCTTCGCCCAGGAAGCGAAGGTGAACAGCCTCGACCAGCACACCTCGTCGACGATCTCGACGCGTAACGTCGCCATGAACATGTTCGAGTCGCTGATGACCCGCGACGAGAACATGAACCCGATTCCGGAGCTCGCCCAGGACGTCATCGAGGCGCCTGACGGCATGATGTATACCTTCAAGCTCCGCCAGGGCATCAAGTTCCATAACGGCAAGCCGATGACCTCGGATGACGTGATGGCGACCTTCGATCGATACAAGAAGGTCGGCATCGACAAGGGCATCCTCGACGTCGTCGACAAGTGGGAGGCCCCGGACGCCCAGACCTTCGTCCTCAAGATGAAGCAGGCGCAACCGACTTTCCTCGAGAATTTGAGCTCCTTCTCGGTGCCAATCGTCATCGTGCCGCGCGAGAACACCGACGCGGCGCCGATGCAGCTCAAGACCGTCGGCACCGGGCCGTGGGAGTTCGTCGAATTCGTCGCCGACAGCCATGTGCGCTTGAAGAAGAACGCCAACTACTCTCCGGACAGGCGCTTCCAGACGACCAACGGCTTCGGCGGCTACAAGGTCGCGTGCTTCGACACCGTGAACATGCGCATCGTCACCGAGCCCGGCGCACGCGTTGCCGGTCTCGAGACCGGCGAGTTCCACGGCGTCGAGGACATTCCGGCCAAGGCCCAGGCACGCCTCAAGGACAACAAGAACATCGTCCTCAAGCCGCTCAAGAATTTCTGGGTGCAGATCGCGACGCCGAACCTGTCCTTCCCGCCGACCGACAATCTCAAGGTCCGGCAGGCGATCCAGGCGGCAATGGATATGGAAGAGCTGATGGAGGCGGCGACCGATGGTGCCTACAGCCTGAACATCGGCTTCCAGTATCCGGGTCAGGCCTTCTACACCGAGGCCGGCAAGGAGACCTATAACCAGAAGAACAAGGACAAGGCGAAGAAGCTCCTCGCCGAGGCCGGGTACAAGGGCGAGAAGGTCATCCTTCTCACCAACCAGGACTACTCGAACATGTACACGGCGGCCCTGGTCATGAGCGAGCAGCTCAAGGCCGTCGGCATCAACGCCGAGCTCCTGGTCATGGACTGGCCCGCTTCCGTGCAGAAGCAGCAGAACACGACCGATGGCTGGAACTTCTTCTTCACCGGCTACGGCACCAACACCTCGCTCGGCGGCGTTGCGGCGCTGCGCTTCCACGCGCATCCGTTCAACACCTACAAGCCCAAGGGCAACGTGCCTGACGCCGAGTTCATGACGCACTTCAACGCGCTCACCGGTGGCAAGACGCTGGAAGAGCGGAAGGCCGCCTTCGCCAAGGGCCAGGCCCGCATCCTCGACCAGGTGCTGGCGCTGCCCTTCGGCTCGCTGACCAAGGTGCAGGCGGTCCGCGCGAATGTGGAGGACTTCAAGCCCTTCCGCATCCCGCGCATGTCGAACGTCTGGATCAAGGGCTGATCCACCATCGTCTCTAGGGGCGGGCGGCCCTAAGGGCCGCCCGCTTCTCGTATGCAGTTCGTGTAGACTCGCGGCCGGCGCCGGCGGATCAACGTCGGGCCGGTGCGTCTGGGAGCATCGAGAGCAGGGGATGGGCCGCTATATCGTCGCCCGGTTGATCCAGTCGATCCCGGTACTGATCCTGGTCAGCGTCATCTCGTTCGCCATCATGAAGCTGGTGCCCGGCGACCCGGCGATTCTGATCGGCGGGCCGACGGCGACGCCGGCCGAGCTCGCCAACATCCGCGCCAATCTTGGCCTCGACCAGCCCTTCCACATCCAGATGTGGAAGTTCTACGCAGGGCTGGTTCAGGGCGATCTCGGCATGTCGCTCCTGCTCGGGAAGCCGGTGCTGGAAGCGACGATCGAGCGCATCCCGGTATCGCTGTCGATCGCACTCTACTCGATGGTGCTGACGCTGGCCTTCGGCCTCGCCTGCGGCGTCATCGCCGCGCTCAACCGCAATGGCTGGGCCGACCAGGGCGCGATGATCTTCGCGCTGCTCGGCGTCTCCATTCCGAATTTCTGGCTCGGCCTCATGTTCATCGTCCTCTTTTCGGTCCATCTCGGCTGGCTGCCGACCGGCGGCTACGTGCCCTGGCAGGAGAGCTTCATCGGCTGGCTCAGGACCGCGACGATGCCGGCGGTCTCGCTCTCACTCCTGCAGATCGGCCTGCTCGCGCGCATCACGCGCTCGACCATGCTCGAGGTGCTGCGTCAGGACTACATCCGGACGGCGCGGGCCAAGGGTCTTCCCGAGTTCGTCGTCATCGGCAAGCACGCCTTCAAGAACGTCATGATCCCGGTGATCACGGTCATCGGCATCATCTTCAGCGTGCTGCTTTCGGGCTCGCTGGTGATCGAGTCGGTCTTCTCGGTGCCGGGCGTCGGTTCGCTCCTGGGATCGGCGATCCTCCGGCGCGACTATCCGATGATCCAGGGCGGCCTGCTGCTCGTCGCCTGGGCGCTCCTGATGCTGAACATCCTGGTCGACGTGCTCTACGCCTATTTCGATCCGCGGGTGCGCTATGACCACGGCCGCTAGCGCTGTTCCCGCCGCCGGCGCCAGGAAGCGGTCCTTCCTGCAGCGCTCCCCTGTCATCCGGCGCCTTCTCCGGCACAAGGCTTTCGTCGTCGGCGCCGGGCTGTTCCTGATCATCTCGCTGGTCGCGATCTTCGCCGACTTCATCGCGCCGTCGGATCCGACACGGATTGCCGTCCGCTTCCGCTTCCGCCCGCCGAGCGCCGAGCACTGGTTCGGCACCGATAATCTCGGCCGCAGCCAGCTCTCGCGCATCGTCTACGGTGCCCGCCTGTCGCTCGCGATCGGGCTCGCCGTCGTGATCATGAATGCCGTGTTCGGTGTCGCTCTCGGTGCCGCCTCCGGCTACTTCAGGCGCCTGGACGACATCCTGATGCGCGTGACCGATGCGCTGATGGCGTTTCCGCCGGTGCTGCTTGCGCTCGGCATCGCCGCGGCGCTCGGCCCGTCGAGCCTGACCGCCGCGATCGCGCTCGCCGCCGTCTACATCCCGCGCACCGCGCGCATCGTGCGCGCTTCGGTGCTGGTCGTGCGCGAGATGGAGTATGTGCAGGCGGCGCTGGCGATGGGCGCCAGCAACTGGCGTATCCTCCGCAAGCACGTCCTGCCCAACTGCATGGCGCCTCTGATCGTGCAGCTCACTTTCGTCTTTGCCTTCGCCGTGGTGACCGAGGCGACCTTGAGCTTCTTAGGATTGGGCTCGCCGCCGCCCACCCCGACCTGGGGCAACATGATCGCCGAAGGGCGGCAGTACATCCGCGACGCCGAGTGGATCACGCTGATCCCCGGCCTCGCGCTGGCGCTCACGGTCTTGAGCCTCAACCTCCTCGGCGACGGGCTCCGCGACGTGCTCGATCCGCGCCTCAAGATCTCTCAAGACTGATATGGATATGTCTGCAGTTCCTCCGCTGCTTTCGGTGCGCGGCCTGTCGATCGAGTTCGGCACGGATCAGGGGCCGGCGAGGGCGGTCGACAATCTCTCCTTCGATCTCCGCGCCGGCGAGGTGCTGGGCATCGTCGGCGAGTCCGGCTCCGGCAAAAGCGTGACCGCGCTTTCGATCATGGGGCTCCTGCCACAGCCGCCCGGCCGCGTCGTTGCCGGTGAGATACTGTTCGAAGGCGCCGACCTCCTGAAGAAGTCGCAGAACGAGATGCGGAAGATCCGCGGCGCCGACATCTCGATGATCTTCCAGGAGCCGATGACCTCGCTCAACCCGGTCTTCACCATCGGCGATCAGCTGACCGAGGCGGTGCGCTGGCACGAGCGGGTGAGCAAGGAAGCGGCGCGCGACCGCGCCATCGAGATGCTGAACAAGGTCGGCATTCCCTCGGCCGAACGCCGCCTTGCCGACTACCCGCATCAGCTTTCCGGCGGCATGCGCCAGCGCGTGATGATCGCGATGGCGCTCTCCTGCAATCCGAAGCTCCTGCTCGCCGACGAGCCGACGACCGCGCTCGACGTCACCATCCAGGCCCAGATCCTCGATCTCCTCCGCCAGCTGCAGGAGGAGTTCCGCATGGCGGTGATCATCATCACCCACAATATGGGCGTGGTCGCCGAGTTCGCCGATCGCGTGCTCGTGATGTATGCCGGCCGCACCGTCGAGCATGCCGGCGTCGAGGGCGTGTTTGAGCGGCCGGCGCATCCCTATACGGAAGGCCTGCTCGCCAGCATTCCCGATCTCGACGCCGATGTGCATCGCCTGACCGCGATCCCCGGCACCCTGCCGAACCCGCACGAGCTGCCGCCGGGTTGCCGTTTCCAGCCGCGCTGCGGCTATGCGCGCGAGGAATGCGCCGCCGGGCTGCCGCCGCTGATCCCGGTCACGGCGAGCCATCTCGCTGCCTGCATCCGGCACACGGATTACCGCCGCGACGATACCGCCCCGGCGGTTGCGGGAGCGGCGCGATGACCGCTCCGCTGCTCGAGGTCCGGAACCTCACCAAGCACTTCCCGATCTTCGAAGGATTCATCGTGCCGCGCCAGGTCGGCGCGGTGCGCGCGGTCGAGGACATCTCCTTCTCGATCGGCGCCGGCGAGACCCTTGGCCTCGTCGGCGAATCCGGTTGCGGCAAGACCACGACTGGCCGCCTGGTCCTCCGCCTGATCGAGCCGAGCAAGGGCCAGGTCCTGATCAATGGCCAGAACATCGTCGGATTGCCGCCGGCGGAGATGCGTCCGCTCCGGCGCGAGATGCAGATCATCTTCCAGGACCCGTATGGCAGCCTGAATCCGCGCCTGACCGTCGAGGAGATCGTCGCCGAGCCGATGGTGATCCATGGCGAGCGCTTCGGACCGTCGTTGAAGAATCGCGTGGCGGAGCTGCTCGGCCTGGTCGGCCTCGCCTCATTCCACGCCGAGCGCTACCCGCATGAATTCTCCGGCGGCCAGCGCCAGCGCATCGGCATCGCGCGGGCGCTCGCTCTCAATCCGAAGCTGATCGTCTGCGACGAGCCGGTCTCGGCGCTCGACGTCTCGATCCAGGCGCAGGTGGTCAACCTGCTGCAGGATCTGCAGGCCGAGTTCAAGCTCACATACCTCTTCATCTCCCACGATCTCGGAGTCGTCCGCCACATCTCGGACCGGGTCGCGGTCATGTATCTCGGCAAGATCGTCGAGATCGCGCCCAAGCGTCAGCTCTACGCCGCGCCGAAGCACCCCTACACCCAGGCGCTGCTCTCCGCGATCCCGGTGCCGAAGGCGCGGGGGCGGCGCGAGCGCATCGTGCTCAAGGGCGACGTGCCGAGCCCGATCAACCCGCCGACCGGCTGCCGCTTCCACACGCGCTGCCCGCTCGCCCAGGATGTCTGCCGGAAGGTCGAGCCGCCGCTGGTCCAGGTCGCGGCCGGCGAGCACATGACGGCCTGCCACCTCGTTCCCCCGGAATCGGCCAAGGCCGTCGCCTGACGACCGTGGAAGGCGGCGTCACCCTCTGGTATTAAAGGCTTAGTTAGGTTTCGACACGCGCAGGGGAGCTTGCGTGATCGGTGAGGGGGCGCGCGTCCTGACGACGGCTCTGGCGGCTCTTGCCGCGAGCCTGACCGCGCCCGCTCTGGCGCAGATGCCTGGCTCGCTGTTCATTCCCGGCAATGCCCTGTCGCCCGCCCCGCAGGTCGCGCAGGCGGCACCGGCCCAAGCGCTCCCGACCGACTATGACAGCGCCTTCCGCGCGATGTTGGCGGATCCCGCCAATCTGGATCTCACCTTCCGTTTCGCCGAGCTGGCCATCGCGGCCGACGACCTCAAAGGCGCCGTGTCGGCCTTCGAGCGGCTTCTGATCTTCAACCCGCGCCTGACGCGTATCCGCTACGAGCTGGCGCTTCTCTACATGCGGCTCGGCTCCTATCAGATCGCGCGCGGCTATCTGGAGGATGTCGCGAAGGCCGAGGAGGTGCCGGCCGATGTCCGCGCCGCGACCCAGCAGAATCTGGCCGAGATCGACAGGCGGCTCTCGGCGACGACCTTCGGCTTCACTGCGCAGACCGGCGTGCGCTGGCAGTCGAACGCCAATGCCGCGAACTCGGCCGGCGTCGTCAAGCTGTTCGGCCTTGATGCGACGCTGGATCCAGGCGCGACGAAACGCTCGGACTGGAACGCCTATGCGCAGGCCTCGCTTTCCTTTGCCTATGACCTCGGCACGCAGGATCGCGACACGCTGGATGCCGGGCTTCAGCTTTACGGCACGCGTCAGAGCGAGGTCTCCTCGCTCGACCTGCAGGTGGCGCAGCTCGATCTCGGGCCGCGGCTGCGCTTCGGCGGGGACAATCCGCTGATGATCCGGCCTTACGTGCTGGGCAGCGCGGTGACGCTCGACGATGCCCGGTATTTCGTCAGCTATGGCGGCGGCATTTCTGCCGATCTGCCGGTGACGCCGATCTTCGGCGTCGAGGCCGAGGTCAAGTCGCGCTTCCGGCGCTTCCACCTCTCCGAGGCGCGAGCGACCGTCGCCGACAAGGATGGGTGGGAGCACGGCGCCAGGATCGGTACACGCCACGCGCTCGGGCCGTCCGACCTGGTACGCCTGGGCGGCAGCATCACCTTCGCCAATACCAAGGCCGAGTATGAGCGCTATCTCGAATACACGGGCGAACTCGTCTACTTCCGGCAGTTTGCCGCGCCGTTCGAGGTGACGCGGCAGCCCTGGCTCGCCAGCCTCGGCGGCGGCCGCACGCTCCGCTACTACGACGGCGTCGACACGACGGTCGATCCGTCGAGCACGCGCTACGACCGCGAATGGTCGCTGGGGGCGGGGCTTTCGGTGCGTTTCTTCGACAGCTGGTCGGTCAATCTGCAATTCACCCAACAATGGGTGAGATCCTCCCTCGCGAATTACACGTATACCAATACGAGCGGCACGATCGGGCTGGGATATGCCTTCTGAGTGTGAGCGCCGTCACAAAAGCCTTGTGAGCCCGGTCACTTCGCGGGGTTCGCATCGTATCTAGGCTCGGGTCTGGGTGTAGGGAGATCGCCATGCTTCGCCATTCGACCATCCTCGCTCTTCTGGCTTCGACCGTGCTCGCGAGCGCGGCCTCGGCGCAGACCAAGGTGGGCGTCGCCGCCGCGGTAAACCAGCAGCTGACAGGTACGCCACCTGCCGCCGCGGGACGCGTCGTCAATATCGGCAACGACGTGTTCCATCGCGAGCGCCTGGTGACCGATGCGCGCGGCCAGGCTCAGATGCTGTTCCTCGATGGCTCCGCCTTCACCGTCGGTCCCGACTCCGATCTCGTCCTCGACGAGTTCGTCTTCGATCCGGCGAGCGGCACCGGCAAGCTCGCGGCGACCGCCGCCAATGGCGTCATTCGCTTCGTCGGCGGCAAGCTCAGCAAGAACCAGCCGGTGACGATCACGACGCCTACCGCGACCATCGGCATCCGCGGCGGCATCGGCCTCGTCTTCGTGGACCCCGAGACCGGCGCGACCACGGCGACGTTCCTGTTTGGCATCGAGATGACGGTTACGTCGCTGGTCGGCTCGATCGAGCGCATCTCTCGCGCCGGCTTCACCACGACGGTGCAGACGCCCACGGCGACGCCGACCGCGGCGACGAAGGCGACCACCGATCAGATCAAGC
>VGEH01000191.1 GCA_016869375.1 Alphaproteobacteria bacterium | reverse complement strand
CCACCGCGCCGCTGCGTACGGTTCTCCGTATCGTCGTCGAGCTCCAGGTCAGCGACCGTTGGGGCGGCTTCGCGAACGCAGCCTTTCCGCTCATCGTCCATGCCGGGCGCGGCCAGGCCGCCGTCGTCGCCGTCTCGGTGACCGACGCCGGCATCGGCGCCGACGGTCCGGCCGGCGTCTCGGCGCTGTCCGAGGACGGCCAGGTCGTCGCCTTCCAGGTGAGCTCAACCAATCTCGTGCCGTCGGATTCCGCGCCGGTGCCGGAAGTGTTCCGCTACGACGCCGCTTCCGGCCGGCTCGCGCGCTTCTCCACCGGCAGCTTCATGGGCACGATCGCCGGGCCGGCGAACGGATGGTCGGGATCGGTCGCGGTCTCGGCCGACGGCCGCGCCATCGCCTTCGCCTCCGACGCGCCGAATGTCGGGCTGCCCTGGGGAAACGGCTTCCGGCAGGTCTGGGTCGCCGACGCGACGCTGCCGCGCGCCAGCACGATCACGCCCTCGCCGGCTGCTGCCAGCACTGCCGCCGACGGCAGCCTCGCCGACCGCGCCGCCGACAATCCCGCGCTCTCGGATGACGGGCGCTGGGTCGCCTTCGACTCCGACGCGACCAACCTGGTCGCCGGCATCACCACGATCGCGCGCCGTGTCTATCGCAAGGACAGGGCGAGCGGTGCGGTCGTGCTTGTCGGCGACGGCCGGCGCCCGGCGATCTCCGCCGACGGCCGCCACGTCGCCTATGACGACGGCAAGAGCGTCTATCGCCGCGACCTCGCCAGCGATAGCGCCGTCGAGATCGGCGCCGGTATCGCAGCGAAGATGAGCCGGGACGGTCGCTTCGTCGCTTTCCAGAGCGGCACGCGGGTCCTGCGCAAGGACCTCGCGACCGGCGCGATCGACACGGTGTCGGCGAACGGAACGGCGCCGGCAATCTCCGGCGACGGCCGCTTCGTCGCCTTCGTCGCGCTGGGCCAGGTGTGGGTGCGCGATGCGATCGCGGCGCGCACGGCGCTGGTGTCGACGAATCCGAGCGGCCGGACCGCCAACGGCGTCTCCGCCGCGCCGGCGATCTCGGGCGACGGCCGCTTCGTCTCCTTCGCCAGCCAGGCGACGGACCTGGCCGCCGGGCTCGGGGCGGGCCAGCTCTGCCTCGCCGGCAATCCGCTGCGCGCGCCGCTCGCCTCCGGCTGGTGGTGGAATCCCGACATGCCGGGAACCGGCTTCGCCCTCGAAAGCGCCGGCGACCGCGTGATGCTCGGCGGATTCTTCTACGACGCGGTCGGCTCGCCGATCTGGTATCTCGGCGCAGGCATGCAGTCGGCGACCGCCGCCTCGGCGGCGCTGAATCTCTATCGCGGCGGCCAGACGATGGATGGAAGCTATCGCGCCGCCGGCCTTCTCGGTGCCGTCGGCACCGCCGAGATGATCCCCCTCTCGCTTCATACCGCGAGGCTGTCGGGCGCGCATGCCGCCGAGCTCAGGCGATACGAGTTCGCACCCGGCGGGCTCGCCGCCGGGCCGCAGCCCGGCAGCCCCGAGAACGGCTGGTGGTGGAATCCCGATGAGCCCGGCACCGGCTGGTATCTCGAGATTCAGAACGCAACGCTGTTCCTCGCCGGATTCCTCTACGGCGAAGACGGAGACCCGCGCTGGCTGATGTCGCGCGGGCCGATGTCGTCGACGCGGCTCTATGCGGGCTCGCTTCTCGGCTACGGCGGCGGACAGATGCTGGGAGGCTCGTACCGCGCCGCCGTCCAGGGCGCGAGCCTGGGAACGGTGACGCTCGCCTTCGCCTCGCCGCTCGCCGGAACGCTGACGCTGCCGACGGGTCGACAGGTGCCGCTCAGGCGCTTCCGCTTCTAGGCGTCAGCCCGGAAGCCTGAGATCATCCTCCCTGCGTCCGGCGGCGGTCGCGGGGCGAAACCTCGCGACCGCCGCGCACGCGACGGCCACGCGGCGTTACGCCGCCGTCTTCAGCAGGCGGCTCGCCGCACTTTTGCCGATCTCGATCTTCCGCGGCCGCAGAGCCTCCGGCACCTCGCGCACCAGGTCGATCTGCAGCAGGCCCTTGTCCATGCGGGCGTCGCTGACCTTCACGTGATCGGCGAGCTGGAACCGGCGCTCGAACGACCGGGCGGCGATGCCGCGGTAGAGATACTGGCGCGGCTCAGGCTCCTTCTTGGCCCCGCCGGTGACGACCAGCTCGTTGCCCTGCTGGACAATCGAAACGTCGTCCTCGCCGAAGCCCGCCAGCGCCATGGTGATCTGGTAGCCGTTCTCGCCCGTCGCTTCGATGTTGTAGGGCGGGAAGCCGGTGGCTTCCGTGCTCAACGCCGTGTCGAACAGGTTCTCCAGACGGTCGAAGCCGACGGTCGAACGGTACAGGGGAGAAAAGTCGAAGGTCATCATGTTCCACATCCTCCTTGGAGCAACATGGTTCATGAGCCGCCGGGGGATCCCTTTGGCTCGGTGAGGCCGGACCCCGGGGATGGGCGTCCGGCTGGCAGCGACGTAAGAAGGCGATTTTCGGCCTTCAAGGGAGGGGACGCATTTTTTTGCGGCGCCCGATCTTGATCGAGGCCGGGCCAATTCCTTAATCACCGTCACCGGACAGGCATGGACGGAAGGAGGATTTGACCATGCTCGCTCAGTACGATCTTTCGTCGATCGAGGACGGTGTCGATCGGAGTGCCCGGCCCCGCCTGGCCCTCGCCGGCGGATCGGATCAGCCCCCGCCGGGCCAGGACGAAATTTCCGCCGAGGTCATCAGGTTTCCGCTCGAACGCGCCCGTCCACCCGAGGACGAACCCCGGGAAACCGCCTTCGCCAGCGACGATCAATCCGGCACAGGGGCGCTGTGGGCGGCGTGGCTGACCAGCGTGCTGTCGAGCTCGCCCGCCGGCATCGGCCGGGAGGCTTAACCGGCACGGCACCGCGTGACGGCTCGGGGTCCCCGTCGCCTCAGAACGGCCGGTCGCCCTTCACCGTCACGCGGTGCGCGAGCCGCGTGTGCGGCCAGTAGTCCCACATGGCGCGGTGCTGTGCGCAGCGATTGTCCCAGAAGGCGATCGCATTCGGCGTCCACTGGAAACGGCATTGCCAGAGCGGGTTCTCCGCATGCTCGAAGAGGTAGCGGAGCAGCGCGTCGCTCTCGTCGCCGGGAAGCCCGATCAGGCGCCGGGTGAAGCCTCTATTGACGTAGAGCGCCTTGCGGCCGGTGACCGGATGCGTGCGGATCACCGGATGCTCGGCCCGCGCGTAATCCTTGAGGTCGCTCTGGCCCTGCTTCGCATAGGCGCCGCGATAGACCTGCTCGCCGTCATGCAGCGCCTTGAGGCCGTCGAGATGCGCCTTCATGCGGTCCGATAGCGATTCATAGGCCGCGTACATGTTCGCGAACAAGGTGTCGCCGCCCTCGGGCGGGCATTGGCGCATGTAGAGGATGCTGCCCATCGCCGGCTCCTCCTCGCAGGAGACGTCGGTGTGCCAGTGCTCGCCATTGACGCGCGCCGAGTTCGCATCGGTGTAGACCCGCATCAGCGCCGGCAGGCCGGGCTCGTGCGGGGCGATCGGATGGACATGCAGCTCGCCGAAGCGCCGCCCGAAATCGAGATGCTGCTCGGGCGTGAGGTGCTGGTCGCGGAAGAAGATGACCAGATGCTCCATCAGCGCGCGATGGATCTCGTCGAAGACCTGGTTGCCGAGCGGCTGCGAGAGGTCGACGCCGGAGATCTCGCCGCCGATCAGCGGCGTGAGCCGCTTCACCCGGATCGCCTCGTAGGGCCGGCGCTCGGCCTCCTGGAATCCCCTGGTGCGGGAGCCTTCGTCGCGATGCGGGGCGGTCATGGCGGCGATCCTAGCGGCAAAGCGGCACGTTACGAAAGCCGGGGCGACGCTGTAACCTGCTGCGTTACTTCTGGGTTGATGCGTGTAACGTCACAGGTTACGCTCCGGCATGATCGGCAACTTCCGAAGCAAGGCGCTCCGGCGGTTCTGGACGAAGAATGACAGGTCCGCGGTCTCGGCGAGCTTCAGGGCCAAGATTCAACTGCTGCTCGTTGCGCTGAACAAGGCCAGGAGACCCGAGGACATGGCTTTCCCCGGCTCCGGGTTCCATGCTTTGACCGGCAACTTGTCAGGCCGCTACGCTTTGACGGTATCGCGAAACTGGCGGATCACCTTTGCGTTCCAGGACGGGAACGCGACCGATGTGGATCTGGAGGACTACCATGGCGACGACTGAGAAGATCGCGCGCCGGCATCCGGATATCGAGCCGAACCATCCAGGCGAATTGCTGCGCGATGTGGTGCTGCCCGCCCTCGGCATGAGCGTGACGGACGCGGCGCGGCGCATCGGCGTCAGCCGGATGCAGCTGCACCGGATCCTTGCGGGCAGGGCGACGGTGACGCCGGACATGGCGCTGCGACTCGGCAAGTTTTGCGGCAACGGGCCGACCTTGTGGCTCGCCATGCAGCAGGATCATGACCTCTGGCATGCCGAGCGGGCGTTGCGCCGCGAAATAGCCAAGATCGAGACGGCGAGGGCGGCCTAGCAGCGGCTCTATGCGAGGCTCAAACCGGCTTTTCGCCCTTCACCGTCACGCGGAAGCCGGCGCGCGTGAGCGGCCAGTAGTCCCACATGGCGCGGTGCTGGGCGCAGCGGTTGTCCCAGAAGGCCATGGAGTTCGCACGCCAGCGGAAGCGGCATTGCCAGAGCGGGCTCTCGCAATGCGCGAGCAGGAAGGCGAGCACGGCGTCGCTCTCCTCGCGCGGCAATCCTGCGATGCGCGAGGTGAAGATGCGGTTGACGTAGAGCGCCTTCCGGCCCGTCACCGGATGCGTGCGCACGACCGGATGCTCGGCGCGGGGATACGAGGCCTTGTCCTTGATGCCGAAATTTTCGTAGGCGCCGCGATAGACGTTCTCGCCGTCATGCACGGCCCTGAGCCCGTCGAGATAGGATTTCATGCGCTCCGACAGCGCGTCATAGGCGGCATACATGCTGGCGAAGAGCGTGTCGCCGCCCTCGGCCGGGCAGTCGGTGATGCGCAGGATGCTGCCCATCGGCGGCTCCTCGTCGCAGCTCACATCCGTGTGCCAGTCCTCGCCATTGGCGCGCTTCGAGTTCGCATCGGCGCGGATGATCATCAGCTCCGGCAGGCCCTCGACATGCGGTGCGGCCGGATGGAGATGGAGCTCGCCGAAGCGGCGCCCGAAGGCGATGTGCTGCTCGGCCGTGAGGTTCTGATCGCGGAAGAAGATCACGAGATTTTCGGCGAGCGCGCGCGAGACCTCGTCGAACTGCTCGGCCGAGAGCGGCTGCGAAAGATCGACATTGCCGATCTCGGCGCCGATGGTCGGCGTCAGCTTCTCCACCGCGATCGTGCGATAGGGTGCCGCGGATTCGATCGGGCGCATCACCTGGCGCCCGGCGGAGCGATAGGAGGTTCTTGCGATCATGGGGCCAAGCCTGGACGACGTTTCGTCCTCAAGCCATAGCGAACCGAGCTACGTTTCTGGCCTTTAGGCGGTTTCAATTACTTGTATCTGGTTACCGATTGGATGCTACATGTTGTTGCTAGCTCCCGAACAAGACCAGAACAGCACCTTGGCAATCGCCCTCTGAACTGGCATCCTGTTCCGACGATGAAGATTGCGGGACTGTTCGCTGGAATCGGTGGCTTCGAGTTGGGGCTCGCTTCTGCAGGCCACATGACTCGGATGCTTTGCGAGATCTGGTCGCCGGCACGCGAGGTGCTCACCAAACGTTTTCCCGACGTCCCTCTCGAACGCGACATCGTCGAGCTCAAGTCGATACCAGGGGATGTCGACGCGCTGGTTGGTGGTTTCCCATGCCAGGACTTGAGCCAAGCGGGACTGACGGCAGGAATCGAGGGGGAGAAGTCCAGCCTCGTCAGCCACGTTTTCCGACTACTCGACCAACGACGCGTACCCTGGGTCGTCCTGGAGAATGTCTCCTTCATGCTGCACCTCGGGAGAGGAAGGGCATTGCGCACCCTCGTCGAGGCCTTCGAGGAGCGTGGCTACCGCTGGGCCTATCGAGTCGTCAATTCGCAGAGCTTTCTCCCGCAGCGTAGAGAGCGAGTGCTCTTCGTCGCAACGACGACTGATGCCGATCCTGCGGATGTTCTCCTCGTCGACGACGTCGACGTACGCCCTCCACGAACAGGGCTGGCAACGCATGCACACGGGTTCTACTGGACGGAAGGAGTGCGTGGCCTCGGATGGGCTCCGGACGGGGTTCCTACGCTCAAGAACGGATCCACTCTGGGCATCCCTTCCCCGCCAGCGATACTCCTCCCCAACGGCACGATCATCACGCCTGATATTCGCGACGCCGAGCGCTTACAGGGTTTCGATGCAGACTGGACGCTCCCGGCGCAGGACGTGGCGCGGAGATCGTTACGGTGGTCACTGGTCGGCAACGCCGTAACGGTGCCGGTCGCTGCATGGCTCGGCTCACGCCTTGCCTCACCGGGAGCTTATGATGCCAGCCGGGACTGCGCCTTGCCCTCAGACGGCCGCTGGCCGAAGGCGGCGCGTTTCGACGGGGGTCTCCGACGTCGCGTCGAGATTGGCGCTTTTCCAGTTTGGAAGGAACGAGCGAGATTGCCGGAGTTTCTGGCATTCCCCGGCAAGCCCCTCTCGGTTCGAGCGACTCGCGGATTCTTGGAGCGTACGGAACGTAGTTCGTTACGGTTCGTGGCCGGTTTTCGGGATTGCGTCAGAGCGCACCTTTCCAGGATGGAAGCACCCGAGGCTGTCCGAATACATCAAGAGTTCGCGGTTGCCGCGGCGGACTAAGTCGTCGGCTGTTCTGACCAGCGACGCGAAAGGCTCCAGGTGAAGCCGGCTGGGACTCGGACACCAAAGCCCGTCGAGACCGATCCCGAGACCTCGGCACGAATGCGCCGCATACGTAGGACGGGCACGTCACCTGAACTCGCTACTCGACGGTGGCTCTGGCGTCACGGCATCCGATACACGACGAAGAATCGAAACCTCCCAGGCTCGCCTGATATCGCTAATCGAGCGCGTCGCTGGGCAGTCTTCGTCCATGGTTGCTTCTGGCACGGCCATGGGGGGTGCAAATACGCGACGCTACCGAAACGCAATTCTCAGTTCTGGTCAGCGAAGATCGCCGACAACAGACGTCGAGATGCGAAGAAGAGAAGGATGCTGGAGGATCTCGGCTACGAGGTCATCGAGGTTTGGGAGTGCGAGCTGAGGAGTATCGATAATCCGAAGTTAAGGACACGGTTCACTCGTCTTCTTCCTCGACGGGCGGAGCAATAACGGTCTCGGGTTTTGCATCGGCCCATTCGAATCGTGGGCTGTTGCGACGATCATAGGTTTCCACTATCGCCCTCGTGACTTCGGCGAAGTTCATCGTCTGTCCGGGGCGCCCCGTCCTCGGTGGCGCATTCATGACGTCGAAGAAGCAGACGTCTCCAAAACTCTCAGCCGATGTGTCGTATAGTCCGATGAAGAGTCGCTCGAAGAGCATCGGCTCGTCCTTGGGATCGGCACGGCCAGCGCGAAAGCGAAAAGCCTGAACGGCCTGCCCGAAGCTCGACGGGCTTTGCTTGCTGCCGTCGTCGCAACAGTCCATTGGCAAGAACACGATCGCAATCATCACCGAATAAGGCTGCCGAACGTGATAATCGGAAGCTTCTGCTCTTAGCTCGCCGTCGACACGCGTATAGTTCTTCGTATAGCGCTTCGATTTTGGATCGCGAAAGTTTATCGTCTTGATCGACAGGCCGAGACCCAGGCCCAGCTCGACGGTCGAATAGTTCACGTCGAGCTTCTTGAACCCGCATTTCCCAGATGAACCATTGAACTGGGCGGCGTCGAATCCATTTGAGCCATAGGACGCAACGTCTTGTCTCATTGGACCGGGGTCGCAGATGGAGCATCTGGCGGGTGAAGCCCAATCCGAT
>VGEH01000190.1 GCA_016869375.1 Alphaproteobacteria bacterium | reverse complement strand
AAACGATCCGAGACAGGCTTGAGGAACACCGGCAAGCAGCATAGCATCGTTAACCGGCAACGCCCGTCCCGCAAACTTCAACAAAGCGCGGGACATCCCCCCGGCGTGGTCAGCCAGGTGCTACATGAACATGCGGCCACTCTATCAGCCGCAGGTCACACAATCCGGAGCCGCCGTCTGATCAAATGTGCGAAAGATTCTGGACAGCACCGACGGCGTGGCCGGAGCTCGACGATTGGAGACTGCCTTGAGCGAGGCTTTGGAGAAGGGACGGATCCGCGAGCCTAGCCGCAGCTTCAGTCCCCACATTACCCTGATGCATGAAAGCACGCCGATCGCCACCGAGCCGCTGCGTCGACCGGTTCGCTGGAGCGTCGACGAGTTCGTCCTGATCCACAGCCTGCTTTCGCAGGGCAGGCATGTCGTATTGCAAACTTTTCCGCTCGGCGGCGGACCTCGGGAGCTCACATCATGGTCAAGTCCGTGACTATCTACGGCATCAAGAATTGCGACACGATGAAGAAGGCGCGCGCCTGGCTCGATGACAGGAAGGTCGCCTACGACTTCCACGACTACAAGGCGGTGGGCATCGATCGCGGCCGGCTCGAGGCCTGGGCGAAATCGGTCGGCTGGGAAAAGCTTCTGAACAGGGTCGGTACCACCTTCAAGAAGCTGCCCGAGGCGGAACGCGAAGGCATCACCGAGACGAAGGCGCTGGCGCTGATGCTGGCGCAGCCGTCGATGATCAGGCGACCGGTGCTCGACATCGGCGGCAAGCTGCTGGTGGGATTCAAGGCGGACGAGTACGAGAAGACGCTCGGCCGCTGACGGTCGCCAGCGACGACTTCGTCGAGTTCCTCGCCGAGCAGCTGGCACCGCTCGGGCGCATCACGACGCGGCGCATGGTCGGCAAGACCGGCGTCTTCCTGGGTGGCTGACGTTCGGGATGGTGACTGAGAACGTGCTCACAGTCGCTCGCGAAACGGCGCTGATCTCGAACCCGTGCTAGAAGCCTTCCTCACATGAAGGAAGGCTTGCCGATCGAGGAGGCGTTGCCTCGGCTCAAGGCCGCGCTCGCCGCCGGCTCGAATGCGGTGCTGGTGGCGCCGCCGGGCGCCGGCAAGACCACGCGCGTGCCGCTGGCGCTGCTGGGCGAGACCTGGCTCGGCGACAAGACGATCGTCGTGCTCGAACCCCGGCGTCTCGCCGCCCGCGCGGCGGCACGGCGCATGGCGGCGGACCTCGGCGAGGATGTCGGCGAGACCGTGGGCTATCGCGTCCATCTCGACAGCAAGGTGGGGCCGAAGACCCGGATCGAGGTCGTGACCGAGGGCGTGCTGACGCGCCGGATGCTGGGCGATCCCGAGCTGGCTCAGGTCGGCGCGATCCTGTTCGACGAATTCCACGAGCGCAGCCTCAATGCCGATCTGGGCCTGGCGCTGGCGCTCGAGACGCAGGGAGCGTTGCGCGACGATCTCCGCATCCTGGTGATGTCGGCGACGATCGACGGCGCTGCCGTCGCACGTCTCCTCGGCAACGCCCCGGTGATCGAGAGCGAGGGGCGCGCCTTTCCGGTCGAGACCCGACATCTCGGCGACGCGACGCTGCAGGAAGTCGAGAACGTGACCGCCTCGGCGATCAGGCGCGCGCTTGCCGAGGACGGCGGCAGCGTCCTCGCCTTCCTGCCTGGCGAGCGCGCGATCCGGCGCGTCGCCGATCGCCTCGGCGCGGTTTCCGCGACAGTGCATCCGCTCTACGGCGCGCTCTCGGCCCGCGATCAGGACGAGGCGATCCGGCCGGCGCCGCCGGGCGCGCGCAAGGTGGTGCTGGCGACCTCGATCGCCGAGACAAGCCTGACCATCGAGGGCGTGCGCGTCGTCGTCGATGCTGGCTTTGCGCGCGTCTCGCGTTTCGATCCGCGCAGCGGCATGAGCCGGCTGGAGACCGTGCGCGCCGGACGCGCCTCGGTCGACCAGCGCCGAGGCCGCGCCGGCCGCACCGAGCCCGGCATCTGCTATCGCCTGTGGAGCGAGGCGGCCCATCGCGCCCTGCCGCCGGCGCTGCCGCCGGAGATCCTGGTTGCCGACCTGGCGCCGCTTGCGCTCGACCTCGCGGTCTGGGGGGCGGCCGATCCCGCGTCGCTCGCCTGGCTCGATGCGCCGCCTCAGGCGGCAATGACCCATGCGCGCAGGCTTCTTGAACAGCTCGGTGCGCTCGATCGTGAGGGATGCATCACGTGGCACGGCCGGCGCATGGCCGAGTTGCCGCTCCATCCGCGCCTCTCCCACATGGTGCTGGCGGGCGCGGAGCAGGGTAGCGGCGGTCGTGCCTGCGAGGTGGCGGCGCTGCTCTCCGAGCGTGACGTGCTGACGGCGCAGGCGCGGGATCCCGATCTCCGCCGGCGCCTGGACGCGATGCACGGTTCCTCCGACCCGCATGCTCATCGCGGCCGCATCGCCGAGGCGCGGCAGGCGGCGCAGGCGTGGAAGCGACGGATCAAGGCTGCGAAGGACGATGCCTCGATGTCGGTCGGCGCGCTGGTGGCGCTCGCATATCCCGGGCGGGTAGCGCAGCGGCGAGGTGGGCAGGGACAGTATCGCCTCGTCAACGGACGCGGCGCGGCGCTGGCGCGGGAGGATCCTCTGGCGCGCGAACCCTATCTCGCGATCGCCGATCTCGACGATGCGGGCCGCGATGCCCGCATCTTCCTCGCCGCGGCGATCGACCGTGCCGAGATCGAGAGCCTATTCGCCGACCGCATCGAGACGACCGAAGAGGTCGTCTGGGACGAGCGCGCCGAGGCGGTGACGGCGGCCAGGCGCGTCAAGCTGGGTGCGCTGGTCCTCGACGAGACGAAGTCGGAGGCCGGCGGCGCCGAGGCGCGCGCCGCGGCGATGCTCGCCGGCATCCGCCTGATGGGCCTCGATGCCCTGCCATGGACGCCCGGGCTCAGAAGCTTCCAGGCACGAAACCGTTTCCTCCATCGCCTGGATCCGAGCTGGCCGGACTTCTCCGACGAAACGCTGATCGCCGGTCTCGAAACCTGGCTCGCCCCGTTTCTCGGCAATTCATCCAGGCGTGCGCATCTCGCGCGCATCGACCTGGCGGCGGCGCTGAGCGCTCGACTCGACTGGGCGCAGCAGAGGAAGCTGGAGTCGCTGGCGCCGACGCATCTCGACGTGCCGTCGGGTTCCAGGATCGCGCTCGACTACGGTGTCGATCCGCCGGTGCTCGCGGTCAAGTTGCAGGAGATGTTCGGTCAGGTCGAGACGCCGACGGTCGGCGGCGGCAAGGTTCCGGTCGTCGTCCACCTGCTGTCGCCGGCTGGACGTCCGCTGCAGGTGACCCAGGATCTCGGCAATTTCTGGCGGAGCGGATATGCGGCGGTTCGCTCCGAGCTGCGCGGACGGTACCCCCGGCATCCCTGGCCGGAGGATCCGCTGACGGCGCCGCCTACCCGGCGCACCAAGGCGCGGATGTAGATCCGAAACGCTCGTTTCGCTTTCGAAATCCCGTGCTAAAGTCCCCGTTCCAGATCCGGGAAACGGGAGGAAAAATTGAATACTGCAGGGATCACCACGGTCGCTCTCGGCCTGCTTGCGGCCACGACGCTCGCCGCGCCGGCCGCGGCGCAGAAGGTGTTGAAGGTCGTGCCGCATGCCGATCTTCGCGTCCTCGACGGCTACCAGACGACGGCGACGATCACCGCCATGCACATGGCGGCGGTCTACGACACGCTGTTCGGCTGGGACATCAACATGGAAGCCAAGCCGCAGATGGTGGAGAACTACACCGTCTCGCCGGACAAGCTCACCTACACGATGACGCTGCGCCCGGGCCTCAAGTTCCACGACGGCTCGGCGGTCACCTCGAAGGACGTCGTCGCCTCGGTCAAGCGCTTCGTTCAGCGTGAGTCTCTGGGCCGCACCCTCGAGGGCTTCCTCGCCAAGATCGAGGCGAAGGACGACAAGACCGTCGTCATGACGCTCAAGGAACCCTTCGGCTTTGCGCTCTTCTCGATGTCCGGCATCAACCAGGCCGGCGGCATCTATCGCGAGAAGGAAGCGATGATCGATCCGGCGACGCCGATCACCGAAACCATCGGCTCCGGTCCGTTCCGGTTCAACAAGGCCGAGTGGGTGCCGGGATCGAAGCTCGTCTACGAGAAGAACAAGGACTACGTGCCGCGCAGCGAGCCCGCGAACGGCCTTTCCGGCGGCAAGGTCGTGAAGCTCGACCGCGTCGAGTACGCGGTCATCCCGGACTCGACCACGGCCTATGCGGCGCTGGCCAAGGGCGAGGTCGACCTGCTCGACCAGCCGTCGCTCGACAACGTGCCGACGATCGAGAAGAACCCCGACATCGTCATCTCGAAGATCTTCAACACCGGCATCTACGGGATGATGCGGCCGAACCACCTGCTGCCGCCCTTCAACAACGTCAAGGCGCGCCAGGCGCTGGCGCTGATGGTCGATCAGCGCGAGTACGCCCAGGCCTCTTACGGCGGCGAGCAGTTCTGGAAGGACTCGACCCCTTGCTTCTCGCTGTGGATCTGCAAGGCGCCCTTCGGGACCCAGGCCGGAACCGAGGCCTATACCAAGCAGAACATCGAGCGTGCCAAGCAGCTGATGGCCGAGGCCGGCTACAAGGGCGAGAAGATCACCCTGATCGGCGCCTCGGACATCGGCTTCCTCAAGTCGCTGACCCTGGTGACGGCCGACAACCTCAAGAAGATCGGCGTCAACGTCGACCTGCAGCTGCAGGAGTGGGGCAACGTCGTCGCCCGGCGCGGCAAGAAGGAACCGCCGGAGCAGGGCGGCTGGCACATCTTCCACACCACGGCGGGCGGCGCCTCGCAGGCGCTTCCGTTCTCCAATCTCGGCACGCTGACGAGCTGCGATGCGGCTTGGTTCGGCTGGCCTTGCGATCAGGAGGCCGAGAAGATGCGCCAGGCCTTCATGCGCGAGACGGATCCGGCCAAGCAGAAGCAGCTGGCCGACGCGTGGCACAAGCGGCTGTGGGAGAACCTTCCCTACATCCCGGTCGGCCAGTACGACCAGCCGATCATCCATCGCAAGAACGTCAGCGGCCTGGTCAATGGCGTGATGGTCGTGTGGTGGGGCATCGACAAGAGCTGACCGCAATCGTCCAACTCGAAGACCCCGCCGGCGCGAGCCGGCGGGGTTTTCTTTTCAGGCGCCGACGAGCTTGGGCCGGCCTTCGAGGACGCCCAGCACGTCGAGCAGAGAGCCGCCGGCCTTGAGTCGTCTCGGACCGGCGAAGACCGCGTAGCTCGACGGCCGTTGCGAATCCGCCCATTTGGCGATCGAGAACAGCGGCCGGTCGAAGCTATGGCGGATTACCCGCGACGAGTACGACAAAAAGGCGCGCGAGCTAAAAGCGCTTCAGGTCGAGCTGGCCATGCGGATCGAGCAGCACCAGAAGGGCGAGGACGAGTTCCGGATTACGCTGGAAAGCCTGATTTCCGTGGCTTCGCGTGCGGCCGACCTCTTCGAGCGTTCGAAAATCGAGCAGAAGCGCGAATTGATCGCGTTCGTCTTTTCGAACCTACGGCTCAAGGGCAAAAAGCTAGAGTTTTCCTTGCGTTCGCCCTTCGACCTGATGGTCGATCGGCGGTCTTATGCAAGTTGGCTGGCCTTCCTGGATACGGTTCGAACCGAGCGGTTCGAGCAGGTTCTCGCCATACGACCGCTGATCCCGGCGCCGCTCGCTGCCTGACCGCCGGCGTGATGCCTCGAACGAGCAGATGCCCTCTTTTCAACAGAAGCGGAAATGCATCAACCAGCAAACGCCATCCTCGGCGCCGTCTCACAGGCCGCGAGGATGTCGCGGATCTGGCTTCGCAGCGCCCCCTTCGACGGCGAGAAGGAACCGTCGAAGGCCGCCGAGCCGATCGTGAAAGCGTCGGCGCCTGCATCGGCCAGGGCATGAATCTGCTCCGTCGACTTCACGCTCCCGGCGATGATCAGGCGACCGCCGTTCAAGGCGCCGCGGGCCGCGCGGACCAGATCGAGCGGGTCCGCATCCGTGGCGCGATAGGCCAGGAGATCGACGCCGCCGCAGCCGGCGGCGCGCGCCGCGCGACAATGTTCGGCGATCAACTCGGGCTTGCCACCCAGCTTGGTGGGATGGCCGATGGGAAGACCAGGGAACGGAAAGTAGCCGCCGAGGCCATTCAGGATTTCCTTCGCCACGCCGGTGTTCGTGCCACCGAGGATGCGATCGACGCCTAAGTCGCGGCCGGCCTTCAGCGACGTCACGACGGCGTCCGGGGTCGTGCTGACGACTTCGAGGTACGACGTCGCACCGACCGCCCGGATCTTATTAACGACGCTCCGCATGGTGGCGGCCGGCACGCCGATGTCCTTGAAGCCAATATGCGCCACGCCCCAGTCGATCACCGACTCGACGACCTCGTCCGCGTCCTCGACGGTCCGGTCGTTGCGCGTCAGCATCATGATGAAGTCCATGATCTTCTCCCTCGACCGAGACGAATCCCGTCAGCCTTGAAGCTTCCTGAGCACCTGCTTGTGGAGCTTGGGATCGCCGCTTCCGCAGATCCGCCCTCCCGAGTACAGGCCCAGCGCCTGTCCTTCCCAGTCGGTCAGGACGCCGCCGGCCCCCTCGAAAATCGGCACCTGCGCCAGGTAGTCGTGCGGCTTGAGCCCGCCTTCAACGACGATGTCGGCGTTGCCGGCGACAACCTGGCCATAGCCGTAGCAGTCGGTCCCGTATCGGGTCAGCTTGACCGAGGTCCGCAGCGACTCGAAGGCTGGCGTCAGCGTGCCGAACATGTAAGGCGAGGTCGCGAAGAGTGTCGCATCCGCGAGAGTGCGGCACGGCCGGGTCGTCGCCTTCTTCCCCAGATACGTCGTCACGCGGCCGGCCGCACCGACCCAGCGCTCCCCGATGACCGGCTGGTCGATGATCCCGAGGATCGGCACGCCGCGGCGGACCAGCGCGATCAAGGTCCCGAACAGCGGCACACCACAGATGAACGACTTGGTGCCGTCAATCGGGTCGAGCACCCAGACATGCTCGGCATCGATCCGGTCGAGTCCGTGCTCCTCGCCCATGATTCCGTGATCGGGATATTCGCGCGCGATCATCTCGCGCATGCGGGCCTCCGCCTCCCGGTCGGCGATGGTGACCGGCGAGGAATTGCCCTTCTCGATCACCTTGATGCGGGTGCGGAAGTAGCGGCGTGACACGATGCCGGCGGCATCGGCCAGCCTGCCGGCGAGGTCCAGGAACCTGGGCGGGCATCGTTCGAGAGGCGCGATCTTGTGTCGTTGGGGCATGTCGAATCTCGCTCTCGCGGAATGGGTCAGACGGGATCAAGGCGGAGAGACACCTCACCGCCGCGCAGGAGATCGAGGCCGGTGGCCGGCAAGGAGAGGCGACGATGCCGTAGGATCTTTGTCGGGCGGCCGGTCCAGATGGTTCGCCCGTCTTCCGTCAGACCGAGGCGCGCGCGCGGGATGTCCGCCAGGGCGCGGAGGCTGATCGGCAACGAACGGGCCGCGTATCCGCCACCGGCGGCGACCGACCAGCGCTGTGGCACGATATAGGCGAGGCCTTCCCCGAGCCGGATGCGCGCGGTCTTGTTCGGCCAGGTGAGCAATCCCTCGAGATAGGTGGCCGCGTTGGCGCCGACACGCGCGCCCTCGATGGCGGCGAAACCACTACTTTCGACAGCTCGAAGCACATTGCCGGCGGCGAAGATTCCCGATGCGCTGGTGCGCCCGTACTGGTCCACCGATGGGCCCGACGTTGCCGATGCGAGCTCGATGCCGCTGCCCGGGATCAGCGCCGAGTCCGGGATGAAGTCTCCGCTGAAGATAACCGTATCGCAGGCAATGGATCGCTGACCCGACGATCCACGCAACGTCACGGCCTCGACCCGCTCGGCACCTGTGATGTCGTCGATCACCGTCGACAGATAGATTTGCACGCCCATCGCGCGCGCGACCAAAGCCGCGCCTGCGTAGGACATGACGCGGTTCTCGCTGCCGACCATGC
>VGEH01000189.1 GCA_016869375.1 Alphaproteobacteria bacterium | reverse complement strand
ACATCATCCACATCAACCCGATCGCGCTGCTGATTTCTCGACATCCTGGAAGCATCCATCTTCGGTCCTCTCTCGACAAATGGATGTCCAAGGAAACGGGGGCCAGCTCAAGAGCGTCTCTCCGCTCGCCCGCGCGGCGTTTTCTCCAGGGACACGATCTTGCATGACCCGGGGCGGCTTGTAAGCCATAAAGAAAGCTGGTTTCTTGCCTTCTTTCCTTATCCAGATGCCCGGATTTCGCGCCATTTATTCTGCCCATCGATGCCCGTCGAGCCGCGGGCGATCCGGCCGTGGCTGACGCCAAGCCTTTCCGTCTTGCTGTCGATATCGGCGGCACCTTTACCGATGTCGTTCTCGAAGGCCCGACGGGCCGGGTCACGACCAAGGTCCTGACGACGCCTGCGGCGCCCGAGGAAGGGGTCGTCGAGGGGATTGGCGTCGTCCTCAGGCTCGCCCGCGCCGGCGCCGAGGCGATCTCGCTGTTCATCCATGGCACCACGCTTGCCACCAACGCGCTGATCGAGCGCAAGGGGGCGAGAACCGCCTTTGTCACCACGGCCGGTCTCCGCGACATCCTTGAGATGGGCTACGAGAAGCGCTTCGAGCAATACGACTTCTACATGGACAAGCCGGAGCCGCTGGTGCCTCGGCCGCTGCGTCTCCCGGTGCGCGAACGTATTTCGGCGCGCGGACAGGCGCTGCTGCCGCTCAACGGCGAGGATCTGCACCGCGCTGCCGAGGTGATGCGTGCGGCGGACGTCCAGGCCGTGGCGATCGGCTTCATCCACTCCTATGCCCATCCCGAGCATGAGCAGCGGGCTCGCGAAGAGCTGGCAAAGCTGCTGCCGCCGAGCGTGACCCTCTGCATTTCGAGCGAGGTATGCCCGGAGATTCGCGAATATGAACGCTTCTCCACCACCTGCGCCAACGCCTATGTGCGTCCGATGATGGCGGGGTATCTGACACGCCTTCGCCAGCGTCTCGACGGCATGGGGCTGACCGCGCCGTTGTTCCTGATGATGTCGGGCAGCGGCCTGACCACGCTCGATCACGCGACACGGTTTCCAATCCGCCTGGTCGAGTCCGGACCTGCGGGCGGCGTCATCCTCGCCGGTCAGATCGCGCGCGAATGCGACCTGCCGGCCGTGCTCGCCTTCGATATGGGCGGAACCACCGCCAAGATCTGCCTGCTCGACGACGGCGAGCCGGAGCGTGCGCGGCGGTTCGAGGTTGCGCGGATCTATCGCGACCTCAAAGGCAGCGGGCTTCCGGTGCGCATCCCAGTCGTCGAGATGGTCGAGATCGGCGCCGGCGGCGGATCCATTGCACGCGTCGACGCAATGAAGCGGATCACCGTCGGTCCCGACAGCGCCGGAGCCGATCCCGGCCCCGCCTGCTACGGCCGTGGCGGCAGGTCGCCGACCGTGACCGACGCCAACGTCGCGCTCGGCCGCATCGACCCGCGGCACTTCGCCGGTGGCCGTATCGCCCTCGACGCCGGGAAGGCCGACGCGGCGCTCTCGGGGGACATCGGCCTGAAGCTGAACCTGTCTGAGCACTGGCCGGCAGCCGGCGTCTCTGAGATCGTCGAAGAGAACATGGCGAATGCCGCACGCGTGCACGCAATCGAGCGCGGCAAGGTCATCGACCGCTACACCATGGTCGCCTTTGGCGGCGGTGCCCCGCTCCATGCCGGACGTCTCGCCGAGAAGCTCGGCATACGCCGCGTCCTGGTGCCGGTCGGCGCCGGCGTCGGCTCGGCGATCGGCTTCCTTAGGGCGCCGATCGCCTATGAGGTCGTGCGGAGCTGGCGTGTGCCGCTTGCCGGCTTCGATCTCGCCGAAGGCAACCGGCTGCTGGCAAGCCTGCGCGAGGAGGCACATCGTGTCGTCGCCGCCGGGGCAGGAGACGCGCCGTTGAGCGAGACACGTCTGGTCGATGTTCGCTATGTCGGGCAGGGACACGAGCTGCCGATGGTCTTGCCAAATCGCGCGCTCGGCGCCGATGACCTCCCCGATCTCCGGCGCCGCTTCGAGGATCGCTATCGGCAGATCTACGGCCTCGCCCTGCCCCAAATGGCGGTCGAGATCGTCACCTGGTCGGTGACAGTGTCGACTGTGCCGGGGGCAGCAGAACGGATTGCGTCACCGGCCGAAACATCGGCTGCGAAGCCGATCGGCTGCCGCCGCGTCTACGAACCCGCGCTCGGCGGGCTCGTCGAAATGGCCGTCTATCGCCGGCCCGATCTTGAGCCGGGTGCGACCCTCGACGGGCCGGCGGTGATCGTCGAAGATGAGACAACGACGATCGTGCCGGCCAGCTTCGCCGCAGCGATCAATCAGCGTGGAGACATCGTCATGGAGTCGCGCCATGGCCGATAGCTCGCTCAGGGCCATTCGCATGCAGGTCATGTGGAACCGGCTGATCGCCGTGGTCGAGGAGCAGGCGCAAGCCTTGCTGAGAACCGCCTTCGGCCATGTTGCGCGCGAGGCCGGAGACCTGTCGGCCGGCATCTATGACATCGACGGTCGCATGCTGGCGCAGGCTGTCACCGGCACACCCGGCCACGTCAACACCATGGCCGCCGCGGTCGGCCATTTCATGCGCCACTTCCCGGTCGCCTCGATGAAACCGGGTGATGTCTTCGTCACCAACGACCCCTGGCTCGGCACGGGTCATCTGTTTGACTTCGTCGTGGTGACCCCGGCCTTCGTTGACGTTCGCCCGGTCGCGCTCTTCGCCTCCACCTGCCACATGGTCGATGTCGGCGGCATCGGCTTCTCCGCCGACGCCAACTCGGTGTTCGAGGAAGGCACGCTGATCCCGCATCTGCGGCTTCGTTCGGCCGCAGGCTTGAACGAGGACGTGCTCGGAATTATTGCTGCCAACAGCCGCAACCCGGTCGAGGTCCGGGGCGACATCCTCTCGTTGGTAAGCTGCAACGATGTCGGGGTGGCCCGCCTCATCGGCATGATGGCCGAATTCGACCTGACCTCGGTCGACGAGCTCGCGGTCCACATCATCGACAAGTCGCGCGAGGCGACACGAGAGGCGATCCGCCGTGTGCCGCGCGGCATCTATGCCGCCGAGATGAACCTCGACGGCTACGATGCACCGATCGTTCTCAGGGCGAAGATGGCGGTCGGCGACGGCGAGATCACCCTCGACTATGCCGGCAGCTCGCCAGCCTCGAACTTCGGCATCAACTCGCCCAAGTGCTATACCGATGCCTACACGGTCTTCGGCCTTAAATGCGCGATCGCGCCGGCCGTGCCGAACAACGCCGGCTCGCTGGAACCCTTCAAGGTGCTGGCCGAGCCCGGCTCGATCGTCGATCCCAAGCGGCCCTCGCCCGTGACCGCGCGCCATGTCGTCGGCCAGATGCTGCCGGACATGGCCTTCGGCTGCCTCGCTCAGGCGCTGCCCGACGCCGTGCCGGCGGAGAGCGCGGGCAGCATCTGGGTGCTGGCGATGGGAAGCGCGCATGAGCGCACAGGTGACCCGCGCTTCGCCAACGCAAGCCGGTTCAATGTGATGAATGTCGGTCTCGGCGGTGTTGGCGCGCGTCCGGGCAAGGACGGTCTCTCGACCACCGCCTTTCCGAGCGGCGTCGGCACCATCCCGGTCGAGATCACCGAGGATCAAAGCCCGCTGGTGTTCTGGCGCAAGGAGTACCTGCCGGACTCCGGTGGACCCGGCACGCATCGCGGTGGGCTGGGTCAGGCGATCGAGATCGCCAACAGCGAGGAAGCGCCATTCACGATTTCGGCGGCGACCTTCGACCGTATGCGATTCCCTCCGCGCGGACGTGACGGAGGAAAGCCCGGGCGCGTCGGCACGGCACGCCTCGCCTCAGGGACGACGCTGGCGACCAAGGCGACGCATGTCGTGCCGGCCGGCGACCGACTCATCGTCGAGCTGCCGGGCGGCGGCGGTCTCGGCGATCCAGGGAAGCGTGCGCGCGAACGCATTGAGGCGGACATGGCCGCCGGTCTGGTTACGCGCGAAGGCGCCAAGCGCGACTACGGGACGGACTGAAGACCATGACCGACACCCATGCCGTCTCGATCGAGCTCGCCGTGGCGGCCGAGCGTGCTTTCGCCTTCATGAGCGATCCGAAGGCGATGGATCGCTGGTCCTTCGGGACCTGGAAGATCGTCCTGCACGAGGGCGGGCTGGTCGAAGGCAGCTCGATCTTTGACGGCTCGGTCACCTGGGTCCGCATCGACGCCGACAAGCAGCGCGGCGTGATCGACTATCACCTAGGCAAGGAGCGGAACGCGCTGACGCCCCGTATTATGGCGCGGGTGATTCCGGGCGATCGCCTCGATCTCGGTGTCGACAAGTGTGTGCTCAGCATGATCGCCTGGCGGACCAGGAACATGCCGGAGGAGCGCTGGAAGCGGCTGGTCGCCTCGCACGAATTCGAGGTGTTCCTGCTGAAGTCGTTGATCGAGGCGAGCTAGGGAGCCAGCTCCGCCATTGCCGTATTGAGCTTGCCGCCGCTGTCGTCGGCGAGCGCGGCCTGGCGCAACTTCGAGAGGCGTTCGGCCGCATCGATCGTGCCTTTGAGGCGGGGCAACGCCGACATCACCGTCTCGAAGTTGGCGATCCCGCGCGCATGGGTGTCGCCATAGCCCTTCACAAGCTGCTGGCACTCTGCGATTGCCATGGCTAACGCCGGTTGCTTCGGCGCTGCAGCGGTGATCTCGGCGAGCCATGCTTCGATCCGCGCCTGCTCGACGGCATAGCGAAGCGAGCGTCGGCGGATCTTGCGTAGGCTGGCAGCCAGGTAAAGGAGCAGGAAGCCGCTGACGGAGGTCGTCTCGACGATCCGCCCCTTGGCGGTCAGCCGGCGCAGCAGGGATGAGCGCAGCAGCCAGCCGCTGATCCCGGCGGGCAGAGCGTCCGCGATCTCCTGCGGTCGGGGGTGCAGGAACTCGCGAATACGCAGAACTTGATCTTCACCGAGACGCACCTCCTCGGCGACGCGCGCGAAGCGGCTGCGGCGGATCTTGAGGTCGGCAACGCGCGCGATGTCCTCGTAGGCCATCCAGAGCGCAAGACAGCGCGCGACCTCTGCCAGGAGAGGCTCGTTCGAGGGATCGAACGTCGCCAGCCGGCGAAGATAGAGCTTGGTGTAGGCCGTATCCTGGTAGTCGAGGAGCCGGGCACAGCCGGCGACGATCGTTTCGCGTGCCACGTCCGGCATCCGCTCGATCGCCTCGCGCTGCTCTGCGGGCAGGCGCGGGAACGTCGTTGCCGGTTCCCCTGGCGCTGCTCCCGCTGTGATGCCGCTCGCGGCCTCATGAGCGTGAGAGAAGGCACGAAGGCTGGCCTCGACGCCGAGGCCGCCGCGACGGATCGCGTCCTCGAAAGCGGATCGAGGGAAGGGAAGGCGGCCGGAGGCGGCGAGCGCGCCGAACAGCGCGGCCGAGATGACGCTGCCGCTCTCCTCGGCGATCTTCGCGTAGTCGGCGGCGAGCAGCGTCCTGGCGGCCGTGCGCGCGCCCTCGATCAGCTTCTCTGAATCGACGCGGCCATCGGCCATCGCCGTCCGCTCGGTCATAGAGTAGACACGGTTGGTCGAGGCGATCAGCGTCGTGCGTGACGGCGTCACGAGGCCCCGCTGCACGGCGCGGCCTGCCTCCATCAGCTCGGAGGCAATGACGATGTCGACGTCGCCCGGCATCGGCATCAGCGCCAGCACCGGCGCGCGGCCGGCATCGGCGCCGCCGGGGAAGATCTCGACATAGTAGATGGTGGCGCCGGTGCGCTGGGCGACGCCCGGCACCGAGGTCGCCTGGACGTGGCGGCCGGCACGCTCAGCCATGTCGATGAGCCAGTCGGCGAGCACGCCGCCGCCTTCGCCGCCCATCGCCAGGATCGCGATCGAGATCGCCTTCGGCGCCGGCGGGCTTGTGTCCATACGCTTTAGGCGCTCACGCCGAGCCGGCGGTCGATCCGGTTCTGGAAGAAGCCGATGACCCAGCGCCGGAGGCCGGCAGCCAGCCGGTCGACCCAAGTCGGATTGCTGATGATCTCGGCACGATAGAAGGAAGGACAGAGGACGGCGGCGTGGCTGACCTCGCCGCAGAGGCCGCAGCCGACGCAGGAGTCGAGCACGGTTGCGACCGGATCCTTGCGCAGCGGATCGGGGTTGTCCTTCACCGACAGCGACGGGCAGCCCGACAGACGGATGCAGGAGTGGTCGCCGGTGCAGGTGTCGTGATCGACGCCGAAGCGCTCGCGCACCACGCGCTTGCCGTCCTTGACCGCCTGTCGCATCATCGGCTTCACGCGGCGCTGCTTGTTCAGCATGCACTCGCTCTGCGCAATCACGACCTTCGGCCCTTTGACCGGCGTCGTCAGCGCTTCCTTCAGCACGTCGCGCATCTGGCCGACGCTGTAGGTATGCGTGATCGACTTGATCCAGTTGACGCCGACGCCGCGCACCGCGTTCTCGATCGAGTTCTGCGTCTTCCGCAGCGGGTTTTCGGCCTTGGACGACATCAGATCCTGGCCGCCGGTCGCCGCGGTGTAGTTGTTGTCGACGATCACCAGCACGTTGTCGGTCTGGTTGAAGACAGCGTTGCCGACGCCGCTGGCGAGTCCGTTGTGCCAGAAGCCGCCATCGCCCATGACACTGATCGTACGCTTGGCGGAGTCCTTGGCATTGAGCGCGGCGGCACCGGCCCAGCCGAGCCCGTAGCCCATAGTCGAGGCGCCGATATTGAACGGCGGCAGGATCGAGAAGAGATGGCAGCCGATGTCGCAGCTCACATGATGCGGTCCCAGCTCGCGCTCGACCAGCTTCATCGCCGTGAAGATCGGCCGCTCCGGGCAGCCGGTGCAGAAGGAGGGCGGTCGCGGATGGACCTGCGCTTCGGCGGCGGCGACGGCGGGAGCCTTGGGCTGTCCGGGCTCGGCAGCGCCTGACGGCAGCACGGCTGGAAGGAGCAAGGGTGCCGCCTGGTCGAGGAAGCGGCGCAGGCCGCGTAGCACGGCATCGCCCGTGTACTCGCCGGCCATGGGCAGCACGTCCTTGCCGTGCACCTTGGTCTGCAGATCGGCCCTGCGCAGAATCGCGTGCAACGCTTGCTCGAGAAAGTCGGGCTGGCCCTCCTCGACCATCAAGACGGCGCGTTTTCCGGCGCAGAAGCGGCGAAGTTCCGCATCGACCAGCGGATAGGTGACGTTGAGCACATAGAGCGGGACCCGGCTCTCACCATAGGCATCGGCGAGCCCCAGCAGCTCGAGCGCACGGGCGACCGTGTTGTACATCCCGCCCTGCAGGATGATGCCGATATCGGCGGCATCCTCGGCGAAGAACTCGTTGAGCCCGCGCTCCTGGATGAACTTGACCGCGGCTGGCCAGCGCTTCTCGATCTTCTCTTTCTCGTGCAGGTACGAGGCGGGCGGCAGCACGATCCGGTTGGTATCGCGGACCGGATTCTCCATCGCCTGCTTCAAGGTGAAGTCAGGCCGCACATTGTCGCTTGCGATGAAGCGGCCATGGACGTGGCAGGCGCGGATACGAAGCTCCAGCATCACCGGCGTCTGGCTCGCTTCCGAAAGCTCGAATCCGGTCTCGACCGCCTTGACGATCGAGGGCAGGTTTGGGCGCGGATCCATCAGCCAGATCTGCGACTTCATCGCGAAGGCATGCGAGCGTTCCTGCATGATGCTGGAGCCTTCGCCATAATCCTCGCCGACGATGATCAGCGCCCCACCTTGCACGCCGGAAGAGGCGAGGTTGGCCAGGGCGTCGGAGGCAACGTTCGTGCCGACCGTCGACTTGAAGGTGACGGCGCCGCGTAGCGGGTAGTTGACCGAGGCGGCGAGGGTGGCGGCCGCGGTCGCCTCTGAGGCCGAGTGCTCGAAGTGGACTCCGAGGTCCTTCAGTACCTCGGCAGAATCGGTGAGCACATCCATCAGGTGTGAGATCGGTGCGCCCTGATAGCCCGCAACATAGGCGACGCCCGACTGCAGCAAGGCCTTGGTCACGGCAAGGATACCTTCGCCGTGGAACTCAGCGCCGGCGCCGAGGCGGAGCTTTTCCGCTTCTTTCTTGAAAGATCGCTCGGCCACCGGAAGCCTTTCTGAAGTCGAGGGATGATGGGAAGAGGAGACGGGGCCGTCAAGGATTGGAACGTGTATCGGCCGGCGCTTGATCCTTGCGACGGTGCGGCATCTGTAAGCGCCGGAGC
>VGEH01000188.1 GCA_016869375.1 Alphaproteobacteria bacterium | reverse complement strand
GCCGATCTACGCCGCCGGCTCTCCGTTGACGACTGCCAGCCGCAGGCCCGGACGACCTGGCGCCGTGCCCGTCGTGTCGGAGACCCCGGCGAAGTCCACGCGACGGACGACCACCGGACGACCCGCCTCCGCCATCGCCAGGAGCCGGGCAGCCGCCAGGGTGAAATCCGAGACGTTGGCGTCCAGCTCGGCGGCGAAGAATGACACCGCCCGGATGCCCTGCGGCTCGTCTCGGCGACCGCCGACCCTGGCCGCGTCTTCCGTGTCGCGCATGGCCGACCGAAACCAATCGCCGAATTGCTCAAAGAACTGCGCCAACTCGGCGAGCTGCGTCGGATCGAGGGGCGGAACAGTCGTGTCGAGCTTGCCGGTCATGGCTCCCTCTCCCCCGGTGATTCTGCTTGACGGGCAGGCCCGTTCCCGGGCAAGCTCATCTCGACCGACACCGTGCGAAGGGCCGTCGGCAGTTTTCTCAGGGCCGGCTCCGCGCGAACGGAGACCGGCCCTAAACTTGTCTAGAATACCCGATCGCCAAACCCGCCAACAAGACTTAGTGCCGGGCCCCTGTAAACAAACAACATTTCGCGAGCTTAGCAAATTGAGGCCGCGCAAGAATCGGCTGGACGGTCGAGGCGATTTGCTCCGGATGGACCAGGATGGCCCAGGGCATCCCGCCGGCGCCCCCCCCGAATCACAGGCCGCGCGCTCAGAGATCCAGTTCGCGCATGTGCGGAAGGGTAACGAATATGCGCATTCAGCACAAGCACGGGGAAGCGGCCTTCGCGCTTCCCGGGCTCGTTTCGTGCGCGTCGCCCCTACTTTCTGCGCGCCGCTCGCCCTGCATCGGCAGGACTGAGGGGGGAGCCAGTTCTACCCTCGGCACGCGCGCACGGCGTCCCTCAGCTCCACTGCATCGAGGGCGAAGCGCTGCAGCTCGGCAGGTGCCGCCTGGATCTGGCGCACGATCACAGCCGCCCGCTCCTTCGGGTACTCGACCAAGGGAAGAAGCCTACAGGGGCTTGCCGTCGTCCAGCACCCGCCTAGCAAGGGCGTCAGCATCAGCAGGAGCGGCATCGCGCGCAGCCGTGATCCGCTCGGCATTCTCGACGACATGTCGCGCCTCCTCTTCCCTTGCTTCCGCCCTGCCTGTCTTCCGGCCCTCCCTGATCGCCAGCCACACGGATGCGACAACGATCAGGACGAGGCCGGCAAGGGCGTAGAGCGTGGTCACGCAGTCTTCTTCTTCGCGACCACCGACCAGATCACGCCGCCGATGGCGATAACCGCACCGGACAGGATCTCCACGTCAGAGGCGCCGATCACGCCCTTGCTCGCGAGAATCCCGCCGCCAGCGGTCAACACATGCCGGAAGATGCCGGCGATAACGTCCCAGGTCATGATGATGCTCCTGTGCTGTGCCCGGTGCCGCCGGGCGCGGTGTCATCCGGCTTCCATCATTGATGCCAACCGGCTAACCCGTGCCGGCGTCTGCTGAGCCCACAGGCTCTCTTGCATCTCCCTCGCTGCGTCCGCGTAGTCGCCGCGCTGTAGGGCCGCCAGGAACTTCGGGAACTTGAGCACGCCGCCGATGCCGAGCTGGAAGGCCATGCTCGCCAGCACCAGCTTGCGCTTCTCGTTCAGAGCGCCTCGCCACCACGGGATCTTGGAATCCAGGTCTCTTTCGACCCGCGTTATGTCGTTGAGGCAGAGGTATTTCGCCTCGGCCTCGGTGATCCCCACGTCGTCGAGGTTCCTGCCGATGCCGACGGTCCACTTGCCGACCGTGTCCTTGTAGGGCTTGAGCTTCAGTCCCTCGTCGGCGATCAGGAGGGTGAGAAGGGCGTCGCGGTTCATCGTCACCTCCCGATCGGAATGAAGGGAAACAGCTTGATCACGAGCGCCATCAGCCCGGCGCCGATGGACCCGGCCGCGGCGAGAACCTTCCAGCCGCCCTTGGTCTCGGCGAGCATTCTTTCGATGTTCCCCAAGCGATCGCCCTGCATCTTGAGGCTGTCGTTGATCTCGGTGATGTTGCGCTCGAGCGCGACGATGCGGCCCTCGGCCTGGCCCAGGCCCCGATGCAGGTCGGTCATTGCTCGCTCCCCTTCACGAGCGAGAGAGCCCATCCCGCATCGATGAAATGCCCCTCGGTGAAACAGCCGTCCTTGAACATCAGGAATGCAGCCCTGGGAGCGCCGGGCATGAGGCCGATCACCACCGTATCCGCGTCGATATCCGACACCGGAGGAACCTCGTTGAACCGCTGCATCAGGACGGCTGCGGCGATGCCGTCGCGGGTCACGAAGCCGATAGGCCGCCCGGCCGAAGCCTGAAGAGACGCCTGCATCATCTCGGGAGACCGGCACTCCTCCGCCCTTCCCATGACAGGAAGGATCAGGAGAGCCGCCAGAAAGACGGCTATCGCTTTTAACAAAGGACATTTTGCGCGGTCCTTGGGTACGCTCACACTGGCCTCTGTCATTGGCTCTACTCCAATGGTCGAGGGGCCTACCCTCCGGGGTTGGTCGGGCCGGGGCGCGTTTCGTTACCAGCGGGCGCGTCCCGGTCGCCTGGGTTACGGCATGACGACTCCTCGAATTGTGCGGGGCGTCCCTGAAAGAGGGGCCAGGAACGCCCCGCGTCGCGCTCGACCCCAAAGGAGGCGGCCCCGAGGGAGCGCGAATGGATTGAGAATGGGGATTGGAATAGAGTGAGCAGATGCCCTGGACGAAGACGCTCGGCGTTCTTGCCGTCTCGCAATTCGCCGTGCTTTACGCCGTGTGCCTTGTCAAAGGAACCGACCCGTGGGCGGCGAGCGGGGGTGTCGGACCAGCGATCGTTACGCCGATCTTCCTGGCCCCGTTCTTCATCGGGGCCGACCTGCTCAACGCGTGGCGGCGTCGCTCTCGATAGGTGGCGTCATGTCTGCCGGGGTCCGGGCGCCCGTGGCCGTCATCCCCGCCGATGCCATGATCTGGGCAACGATCGCCGCGGCCTTCTCGCTTGTCGGGCTTAGCAGGCGAAGCTGGGCGAGCTGCTTGGAGTAGGCGCCTGAAGTCAGGGCTTCTGCCAGCTTGATCCGGGCCTCGGGCTCCCTCATCGCTTGAAGCCCCTTGACGGCCTCATCGCCGATGTTGAAATAGGTGCTGGGGCTCGCCAGCTTGCCGACGACCTTCACTCCCTTCATCGCCGCGTCCGTGACACCGGGAGCGGCAAGGTCGGTTGCGGTGGGGGAGCCCTCGGGAAGGGACTTCGACGCAGCATTGAGAACGCGCATCAGCTTGTCCATGCCGCCCATCTGGACGGGGTCGTTGCCAAGCGCAGCCTCGATGATCTTTTTCTGCCGCGCATCGCCCCAAAGCGAGCCGTAGAACTTGCCCGGCACGTTGCCCCGGCCTCCCGAGGCATTCATTTTCATGGCGTCGTCAAGCTTGTCCGAAAGATAGGAGGCCATGCCGGCGTTCCAGTCGTCGAGCTTGCCGGCCTTCTCGAATTGACCCCGCATCCGCCGCACTTCATCGGCCGTCATGTTCTGACCGGAGAAGATGCGATTGACGATGGCCTGGCGATCCAGGCCGCCGATCTTGTCTAGGAAGCCCACACCGCCCTTGAGAACGACATTCGCAGCGTCCACGGCGTCGCCGTATGCCGCCCGAGCCGCAGCGTATTCGGGGTTCACCTTATCGAGCACCTCGAGCATTTCGGTCTTGATCTTGAGAGCCGACGCAGCTGTTCCGGTGGGCTTGCCGAACTGGTTTTTGTTGGCCTCAACGATGTCATCGAGCGCACGCTTGATCTCGTCCCAAGCCCGCCAGGACGGTGCCGGCCTGTCGGTGAACTTCACTGCGCCAGAAGCGTCCAGGTCCATGATTGGCGGCAACTCGATGCCTCGATTACGTGCGTTCTCCTGCGCCTTCTTCCACGCCTCCTGCATCTGTGGGCGCTTGAACAGCGCAGCGAGATGATCGTCCCAGTACGGGTTGCGATTGTCGAGCGCCGCCGCATAGGCCGCCGTCGCTTTATCAGAGACCTCTTTCTTGGCTCTGTTGACGACCTCGGCGGCGCCCTTTCGGAATCCCTGGATAGCCTCTTCACCTTCCCTCCCGGAAAGGCGCCCGATCTGGTCTCGGATGGCCTGCGGAACCTGCGCCTCGCGCTGCTTGACGGCGAAGTCGTACATCTTATCCTGCGTCTCGGGCTGGCGCGCAAGCCAGCGCTCGCGGGCCAGCAGGCTGCGGAGTCCGCTCGCCTGCCCGGCCGACAGGTCTATCCCGCGCTTCTTCGCTTCCTTTTCAAGGATCTCGATCTCCGCGCGCTTCGCCGGGTCAAGCGCCTGGAGGCGGTCGTACTTCTCGATCTTGAGCGGATTGCGGTTGAAGAGCTTCACGCCCCCGACCGCAACGCCCTGGCCCGCTCCTTCGGTCAGGGCATGTCCGAGTGCGTTCGTCAGATCCACATCGGTCACGTCCTCGCCGGCAAGGAGGCGGTCAACCATCTGACGCACGATGTCCGCTCCGCCGGCCGCCCCTGCCGCCAGGGGAATGCTTGCGCCGCTCGGGACCGTGGCCGCGCCCACGGTCATGCCCGCCGCTGCCGGAATCGAGGGGCCGATCTGCGCCGCCGCCCATTTCCCCACGCGCTTCGCGGCGTCGAGAACGCCCGTCGAGCCGGCGACGGACGGCGTCACCCGGTTGTAGTTCCCCTCCTCATCGGCATAAACGATATTGCCGTCGACCACGCCGAAACGGCGCACCGCGATTTCAAGCGGCATGTCCGGGAACATCTGCGCGGCGTAGCGCTTGATCTGGTCCTTCTCATCGGGAGCGAGGGAGGCGCGAGCGGCGGCCAATGCCGGCGCCGCCTTGTCCGGGCTGTCGCCAATCGGTTTTCCCTTGAAAGGGGCGGACCTGACTTCCTGCTGTGGGCGACCGCCGACAATTTCTTTGTACCAGTCGACCTCTGCGGCCGGCGCGGCGGGCGGCGCTTCGCCCATGATCTCGCTGTACCAGTCGGTTCCGGTCATTTGCTGCCCACCCTGATCCCGAACTCGACTGCCAGCCTGTCACGAACCGCTGCCTTGATCGCTTCGGAGGTCGCGCCAGGATTGGCCGCCTCGACTTCCTGGAACAACTTGGCGCCGCGCTCCGAGACGAGACGAGGCACGTCCTGAAGCTCGATCCCGGTCTTCAGCGGATCGAGGCCGTTTGCCTTCGCGTAGCTGTAGCGCATCATCGCGTGTTTCGCGGCCTCGATTGCGCTGTCGAGCTTGGCCTTGAAAGCCGTAGGCCCGTCGCCATCGAAAACTCCCGTGCCCGCATTCGGCATGGTCGCTACGATGCGTTCGGCCTCCTGAACGCCCATCGCCGCGCCCGTGATGTCCTTGATCGTCTGGTTGAGGTTGGTTGTCGCCTCCCGACGGAATTTCGTGTAGTCCGTGAGGCCCTGCGTCTCTTCGGGCGTCAGCCTGATCCCTGTAAAATCTTTCATGTTGGAGAGGGCGTGGCCGGCGCGCGTGCCAAGCTGAAGATATTCGGGCTTGAAGGTCGAGCCGATCCGATCGAGCCGAGAAAGCTGCTCGGCCGTGTTGAGCTGGCGTTCCTCGATCTCCTTGACGGCCTGACGGTCGAGCCTCGGGTCACCGACGCGCGTAACGCTGCCGCCTCCGGGAAGCGGGGTTGTGGCTGCTGCCGATGCGGGCGGCGCCGGAGAGGCCGGCACAGCTTGAGCCTGCGGCGCAGACTGAGGCGCGGCTGTCCGAGGCGTGCCGGGCGGCACGATGCCCTTCGGAATGGGAGGATTGAAGATGGTGTAGGTGCCGTCAAAGTTCTGCACCTGACGCGGGCCGTACAGATGGAGATAGGCCATCTCGTATTCGGGCGACATGGGATCGCCGCTCTTGAGCAGGTTCATGGTCTGCGCGTCCATGCCCGTGCCGGCGAACGGACCGCCACTGCCGCGCTTTGCCTTCTCCGCTTCGTATTCCATAAGCGTGCCCTTGAAGCCCTGCCTCTTCGCGTACTCGTATTCGGCAACGGGGGCGGCCGGGGCATGCTGCACCGGAAGAACGACCTTCGGCTGATCGCCGGTCATGTCGACCAGTCCCACGCCCGGAACCTGCTTGAGGTTCGGCGCCATGGGGATCTGGTTTTGCTCGATCAACTGCGTGATCGCGATCGGGTCTGCCGGGTCCGTCTGGGTGTCCATGATGAGCTTGCCCAGCCTTCCCCTCTGTGTCGGGGGAACGAGCGCGAGCGCCTTCCCGATGGCCTCGCGCTTGCCCTTGGCGGCCTCCGCAGCGGCCTTGTCGTACTCCGTCAGCCTGCCCGTCAATGAGCTGAGCGCGGTTGCGCGCTTCGCGTCGCCGAACTCGCGGCTCTGCTCCGCTCGCGCTTCCGCCTGCGACGCCACCATCGCGGCCCGTCCCATGTCGCCGCCGCCGAGCAATGTCATGCCGGCAAGGAAAGCGGGGTCGGTCCACAGGCTCGTCTTGCGCTCGGACTGCTTCGACAGGCGGTTGATCTGATCCATGATGATCTTGCGCGTGTCCGGGGAGAGCATGGACGGCGGCGGAAGGCCGCCCCGCTGTCCGGGGACGAACGGGAGCCGCTGCAACATCCCATTGGCTTCGGGCTCATCGAGCCAGCCGCCATAGTCCATGGTCTCGTCTTGGGAGCTCGGGTACGGAAGACCGCCCATCTGGACCTCCTAGGCCGCGAAAGAACCGGGGCTGAGCTTGCGGGCATTCAGCATCGGAGGCGGAAGACCGGCACGGCGACCGGGCGTGTGGCTTTCCTTCATCGGGCGCGAGACTGGACGCGAAAGCGCCGGCCCCCTCGGGCCTCGCGGTCCCTTGATCTCAGGCACCATGCCGCCATCGGCGAAGCCGAATGTACGGCCCCACCACGACGGGAAAAGCGTGCTGCCGATCAGGGCGGATCCGGCTGCGGTATTGAAGATCGACGGGCTCGAAGTCTGCGTTTCGGTCTTCGAGTAGGGCTGCCCGCCGGCAACCCCGCCGATTTTCGACAGGTTCTCCAGCGGCCAGTTGTAGGAGTCCATGAAGTCCTTGTAGGCCAGGTCGAGGCCCTGCTGGCCCATGCCGCGCTTCGCCTGCCCCACGGCGCGAAGGTCGTTCATGCTCTGGTTTCGGAGCTTCTGGTTTTGCTCGGCGAGCGTGGCCATTTGCTTGCCGCCGGCCATCTGCTGCGTGCGGTAGAACTGATCCGCTAGGTTCCTGGCCGCCTGGTTGGCCTGCTCGCGCGTGATCTGCTGCGTGCGGTAGAACTGATCCGCCTGGTTCCTGGCCGCCTGGTTGGCCTGCTCGCGCGTGAGGCCCTGGCTCCTCAGGAACTCGATGGCGCGGTTCTTCGCCCCGGCATCCGTGGTCTTGGCCTGGAGCTGGCGGTTGGTGTCCGTGTTGAACTGGGAGAGCGCCTGACCGTAGCCCTGATCCATCAGGCGCCCGGTGACATCGCCGATCTCGCGCATGGTGTTCTTGTCGCGCTCGGCATCGATGATCCCGTGACCGGCGGAATAGAGATTGCCCGAACGGGTCGCGCGGCCTCGATCCCTCAGCGCGGCACGGTCCGCAGACTCGTTGATCCGCGAAACCGCACTGTCCACCACGGCGCCCTTGTACGGAGACATGTAGCGATCAAGCGCTTCCTTGCTGAAGCTCGGGGTGTCGCCGATCAGGGAGGGATCGTATCGGCCTTCAGGCCCGAGTAGCGCGGGATCGTATCGGCCTTCAGGCCCGAGTAGCGCGGGATCGTAACCGGACGCGCCATGCTCGGTCATGTTGAAGGCTCGGCCCATGCCGCCCATGTACGCATCGCCCGAACGCGCCTCGGAGGCGATGCGGTTGAAGGCGTCCATTTCCTCCTGGGAGAAGTCCTCGATCCGCTGCCCCGGATACACGGGATAGGGACGGTCGATCATGCCCCCTAGGCGGGGCATCATCTGGTTCTTGTAGAAGTCTTCGAGGTAGGGCGGGAGCGAGGAGGTTCGCTTGTTGCTCGACCCGAAAAAGCCGTCGAAAAAGCCCATGGTCTTCTCCTAGGAACGCGGAGGCGGAAGGGCCGCCATGCGGTTCATGTGTTGCTTGCGCAGCGCCATCGTCATGTCGCCGAGCTTCCTGGCGCCGGCCTCGCTCGACCCCCTGCCGGCCGCCGAAACCGCATCGGCCGGGATCACGACCTCGCCAGCGGAAAGGCGATACCTCGATCCGGGAACGCTGTCGCTTCGGCCGTCGCCGTTGCCCTTGACGAAGCGCGGCGGGGGAAGGCCGGACTTCTTGACCCGGCCGCCGTTCCGGAGA
>VGEH01000187.1 GCA_016869375.1 Alphaproteobacteria bacterium | reverse complement strand
TCCCCGAGTGGGAACAATTGCCGCGAGTTCGTGATTCCCGAGATCTACATCGAATACGTTGTCTGGCCCTCTTGGAGCTCCGCCAACAACCCACTCGAATCGAGAAGAGTTTTCGAGATAGACCGTCATGGGCTCCGGCATTCGTGCTTAGTTGATGGTCAGGTCGCATCCTTCGGAGCGTGGCTCGCCCACGCAAATATGCGTCGCGGAATAATAGGTAATTTCCTACCGGGTTCAAGGAAGAACAAAGCAAGATCACCAAAATTTTCCACAGCGCAAGCTATTGGTAACAAAATAACAATTTGAGGAACTCCCACATGTCACAGGACGCCGCGGGGCACCTTCTTCGCAACTATCATGCTCCAGAAACCCGCAACCTTGGTCGTTCACGAGACGGCGCTATAGGCCCCACATTACCCGACCTCGACATCCTCCCAGAAGCCGAAGCGGTCGGTGACCGGCTTCATCTTCGGCTGCGGGCGTTCGTAGTTCCAGGCGGCGCGCTCATGGACCTTGCCGTCGACGACGACGTCGTAGAACTGGACGCCGTGCGGGCATTCGAGGTCATCCTCGGTCCTCGGCGTCTTCTTCAGCCAATCCATCTTCACCGAGGCGCGGGGGAAATAGGCGTATCCCCCGACCTCGACGATATCCGTGCTCTCGGCAACGGTCTTGCCGTCGACGGTGGCTTTCATGGTCCGCTCCTTCATTCGCTTGCGAGCCATTCCGCGCTGACGCGCGGCCCCCACCCCACCCTCCCCCACGTAAGACGCGGGGGAGGAGTCCGAAAAATCAGGCGGGCTTGATCTCCGTCTTCGACTCCAGATCGGCTTCGATGGCGGCGCGGTCAAGGCTCACGGTGTGATATTCGCCGTCGATGAAGGGGTCGAACTGGTCGCGGTAGTGCGGACTACCGGGCACGCCGGAATTGCCGATGTTCTGGGTCGCGCGGAACGAGCGCGGCTTGGCGAAGTCAACGACGATGCGGTACTCGGCACCCGATGAGGCCGCATGCGGCGGCAGCTCGCCGCCCATGTTGCGCACCGTGTGCGAGCCGCCATCGGCCGGGCGCGGGCCGATGTCGAAGGTCTTCGCGTTTGAAGCGCTGGAGAGCGGATGCTTCCAGTGCGCGATATGGATCGCGCCCCAGTTCCACTTCTTGCGATCCGCGCCGAGGCGCTTGGTCAGCGTCGCGATCGCCTGCTTCGCCGATTTCTCGGCCTCGCCGGCGATGCTGCCCTTCTTGAAGTACCTGGTCGCCGGCTTCGCCAGCAGATGGCAGGCGAGATTGGTCTGCTGCATGGTGAGATCCAGCAGCCGCTCCGGCATGAACTCGGCGACGACGCGGCGCTGCCAGTGGAACATGAAGGTCTCGAACACCGTCGCGGCAACCGAGTCCAGCGTGTATTCGTAGTCCCAGCCCTTGAGCGCGGCCGCGACTTCCTTCGCGTCCTTGTCCTTCGATCCGCCGAGCACCTTCAGGATGCCGGGGACGACGCGCTCGGAGCGCACGCTCTTCACGTCGTTCTGCAGCTTCACCGTCGCCTTGGTGTCCCAGTTGCCCTCGGCGAAGGCCTGGTTTATGCGGATGCCGCGATGCGCCTGGCTGTAGGCGCCGTAGATCACCTCGGGATAGTCGGGCGGCACGATGCGCTGGTTGGCGCTCGCCACGTATCCGCGCTTCGGATTGTAGGAGTAGGGCAGCTTCTCGAACGGGATGTGGCCCTTCCAGCGGTCGAGCGGGTTGTTGGCGTCGCGCAGCCCGTAAGTGACGCGCCCGCGCACCGGCACGCGGCCGGCCATCTGGTAGCCGACATTCCCCTTCGAATCCGCATAGACGAAGTTGAACACGGTGCCGGCCCAGTCGCGGAGGTTCTCGCGGAACTGCTTGAAGTTCTTCACGCGCGAGAGGTTGATCGAGGCGCGGAGATCGTCGAGATGCTCGAGGCTCGACCAGCGCAGCGAGATCGGCGCGTGCTTCTTCGGGTCGTCGACCAGCGTCACCAGGTCGTTGACGATCGGCCCGCGCAAGGTCGAGCGCACGGTCAGCTTCTTCGCCTTGGCGCCCTTGACCTGGATCGTCTCGGTGCGCGTCTCGAAATCGCGCCAGGTGTCGCCGTCGAGATACTGGCCCGGCTTCTTGGCGCTGGTCTCCTCGCGATAGAGGTCGCGCGTCGAGGCCATGTTGTTGGTGATCGCCCAGGCGACGGTGCCGTTCGATCCCCACCAGAGGCCCGGGAAACCCGGGTGGCCGGCGCCGGCGGCATCGTCCTCCGGGCCATGCACGCCGTACTCCCACCAGCTCGACGGCACCCAGAAGGGCTGATGCGGGTCGCCCGCAAGCACCGCCTTGCCGCCCTTGGTGATGCGGCCCGACGAGGCCCAGTTGTTCGATCCGGTCTGGTCGTCGGAGCCCGCCATCAGCGAGCCGCCATCCGGCAGCACCACATGCTCGGCCGCTTCCGGCGTCAGGTAGATCTCGCGGAACTGCTCGGGCAGCAGCTTCGCCGCCTCGGCCGCGGTCAGCCGGTCGATGCGGCCGTTCAGCGACCACCAGAAGCCGCGCGCGATCGCGACGAGATCCGAGACCTTGAACTCTTCCGGCTCGTAGCCGAGCGCCTTGAATTCGGGCGGCAGCTTCCTGCCGAAGGTCTCGATCTGCCGGTTGATGCCGGCGACATAGGCGGCACATTCCTCATAGGTCTTGCCGTCGAGCTTCGCGGTCTCGTCGGCGGCGATGCGGTCGAGGCCGAGCGTGCGATGCGCGATGTCGAGGTTGAGATAGGCCTCGCCCAGGATCTCCGCCTGGCGGCCGAGCGCGCGGCGGCGCAGCCGATCCATCTGCCAGAGCCGGTCCTCGCCGGCGGCGAGGCCCAGGCCGAAGAACAGATCGTCGGTGCGGCCGGCATAGATATGCGGCACGCCCATGCGGTCGCGCAGGATCTCGACCTTGCCTTTGACCGCGCCGGTGACGCGGCTGGTGGCAGTGCGGGCGGATGGCGTGGCGTCGTAGGTCATGGCGGATCCCTGAAATCCCGGATGAGAGCGATGTAGCTGAACCCTTCCGCCGCGAGCGCGCAAGAACATCCGATGGATGGCGAAGCGCGCTCAGCGGGCTCCGCGCTCGAACCATGTCATCCCCGCCTCGGTCGCGATCGCGTCCATGGGGATGTCGTGGGGCTGCGGGTGGATGGTGGGGAGTCGCGTCGACTCGTAGCCGACGCCGATGGCGCGAGGGCGCGGTGACCGCGCGGCCAGGGTGCGGTCGTAATAGCCGCCGCCATGGCCCAGGCGATACCCCGCCTCGTCGAAGCCGACCAGCGGCACAAACAGGAGCGTCGGCAGGACCGGATTGCCCGGCGCCGGGATCGGGATATCCCAGATGCCGCGCTCCATCCGCACGCCCGGATACCAGGCGCGGAACTCGACCGGATGCGCCTTCTGCACCACCGCCGGCAGCGCCGCCTTGGCGCCGGATGCCAGGAGCTCGCGCAGGAAGCCGCGCAGATCGACCTCGCCCTTGAAGGGCATGTAGAAGCCGATGGTCTCTGAGGCGAGGTTCGGGATCTCGCGAAGGCGGGCGACGATGCGGTCGCGCACGGAGTCGCGGGTCTCGCGGGACAGGTTCGCCCGGTAGCCGATCAGCTCGGCCCGCCGGGTCTTCCGCCAGGCGCGAACCTCGGACCACTCCATCAGGCGGGCACGCGGATGTAGCGCTCGCCGCGCTTGAGCAGCACGCCCTTGCTCGCGGCGATGCCGAGCTCGAGGCTCTCGGCGATCTTCTTCGCGCGATAGACGAAATGGGCGGCCGCGTCGGGCGGGCAGATCTCTTCGGCGGTCTTCTGGAACAGCCCGAGCCAGCGGTCGAAGTGCGCGGCATCGACGGGCAGCTTCTGATGCATGCGCATCGGCTGGCCGGAATATCGGGCGGTCAGCAGCACGACCGAGGACCAGAAATCGCACATGCGTTTGAGATGCGGCTCCCAGTCGCGGATGCGCGACGCGAAGATCGGACCCAGCACCTCGTCCGTCTGGATGCGCGCATAGAAGGCACGCACCAGCCGCTCGATCATTGCCTCGTCGATGCCGGTCGATGCGGCGACGGATTCCGAGATCTGGATGCGGCGTCCGGAGGGCACACCGGCAATCTAATGCCGCGCGGCGCACCCTTCACCGGGGGTGCGCCGATCCATCGCAGTGGTGCCCGACGCTACTTCGCCAGCGGATCGGGCCGGAGCTGGAAATGCACGACGCGAGGCTTGGAGCCTTTCCCGCCTTCCATGAGCCAGGGGGTGCGGTCGCCGGAGGTGGTCCAGAGGCCGCGGCCCTTCCAGCCGGCATTCGGATCGTCGATGCGGCCGTCGAAGCCCTTGGCGTAGAAGCCGAGCGGATAGGGCACGCGCAGCACGATCATCTTGCCGTCCTTGAGCGCGACGAGACCGTCGTTGAGGTTGGCGGTCGACATCGGGATGTTCTCACCGAGGCCGAAGGTGTTGTGCTGGTCGACCCAGGTGTAATAGCTCGACTCCGCCGAGTTCTCGCCGAGGCCCTCGAAGCCCGGGCCGGGATACTGGTGGAAGGCCCAGCCTTCCGGACAATGCGTGCCGGTCGCGATGGCCGGGCCGTTGGTCACCTTGCATTTGCGGCGGTCGAAGCTGCCGAGGTGGCCGCTCGCCATCGACACCCAGACGACGCCGTCCTTGTCGATGTCGCCGCCGCGGATGCCGAAGCCCGGCATCGGCGGGACATAGACCTCGGTCAGCGCGGTCGCGGGCGGGTTCGAGCCCGGATCGACGCGGATCACCGCGCCGGGCCGGCCGCCGGCGCCGAAGGCCGCCTGGGTTCCCCAGACCGAGCCGTCGACCGGGCTCGGCATCACCGCGTAGAAGCCGCCGCCGAAGCGCTTGTCCTTGGTCGGATCGGTCGCCTGGTCCGGCTCGACATACTCGTCGCGCTTGCCGTTGCCGTTGGTGTCCATGATGAAGGCGGTCCAGCCCTGCGCGCGCTCGGCGTCGCCGGTCTCCGCCAGCAGCTTCGAATTGATCCAGCCCAGCACCGGCCCGCCGCCCGAGGTCCACAGCGTGTCGTTGGCGTCGTAGCCGAACTGCAGGTGATGCGTGCCGAAGCAGGTGTCGACGAACTGGTACGCCATGGTCTTCGGATCGAGGATCGTCACCTGGCGGTTGTTGCGCTCCATCGGGAACAGCTTCGCCGAAGGATGCTCCGAGCCCTTCCTGCAATAGGCCGGCGTCTCCGCCTCGCGGAAGCGCGCGGCGAACCACACCTTCCCGTCGCGGGCGAACATGCCGTTGTGGTTGTTGTTCTTGGTGTCCCAGATCTTCTCATCGCCCCAATAGGGCGAGGGCGCCAACACCTCGAGGCCGGCGGCATGGCCGGGGCCGAGCGCTTCCTTGGTCCCTTCCTTCACCGGCGCCTTGAAGCCGGTGACGCGATGCTCCTTCGGATCGAGGATCGGGAAGACGTCTCCCGAGTACTCCGGAGAACCATAGAGCGGGCCATAGGGATTGACGGTCGGGATGCGCCGGTCGGAGGCGATCAGATCGTGCAGGTACTTCTTCGGATCGCCCCATTCCCAGGAGGTGACGACGATGTTGCGCTCGACGCCTTCCGGGCGCTTCGGCCGCGTATGCGGCAGCTCGCCCTTGGCGATGCGCTCGGTCCACTCGCCGAAATACTTGAAGGGTGCGCCGCCGAGATTGCTCGCGAGCTGCGTCACCATCTGCTCGCCCGACTGGCCCGACTGCACGCGGCGGACCCAGGCCTCGTCATGGGAGTCGAATTCGCCGAGCGAGGCCGGGATGGTGCGCGTCGAGAGCTGGCCAAGCTGATGGCAGCCGATGCAGCCATTGCTCTTCATCGCCATCAGCCAGCCGGCCTTGGTGATGTTTTCCGGAATGTCGCCCTTGCCGCCGAACTCGGAATCCGGCGGGATCTTCATCATCGAATACCAGTAGATCGCCGGATAGACCTTGGCCGCCGTCGCCTCGTCCGGCGCTGGCGTCGCGCGGTGATTGACCGTCGCTCCCGGCTGCGCTGTCTGCTTGGCGGAGTCGACGAGCCCGTATCCGCGCACCCAGACTGAATACGAGGCCGCCGGTAGATCCGGCACGAGGTAGCGGCCCTGGTCGTCGGTGACGACGATGCGCGCAAACTTGGTCGGAAGGCCGTCCGTCTCGGCGATCACCCAGACGCCTGCTTCCGGCCCGCTCGGGCCTGTGACGACGCCGCCGATCTCTTTCGGTCCGACCTGCGGCGCCTGCGCCTGCAGAACCGACGGCATCGCGGCCAGCAAGGCAACAAGGGCGAGGCGGAGGAAGAGACGACGTGCGATCATGACAGCCTCCCGGGACCAGCACTCTTCATTCAATGCTGCGCCATCGACAGAACCGGGACAAGGCGTCTGGCGGTGACATTGTTGAGAGCGAGAACAGAGAGACGAGCATGACAAAGCCTGTGGGCTTCGACCCGAAATCGCTCCCCGAAAGCAACAGCACGAGCTATCCCGAGCCCTGGCGCACCCAAGCGGCCAAGCGCTGGAACCGGCGCGTCGGCGATCATGGCGGCCTGAAGAACTTCGGCGTCAACCTGACCCGGATCGAGCCCGGCGGCGTCTCCTCGCAGCGCCACTGGCACTTAAAGCAGGACGAGTTCGTCTATGTGCTCGAGGGCGAGGCCGTGATGATCACCGATGCCGGCGAGAAGCTGATGAAGCCCGGCATGTGCGCCTGCTTCCCGGCCGGAGCGAAGAACGGCCACCACTTCCTCAACCGCACATCCAAGGACGTGTTGCTGCTCGTCGTCGGCGATCGCACGCCGGGCGATTCCGGCGAGTATCCCGACATCGACATGACCGTCGCGCTCCAGCCCGACGGCAGCTTCCGCTTCTTCCGCAAGGACGGCACCCCGTACTAGCCATGAGCGACATCACCCGCGTTCCCAACAAGACGCTGCCGTCGAAATCCTCGGTGGCGATCTACCGTTTTCCCGGCGGTGGAGGCTTTCTCTGGGCGGTGGCGACATCGCCGGACAAGACGCTCGACATCTCGGGTCAGACGCTCGCCGCGCTGAACGTGCTCGAGGGTCACCTGAAGAATGCCGGGCTCGACCGCACGCGCATCGTCAAGGCCGAGATCGTCGTCACCGACCACGACAACAAGCCGGCCTTCGACCGTGCCTGGGCCTCCTGGATGCCCGACGGCTACGGCCCGGTGCGCTCCTTCGTCGAGTCGGTGATGCCCGAGGGCGACCTGATCGAGATCATCATCACCGCGGCGCTGCCGGCGTGATCCGAAGCCCCCTCCCTAGCCCTCCCCCTGCTGCGCAGGGAGAGGGAATACGGCGCGCGCGGCATTAGGTAGCTGAAACAACCGGGCCGGAATGAGCCGGCTCAGAGACAGCTATGCCGGATGCCGCTCAGCATGGAAGGGCTGAGCGATGTTGTGGAGGAAGTGGGGCGCGGTTGCGCTCGTCGTGGCGGCGCTAGGTGCACTTGTTGTGTTCTTTGCCTGGGACGTGGCGGGGCGCAAACACGTTCGTTTGTCCATTGTGGACCCAGAAGAAGCGAGTTTCGTGCTCGTCACCAAAAATGTCGTCGTAGACGACACGAGCCGATACAGCGATGAGCAGCTTCCCGGCCTTGATCGCAGCCCCATCTTCCTCGGAGCTGCTGCCCTTCGCCTCAACCCGATAGCCAACACCTTTCCCGGAGGCGACGATGCGGGATTGGAGGGGCGGCGATTCGTCGTAGCGCGGCTCAGTTGGGTTGGTGGAACACTCGATGCCGTATGCGATGGATTTGATGATCGCGGGGGTTTTGCCATGGTTGACGAAAGCGAACCCGGACGCCGGCCCGTCGTGAGTGCGGAGGCCCATGAGCAAGCGCTCTTCAAGATCGGCATCATTGAACCAAGCAAGGTCCAAGTCGGAAACCTTCTCGAACAAATAAGCCCGCTCAAGCGCTGGGAGTGCCTTCGCCATTTTCGCGGAAGCGTTCGCGGCATCAACAGTGGCGCGAGCCGAAACTCGGGTGAGATAGAGCGTCCAGAAAAGAAAGGCCGCGCCGACAACCCCAAGCGCAATCTGGATCTTGTTGAGAAACACGACATCTTCGGCAGCATTCGCCGAGCGCCGCTGTTCGCACAGATCGGCTTCATCATGGCTCTGGGGATTGGCGCATTTGGGATTCTTCCAGTCGGGCTCAACTGGCTCGCTGGCGGTTTTCAAGAGCTGAGCTGGCCCCCGTTTCCTTGGACATCCATTTGTCGAGAGAGGACCGAAGATGGATGCTTCCAGGATGTCGAGAAATCAGCAGCGCG
>VGEH01000186.1 GCA_016869375.1 Alphaproteobacteria bacterium | reverse complement strand
TGGTAGCGGCGATCTGCGCATCCTCATGCGCGCGCAGCTGCGCCTCGTTCAGGTAGTTGATGATGCCGAGCGTGAAGGCCGTCAGCCCGAGCCAGCGCCAGGCATCGGCGTCGCGGTAGTAGCGCCCGTAGCCGTAGTACCACGGGCCATAGGGGCGAAGGATGACGACGTTGCGATAGACGCGCCGCCGGTCGGGGCGCACGTCGAAGCGGTGATTGTTCACCCAGACATGCCGGCGATAGGGCGAGCCGTAGGAGGGGCCGGACCAGCCGCGGTCGCTCCAGCGAGCCCGGTCGGGGTTGGGGTCGCGATAGTTGGGAACGCCATCGCCGTCCCGATCGCGATCGCGCCGGTCAGGAATGCCATCCCGGTCGCGGTCGCGCCGGCCGTCATAGCCGCGGCGGTCGCTGTCCCGGCGGCGCTCCTCGGCGATGCGGCGCTCGCGCTCCTGCTGCTCGCGCCGGGAGCGCTCCTCGGCCGCCTGCCGCTCACGCGCCTGCTGCTCGGCGCGCGCCCGCTCGTCGGCGGCACGGCGCTCGCGCCATTGCTGCTCGTTGCGATTGCGGTCCTCGGCGTTCCGGTTGCCGTCGCGCCAGTTGCGGCCGCCTTCGCCTTCGCGCGGCCGCTGGGGTTGCACCTGGTGCTGCTGTTGCTGTTGGTTCTGCTGTTGCTGCTGGCCGCGGCGGCGGTTCTGCTGCTGGTCCTGGGGCTGGGCGGCATCCGCCCCCTCGGCCAGGGCCGGCGCGCTCGACAGGGCAAGGCACATCAGGCCAATGGCACCGATCAGAGCCGGCTTCCTGCGTGACATGGACACTTTTGCTTCCCTCCGGATGCCGAGAGACGCTCCCTCGGCCAATGCCAGATAAACGCGAGACCAGCCCCCGATCCTGCGCAGCGCCCGGTGGCGGACCGGAGGTATTCGTGAGGCGGAAATAAGGCAGAGGCCCGTCCCTAGCCGCGCGTGTACTTGTACTCAGGCAGGGCCTTGAGCGCCTCCTTGCTGGCGCCGGGCAGGATGATCTTGCTGGCGGCCATCTTCAGGCTCTCATAGGGGACGACCACAAGCCGTTCGCCGAGTCCGAGAAAGCCGCCGATCGACAGCACGGCATAGGGCGTTCGCCCGTCCGGCCCGATCAGGAGCTCGTCGACCTTGCCCACCGTCTCGTTGGCCTCGTTGACGACGCTGGTGCCGATGATTTTGCTCGCGCGATTGCCGGTGACCAGCTTGGTCACGTCGACCCGGATGAGGGCGGCAGTCTGCGGCGCGCCTTGGGACTGGGCCGAGGCACTCCCGGCGATCAGGATTGCGGCGGCCGCGGCGCTGGCGATGATCGGCATCTTCATGAAAGCCTCCCTTAGGGACGGGTCTCGCGGTCCGGCCTTACCGCAGAACAGCGGCTGAAGACGAACGTTCCATGATCGTTCGCCTTGCGGGACCTGCCGGGAACGACGCTGATAACCTCCCGGTCAGCAAACCCAGTCGGTGGAGAAGGCTCGATGAATCGCCTGGACGGTAAGGTCGCTCTGATTTCCGGAGGCGCGCGCGGCATCGGTGCCGAGGCGGCCCGACGGATGGTCCGGGCCGGAGCGAATGTCGTGCTCGGCGATGTCCTCGACGAGGCCGGACAGAAGGTGGTGCGCGAGATCGAATCGACCGGCGGCCGGGCCATCTATGCTCACCTCGACGTGACGCGCGAGAGCGACTGGAACCAGGCGGTATCGCTGGCCGTTTCTCGCTTCGGCGGTCTCGACATCCTGGTCAACAACGCCGGCGTGTTCCTCGGAAAGACCAGTGAGGAATCGACTCTGGCCGAGTGGGACTGGCTTTGCGGCGTCAACCTCACGGGGGTCTTCCTGGGAACCAAGCTGGCGCTGCCGGCGCTCAAGGAGCGCGCCAAGGAAAGCCCCCATGGCGGCAGCGTCGTCAACGTGTCCTCGACCGCCGGCCTCGTCGGATCGCCGCTGGCGCCGCTCTATTCGATGACCAAGGGCGGCGTGACGATGTTCTCGAAGTCGACGGCGCTCGAATTCGCGCGCAAGGGCTACCGGATCCGCGTCAATTCCATCCACCCGGGCGTGATCGAGACCGACATGGGCGAAGAGACCTTCCGCACCCGCGCCCGCTATGCCGGCACCAACGACATGGACACGGCGCGGCAGGCGGGGCTGGCGACGCATCCGATCGGGCGCTTCGGCACGCCCGGCGACATCGCCGGCGGCATCGTCTTCCTCGCCTCCGACGACGCGGCCTTCATGACCGGCTCGTCGCTCGTGGTCGATGGCGGCGTCACTGCCCAGTAAGCGTCGGCAGCTAAGGAGAAATCGCGATGCGCGCGTTCGATCGTCTGGCGTCCTGGTCGCCGCTGATGCTGGCCGCCCTGCGCGTCATGACCGCTCTCCTCTTCATCGAGCACGGCACGGCGAAGCTGTTCGGCTTTCCGGCCGATCCGAACGTCGCCAATATCCCGCTCTTCTCGCTGATCGGGCTCGCCGGCATCCTCGAGGTCTTCGGCGGCTTCCTGATCCTGATCGGCCTGTGCACGCGCCCCGTCGCCTTCGTCCTCGCCGGCTTCATGGCCGTCGCCTACTTCATGGCGCATGCGCCGAAGAGCTTCTTCCCGCTGCTCAACAATGGCGACGCGGCGATCCTCTTCTGCTTCATCTTCCTCTACCTGATGGTCGCCGGGCCGGGCTCCTGGAGCATCGACAGCCTGAAATCGCCCGAGCCGATCGTCACCACGCCGACCCGGCATATGTAGCCGGGATCACCAATCCACGATCGTGCCGTCGGGGAGCTTCGCCTCGACGGAGTGGATGATCTCCTGCTTGAATGGATGCTTGGCGGCGACACGCTCGTCGACCTCGATGCCGAGGCCGGGGGCGGTCGGGATCTGCCAGGCGCCGTCGACCATCCTGATCGGACCCTGCACGACCTCGCCGTACCAGGGGACGGCGCCGACCATCTCCTCCTGGATGATCACGTTCGGCGTGGCGATGTCGAAATGCAGCGCCGAGACGCCGGCGATCGGACCGAGCGGGTTGTGCGGCGCCACGCCCATCATCGCGGTCTCGCCCATCGCCGCGATCTTGCGGCCTTCCCAGATGCCGCCGCAGTGGCAGAGATCGGGCTGCATGACCGTGATGGCGCGGAGCTGGCAGAGCTCCTCGAAGTCGCGGCGGTCGATCAGCCGCTCTCCGGTCGCGATCGGCACCTTGGTGCGCTCGGAGATCTGCTTCATGGCGAGCGCGTCGCCCGGCTGCACCGGCTCCTCGGCGAACATCGGCTTGTAGGGCGCCAGCATCTCGATGCACTGCACGGCGAGCGCCACCGAGGCGCATTTGCCGTGGAAGTCGATCATGATCTCGGTCGACTCGCCGGCCGCCTCGCGCAGCGTCCGCATCCAGCCGTCGATGGCGCCCAGCGACTTCGGATCGAGCGTGTAGGCCATGTAGTAGGGGAACAGGACCTTGAAGGCCTTGTAGCCGCGGCCCAGGATCTGGGCCACGAGGTCCTGGAGCTGCGAGCGTTCCTTCTGGTCGTAGACCGACTTCATGTTGCCCATCCCGAGATGGGTGTAGACCGGGACGTGATCGCGGGTCTTGCCGCCGAGGAGGCGCCAGACCGGAAGCCCGACCGACTTCCCGAAGATGTCCCACATCGCCTGCTCGATGCCGGCGATGGCCGAGCGGCCGATCACGCCGAGCTTCCAGAAGCCGTGCTTGACCATGGCGCGCACGCCGTTCTCGATGTCGCGCGGGTCGCGCCCGATCATCAGCGGCGCCAGATCCTCGACGCAGCCGACGACGGCGCGCGTCTTCCACTCGAGCGTCGCCTCGCCCCAGCCATAGAGGCCGTCCTGGTCGGTCTCGACCTTGACGAAGACCCAGTTCCGCATCTCGGCGTTGACGACGAGCGTGCGGATCGCGGTGATTTTCATGGAAGACCTCAGGCAGGCGGGAAAGAGCGGCGCGATCCTACCCGAGCCGAGGCCCGAGGCAACTCACTCGTAGAAGTCGGGCGGGCGTTTCATGCTGTCGCTGGTCGGCTTGTCGTGGTTGATCCAGAGCTGCGCCCTGTGATCGGCGATCAGCTTCGCCATCCGCTCCATCGAGGCGACGGTCTTGTCCTTGTCGGCGTTCATGCCGGGAACGCGCCTGTTGTCCCAGTTGTCCTTGAAATGGACGGCGTCGCCCGAGAGCAGGACGAAACCGGTCTTCGGCAGCCTCAGCATCAGCGACTGATGGCCGACGGTATGGCCGGGCGTCGAGATGATGGTGACGGAGCCGTCGCCGAAGACGTCGTGATCGCCGTTGAGCTTGATGATCGGCTGGTTCGCCGGGAAGGGCGTCGGCTTGTCCTCGAAGGCGAAGGCGTGCTCGGCCGCCTGCATCAGGAAGGTCGCCGACGGGAACTTGTCGAGATTGCCGATGTGGTCGCCATGGTGATGCGAGATGGCGACGAAGCGGATATCGCCCGGCTTGACGCCCAGCCTGGCGAGATCGTCGATCAGCTTCGATTTCCGTCGCGAGGTGCCCATCCGGTTGGCGTTGCCGCCCGGCCGGTCGGCGAGCGCGTCCGGATAGCCGGTGTCCCAAAGCAGGAGCCCGCGCTCGTGGCGGATCAGGTAGCAGTTGTTGGCGTTGGTGATCGGCTTGCCGACATTGACGCCGGGCGACCAGACCGACTGGTCGAGGGCGGCGACCTCGCCGCACTCGATCGCGTAGAGCCGCTCGAGCCCGGCGGCATGAGCGCTCGTCGACAGGGCGACGAGCAGCGCCGAGAGAAGCATCATCGAGCAGCGCGATCCGGTCATGGCGGGAAACTCCGGGTGGGGAGGGAATTCTGGACTTCCATTCCGTCTGAGAGCGACACGAATCCGTGATCGCGGAAGGGCCGTGCTAGCGTGCCGTCGTGACGTCCCAGCCAAATTCCGCGAGCGCGAGCGCCGGGTTCCGCGCGATCCTGCTGGTGATTGCGACCGTCCTCGGCTTCGCGATGATGAACGGCGTCAACAAGTACCTGACGCGCGACTATCCGGTGCCCGAGGTCGTCTGGGCGCGCTTCTTTTTCGCCAACATCACGATCCTCGCCTTCGCCGCGATGCGTCCCGGCGGCTGGAGCGGGCTGCTGCATACGAAGCGGCCCGCCCTTCAGGCCTTCCGCTCGGTCCTGATGATCGCCTCCACGATGATGTTCGTCGGCGCGCTCTCCGTGCTGCCCTTGGCCGAGGTCGAGGCGATCAGCTTTGCCGGCCCGCTCTTCGTCGTGGCACTCTCGGCGCCGCTGCTCAAGGAACGGGTGCCGCTCTCGCTCTGGATCGCGGTCGCCGTCGGCTTCGTCGGCGTGCTGATCATCATCCGCCCGGGCCTCGGCGTGATGAGCTGGGCCGCCGCATTGCCGCTCTGCGTGGCGCTGCTCTACGCCGCCTTCCAGATCGCGACGCGCCGCCTCGGCGGTGCCGATCCGCAGCTGACCTCGCTGTTCCTTTCCGGTCTACTCGGCGTGATCCTGACCTCGGCCTTCGCTCCCTTCATCTGGCGCTGGCCCGACACGCAGGGCTGGATCCTGATGGCGATCGCCGGATTCCTCGGCGCCGCGAGCCACTTCATGCTGCTCAGGGCGCTCGAGCTGGCGCCGGCCTCGCTCCTGCAGCCCTTCACCTATGTGCAGCTCGTCGGCGCCGTGGTCATCGGCTACCTGGTCTTCGGCAACGTCCCCGACCTCTGGACCTGGATCGGCATGCTCGTCATCGTCGCCAGCGGCCTCTACGTCGTGCTGCGGCAGCGGCGGTAGCGGTCACGTGAACTGACCGTCGAACTCCACACGGTCGAAGCGTCGAGCAAGCAGGTCCGCCTCGCGGATCATGAAGTACAGGCTGCCGCCGGGACCCCACCAGCGATCCTCGATGCCGTTGTCGTAGGTCCCGACCTGCAGCAGGAGACGCCACTTCTCGCGAGAGTCGATGGCATAAGCCTCGTCCTGCACCCATTGGGCCCAGCCGAGGAGCATGCTCATGTCGTCCGGACTGACCTCCGTGCCATCGGCGAGCTTGTCGACGCCTCTCTCCGACGGGTAGCGCATGCGGAAGTCGCGATCCTCGAGGCGGCCTTTTGCTTGAGCCTCCACGACGCGGGCGCAAAGAGGCGGCAGCACAAGCGTCTCGATGAACTCGAGCCCGGCGCAGGGAGCGATCTCGACATCGGGCTCGGGCGGATCGCGCAGCACGAGCCTGGTTCCGCTCGGCCAGTGGTAGACCGCCCCGTAGCGCTCGCCACCGCCGAAGCCGGCGCCGCACGAGATGTCCGGATCGCCGAAGAAGCTGAGCAGCCCGTCGGATGGCAGCAGGGAAGCGACCGCCGTTCCTGAAAGCGCGGCGCAATCGATCTGCGCGATGAACAGCATCGGCTCGCCGTCCTTGTCCGGCCAGGTCCAGCCTTCAGGAGCGAGCGGCCTTCCGCCAAAGCGGGAGACGGCAGGGTCGGCGGGCTCGGGGCGCGGCCACAAGCAAACGCCTGGCCGGAGCTGCGTCGTCAGCCAGCGCCCGAAATCGTCCGGATGGGCTGCCATGATCTCCGCTTCGCGCTGAGCGCGGGACGGCGCTTCGGGCGGAGGAAACTTGCTGCGCTTGCCGGGCCGGATCATTTTCGCCTCCCTGGAAATGTTCGTTATTTGTTCTAACGTGTCAAGGGATGCCATTCCTGCGCGCCCATGCGAAGGTGGCGCGCAATCGATGCGCCAAGAATGACTGCTTCCCGCTTCGTCGACCTCTCCCAGAGCTTTCATGACGGCATGCCGGGGATCCGCCGGCGGATGCCCGATGGGAGCGTGCGCGAGGAGACGGTCCGGCTGCGGATCGCCCGCACGCGCGAGGAATCCAAGGCGGCGAATGGCGGGAAGGTCGGCTTCGAGTCGACCGAGGTCGCCTATCCGACCGCCATCGCGACTTATATAGATGCGCCCTACTGCCGCTGGCCGGAGAAGCGCGACATCGCCGGGCTCTCCCTGGACGACGTCATCCTGCCCGGCATCGCCATCGACTGCCGCGGGCTCGCCGACCGCACCGTCGTCGGCGCCGAAATGCTGCCGGAAACGAGCCTCGCGGGCCATGCCGTCCTCTTCAATTTCGGCTGGGACGCGCATTGGGGGACCGAACGCTACGGCGCGCATCCGGCGATCGGCCCCGACGTGGTCGACCGCCTGATCGCCGACGGCGCCAAGCTCTATGCCTGCGATGCCGGCAGCGCCGACGCGCCGGGCGATGGCTGGGCGCCGGTGCATTCGCGCCTGCTCGAGCGCGACATCCTGATCTCCGAGAACCTGGTCGGGCTCGACCGGCTGCTCGGCAAGCGCTTCCGTTTCTTCGCCGTGCCGATCAAGGCCAAGGGCGCGACCTCGATGAGCGTCCGCGCCTTCGCCGAGCTTCTCTAGAAAGGAGAGTATCGATGACCTGGTCCATCGTGGCCCTCGACAAGACGACCGGCGCCTTCGCCGCCGCCGTCACCACGCGCGCCTTCGCCGTGGGATCTCGCTGCCCCTTCGTGCGCGCGGGTGTCGGCGCGGTCTGCACCCAGTCGATCTCCAACTGGTATCTCGGGCCCAAGATCCTCGACCTGATCGAGCGCGACGTCGAGCCGGCGGCGGCGATCGAGGTGGCGCTGCTCGCCGACGAGGGGCGTCATCTGCGCCAGGTGCATGCCGTCGACCGCCACGGCCGCGCTGCCGCCTGGACCGGCCGCAACTGCGTCGAATGGGCGGGCGACCGGCCGGGCGAGTCCTTCAGCGTCGCCGGCAACATGCTGGCGGGCGCCGCGGTCGTCGATGCCACCTTCGATGAGTTCCGGCGCGACGCGTCCCTGCCGCTGCCGGAGCGGATGCTGGCCGCCCTCGATGCCGGCCAGCGCGCCGGCGGCGACCGGCGCGGACGGCAATCGGCGGCGATGCTGATGGTGACGACCGAGGACTATCCCGATCTCGACTTCCGCGTCGACGACAGCCCCGAGCCTCTGGTCGAGATGCGGCGCCTCCTCGGCATCTACCGCCGCGACGTCGCCACCCAGCGCCCGATCCGCCCGACCCGGGCGAACCCCTCGGGCGAGACCGATCTCGACCTCATGGAAGCCGACTGGAAGGCCAAGGGCGTCGAGATGCGGTTTCGGCGGTAGCTCCCTCGCGCCTCTATTCGTCTCCCTCGGTGGATTCACTGATTTCTCCCAACTAGTCTGGGGCAGTGCCGCACCTCCCTACCCAGACTGCAAACCTTCATCTGCCGCCCGGTCCTGTGATGGTCGGGCGATGGGCGCGCGATGAAGAGTTTGCTGTTCACCCCCAAGGCTCACAACCGAAGCGGACGCTCATCTGTCCCAATGATGAGCAGTCAGTTTTCCTCTTGCCGGGGTGACCTGCCCCGATTCTTCGGACCACGGTTAAGTTGAGACCGGCGCCCGTGCT
>VGEH01000185.1 GCA_016869375.1 Alphaproteobacteria bacterium | reverse complement strand
CAGAAAAAGGTGGTGCTGCCATTGTCGGGACGTCGTCAGCGCCGCCCCTGACCGACGCGCAAGCCAGCACGGCGGAGGCGTCGCGCAACATATCAATGCATTGGATCGAGACTTTGTTCGCGCGAGACGAGAACGCCAATCCCATCCCGGATCTCGCCACGAAGGCGGACATTTCGGCTGACGGCAAGACCTACGTATTCACGTTACGGCAGGGCGTGAAGTTCCATAACGGCCAGGAGATGATGGCCGAAGACGTCGTGGCGTCGATGGAGCGATATGCGAAGGTCGGCGGCTCGTCGGGCATCATGAAGCCGGTCACCGGGCTGGCGGCGACTTCCAAGTACGTCGTTACGGTTACGCTTGCCAATCCCGTCCCGGGATTCATCGATCTCATCTCCTCGCCGGGCGCCCCGGTCGGTATCATGCCGAAGTCGGAAGGCGACAAGGAACGCGGCAGGATCAGCCACATCGGCACTGGTCCCTACCAGTTCGTCGAATACATCCCGGACAGCCACGTGCTGGTGAGACGGTTCGACGCGTACTCGCAGAACACCAATTTCCAGAAGCGCGACGGATTCGGCGGCAAGAAGACCGCATGGTTCGACACAGTGCGATTCCGTCACATTCCGGAAAGCGGCGCTCGTGCGGCGGCATTGGAAACCGGCGAGGTTCACGCGGTGGACGCGCTTTCCGCACCCGCCGCAAAGCGACTGAAGGACAACCGGTCGGTCAAGATCTTCGAAGCGATGCCGTTCGCTTTCCATCTACTCGTCGTTAACGGAGCGTTTGGTCCGACCAAGGACGTGAGGGTTCGCCAAGCGATTCAGGCGATCTTGGACAAAGAAGAGATCATGGCCATCGCAGGCGAGGGACTGTACCGCATGACGCATGGCTGGCAGCACCCGGGCACGGCCTATTTCGCCGGCGACATCGGCAAAGAATACTACAACCAGAAGAACATCGCGAAGGCGAAGCAGCTGTTGGCCGAGGCGGGCTACAAGGGCGAGGAGATCGTGCTTCTCACGGACTCAAGCTATCAGTGGCAGCACGACACCGGCGTCGTCGCTGCCGAGCAGCTGAGAAAGGCTGGCCTCAACATCAAGCTCAACGTCGTCGACTGGCCGACGGCGTTCAACATTCGCCTGAAGCCGGAGGGCTGGAGCCTCTGGGTGGTTGGCATGGGCATCCAGCCATATGAGGGTCCCTACGCCGTCGCCGCGTTCTTCACCACCGACAACGGCGGCATGGGCGCGCAGTGGGTTTCGGATCCCGAGATGCAACGCGCGAACTCGGTGCTGAACACGGCGCTCTCCCTCGATGACCGCAAGAAGGCATTCGCCGACTTCCAGAAGCGCTTCTTCGAGTTTGTCCCGGCTATCAAGCTCGGCGACTTGGGTCGCTACCAGGCGACCCGCGGCAACGTTCAGGGCTTTGCGCCCGGGCGCATACCGCGCATGTGGGACGTCTGGTTCGAGTAGTCGGAGGCATGGCCGGGCGAAGCTTCGCCCGGCCAGCCCCGTCCAACAACGGCAAGTAAGCTGAGACTTGTGTCGAAGGTTCGCGCTGGAAACGTCGAGGAGCTTCGCGGCCTTGCCCGGCGCTGCCTTCCGAGAGTTGTGTTCGACTCGGTGGATGGCGGCGCTGAGGACGAAGTCACCCTAAGCACCAATCGCGAGATATTCAGAAACATAGGGTTCGTCCCGCGTACCCTTGCCGATGTCTCCGATCGCAACCAGGAAGTCGATCTCTTTGGTGTGCGTAGCCGGTCCCCGGTGATCGTCGCCCCGATGGGTTTGCTCGGGCTCCTGCGCCCGGATGCCGAGATCATGCTGGCTCGGGCAGCGGCGGCCAGCGGGGTACCCATCGTGCTTGCGACGGGGTCGAGTGCGTCGATCGAGCGTGTCGCCGAGGCGGCGTCGGCCGCGCGGCGGTGGTTCCAGCTCTATCCCTTCCGAGACGAAGCCATCAATCGCTCCCTTCTCGCTCGCGCAGCGCGGGAGGGCTACGAGGCGCTCGTGGTCACGACGGACACCCAGATTGCGCCGAACCGCGATCGCGATCGGCGGAACGGCTTTTCCCTCACGTCCCGGCCGTCGCTTCGCCTTGCTCTCGACATCGCGACCCGGCCTGCCTGGTTCTGGCGGATGGCGACAACCGGAGGGATCCCGCGATTCGAGACGCTGGCAGCAGAGATGGGTGGAGCGCCGAGTGCGATGGAAACCGCTGCGTTCTTCCTTTCAGCGCGCGATTGGAATGTGACATTAGAAGTCCTCGTGCAGATCCGCCGTCTGTGGCGGGGTCCTCTCCTGGTGAAAGGGCTGCTCAGCGTCGATGAAGCGCGCCGAGTCGCGGATCTGGGCGTTGACGGGGTTGTGCTGTCCAACCACGGCGGCCGCAACCTCGATGGTGCGGTGTCTCCGGTAGAGGTACTGCCCTCGGTCGCGGAAGCAATAGGTGATCGCGTGACGATCCTCGTCGATAGCGGGTTCCGTCGGGGATCGGACGTGGTCAAGGCGCTCGCGCTGGGCGCCAAGGCCGTGTTGCTGGGGCGTGCAATGGCCTGGGGCGTCGCTGCCGGAGGACCGGAAGGGGCGCTCCGTGCGCTCGAGATCTTCAGCGAAGAGATCGATCGCGTTATGGCATTCGTCGGCTGTCGAAGCCTCGCAAACCTGAACCGCGCTTGCGTCCGCCTCGACTCGGAACGCGCTCTTCGCGATTCCCTAATCTAGGAGCGAAGTGCCTCGACCCGAGGCGCCCCGGACCGCTCGGTCCGGGGCGCCTTGCTTTTCAGCCTACTTCTTCTTCTCGAGGTTCCAGAGCACCACGCGCGTGCCGGTCAGCACGCCGGTGATGTTCTTGCGATGCACGACCGGCTGGGTGAACTGGCCCAGCGGCACCAGCGGCACTGACTGGTAGAAGCGGGTCTGGTACCGATCGGCGACCTGCTTGCCTTCGGCAGGCGACTTCACGCCCTCGAAGTCCACCATGCGGATCTTCTCGAGCTCCTCGTCGCAGGGCCAGCCGAACCAGTTCTTGCCGTCGCAGGGGCTGGCGATGAAGGAGCTCGACAGCGGCTCCATCAGCGATCCGGCGAAGCCCCAGGTGTGGAAGATGTTCCAGCCGCCGCGGTTCTGCTCCGGAGACTCCTTGATCGGCCGGCGCGAGATCAGCGACGACCAGTCGGTCGACTGCAGGTCGACGTTGAATCCGACTTCCTTCAGGCGAGTGGCGGTCACCATCGTCATCGCGCCGATCACCGTCTGGTCGGTCGGATGCATGATGACGACGCGCTCGCCCTTGTAGCCCGAGTCCTTCAGCATCTGCTTGGCCTTGTCGAGCGCGCCCGGCTTCGTCCAGTCGCCGAGGCCGGCGGTGGTTTCATAGGGGCCGCCGCAGATCAGGATCGCCCAGCAGGGCTTCCGCAGGCTCGCGTCGCCGACCGCCGCCTGGAGATAGGCCTGCTGGTCGACGGCATAAAGCAGAACCTGGCGGACCTTCTCGTTGTTGAAGGGCGGCACCAGGTGGTTCGGCCGCATGATCATCTGGTAGCCGAGCGGGTTGACGACCTGCACGACGACGTTCGGGTTCTTCCTGAGCGTCGGCAGCATGTCGATCAGCGGATTCTCGAGATAGTCGACCTCGCCGGTCATCACCGCGTTCGCGGCCACCATCGGGTCCGGCAGGATGACCCACTCGACCTGGTCGACCTTGACCACCTTGCCGCCGGCCATGTGCTCGGCCTTCTCGGTCCGCGGCACGTAGTCGGGATTCTTGGCGTAGAGGACGCGCGATCCCGGGATCCATTCCTCGCGCACGAACTTGAACGGGCCGGAGCCGACCGCGGAGGTGATCGCGGTGTTCGGGTCGGTCTTGGCATCGACCTCGCGCATGATGAAGGGCGGGTTGATCGGCTCGGCCAGGAAGTTGATCAGCCGCGGGAACGGCTTCTTCAGCTTCATCTCGAAGGTGTCGGGGCCGGTGGCCTTGGTTTCGGCAACGCGCGTGTAGGTGTCGCGACCGGAGGGAACTTTGGCGCCCCAGCGGTCGAGCGACTTGACGGCGTCGCTCGCCTTCACCGCCGTGCCGTCGTGCCATTTCAGGCCGGCTCTGAGCTTGAAGGTATAGGTGAGGCCATCGGCGCTGACGTTCCAGCTCTCCAGCATCTGGGGCTGCGGGGTATTCTTGCCATCCGGCGCGATGAGGAAGTCATAGATCATCACGCCATGGTTCAGCGTCGTGCCGGCGGTGGTGAAAATCGGATCGAGGACGCGGAGATCCGCATCCGGGACATACTTGATCGTGTTCTGCGCGGTCGCCGGCAATGCTGCTGCCGCTACCAGCATCGTGGCGCCCGCGAGCGCTGCCTTCAGCCGGCTCGGATGACGTGTCATTGGCCTCTCCTCTGCTCGGGGCCCATCCCCTGGAAGGCCATTCTTCGGTCCCGGCCGTTTCGTTGCAAGGCGGACGTGTTCCGACTCGCGAAACGTCTCCCGGACCGAACCTTACGGTGGCTGGAACGACCTACCGGACGTGAATCTCGCGCCTCAACGTCCGGCGATCGGCCGGGACCTCTTCGCCAAGGTCCTTCGTGACCTCGCCGGACTGTCGCCCGACGCCTCCCGCCTTGAGGTCGAAGCAGCCGTCTGGCGCTCCGTTGCACGCCACGCGCGCGGAATGGCCTCCGGTGAGATCGCGGAGGTTAGCTGGCATATCGTCGACGGCCTCGCCCGCCGGGCGAGGAAGGCGGCTTAAGCCAAGCCGGCACAGACCAGGTCCGCCGCCTTCTCGCCGATCATGATCGCCGCGGCGTTGGTGTTGCCGGAGATCAGCGTCGGCATGATCGAGGCGTCGGCGACGCGCAAGCCCTGGATCCCGCGGACCCGGAGGGCGCCATCGACCACCGCCATGCGGTCGCCGTCCGGTCCCATCTTGCAGGTGCCGACCGGGTGATAGATCGTCCCGCCTTTGGCGCGGACGAAATCCAGGATCTCGTCGTCGCGCGTGACCTCGGGCCCCGGGCTGTACTCGGCGCCGGTGAAGGCGCGCATCGCCGGCATCTCGCAGATTTGTCGCGCGATCCGGATGCCGGCGACGATGGCCCGCCGGTCGGTCTCCGCCGTCAGATAGTTGGGCTGGATCGCCGGATGCCAGCGCCCGTCCGATGATTTGAGCCGGATCCAGCCCCGGCTCTCGGGTCGCGACTGGTTGACGGTGTTGTTGAAGCCCGGCCATTCATGCACGTGGATCGAATTGCCGTCCTGGGAGCGCTCGAAGCTGACCGGCATGAAGTGATACTGCAGGTCGGCGGTCGCGACTTCCGGCGTGCTCTTGCAGAAGAGCCCGACCTCGCCGGCGCCGATCGTGACCGCGCCGGAGCGCCGGAACAGCCATTCGGTGCCGACCATCGCCTGGCGCCAGAGGCTGTGGCGGATCTGGTTATGCGTGATCGGCTGGGTGCAGCGCCAGATCACGCGCGCCTGATAGTGGTCCTGAAGATTCTCGCCGACGCCCGGCAGATCGCGCGTGACGGCGATGCCGTGCTCCTGCAGATGCGCCGCCGGACCGATGCCGGACAGCAGGAGAAGCTGCGGCGAGTTGATGGCGCCGCCCGACAGCACCACCTCGCGCGCCCGCGCCTCGTAGGGAATGCCGTGCTTGAGATAGGCGACGCCGACGGCACGGCCGTTCTCGACCAGCACCCTGGTCGCCAGCGCGTCGGTCTCGATCCGCAGGTTCGGGCGTTTGCGCGCCGGCTTGAGATAGGCTGCGGCCGCGCTCGCCCGCATGCCGTTCCGCGTGGTCAGCTGGTAGTAGCCGACGCCGTCCTGGCTCGCGCCGTTGAAATCCGGGTTGTGCGGATACCCCGCCTGCTCGGCTGCCTTGATGAAGGCCTCGCAGATCGGGTGCTTGAGGCGGAGGTCGGAGACGCCGAGCGGACCGCCGACGCCGTGCAGCTCGCTCTCGCCGCGCTCCTGGTGCTCGGCGCGCTTGAAGTAGGGCAGCAGGTCCTGGAACGACCAGCCGGCATTGCCGAGTTGGCGCCAGTGATCGTAGTCCTCGGCCTGGCCGCGGATATAGATGAGGCCGTTGATCGAAGACGAGCCGCCGAGCACCTTGCCGCGCGGCCAGACCATCGAGCGGCCGTTGATGCCGGCATCCGGCTCCGTCTCGAAGCCCCAGGAGAGCGGCGAAAGGATGTTGCGGAAATAGCCGACGGGAAGGTGGATCCAGGGATCGGTGTCGCTCGGCCCCGCTTCCAGAAGCAGAACGCGGATGCGCGGATTTTCGCTTAGGCGTCCCGCCAGCGCGCAGCCGGCGGAACCTCCGCCGACGATGACGATGTCGGCTTCGTTCATGCCGGGGCCTCGCTCATGCCGGCCGGCGCCTCATGATGTGCATGCAGCTCATGGTCAGCACCACCTCGTCCGCTTGGGTGACAAAGGCGTATTTGATGCGCACCGTGCCGCGATCGGCCTTGGAGGAGGAGGGCTTGGTCTCAACCACTTCGCCCTTCACTCGCAGCGTGTCGCCGGGGCGCACCGGCCGCGTCCAGCGGAGCTCGTCCATGCCGGGCGAGCCCATCGAGCCGCCGCGCAGCAGACCCATATCGAGCACCTGCCGGAAGCCGAGCGCCAGGGTCTGGAAGCCTGAGGCGATGAGGCCGCCGAAGGGGCCTGCCTTGGCCGCGGTGACGTCGAGATGAAAAGGCTGCGGATCGTAGGCGAGCGCGAAGTCGAGGATCATCGACTCCGTCAGCGTGGCGCCGCCGGTCGTGAAGGTATCGCCGACCTTGAAATCCTCGAAGAAGCGATCGGTCACGGGCGGCCCGCCAGCGAGGTGCCGAGCTGCACGCCGGGCCGGTTGGCGATGGCGGTGAACCAGCGCTGCAGATTCCCGAGATCGGGGAAGGTCCGGTTGAGCGCCGTCTTCAAGCGCCAGACGTTGCAGTAGAGCGCGATATCGGCGATCGAGAAATCGCCGGCGATCCACTCCGACTTCCCGAGCGTGGCGTCGAGACGCGTCAGCGCCGCGCGGATGCGCGCGTCGAAATCGGCGATGACCTCCGGCGTGACCTTGTCGGCGAAGTCGTCATGGATATGGAAGAGCGCGTTGAACGGCGCGTAGACATCGGTCATTGCCGTCGCCAGCGCCTCGAACACGCGCGCCCGCGGGCCGGCACCAGCCGGCAGCAGTTTGCCGCTCTTCTCGGCGACATAGATCAGGATCGCGGTCGACTCCGTCAGGGTCAGCGGCCCGTCGGCGACGTCCCTGTCGACGATGACCGGGATCTGCCCCGCCGGGTTCATGCGCAGGAACTTTGGCGTCTTCTGATCGCCCTTGGAGAGGTCGATCTTGTGGATGGTGTGGCGCAGCCCGGACTCGGCGAGCGCGATCGCCGCGCGGAGCCCGTTGCTGGTTGCCGCCGTGTATGCGTCGATCATCGAAGCGCCTCCGCTACTGCCTTGCCGAGATCAACCGTCGTCGCCTGGCCGCCGATGTCGCGCGTCCGGGGACCGCCGCCGCCGAGCACATCCTCGATCGCGCGCACGATCGCATCCGCCGCGTCCTTGTGGCCGAGATGCTCGAGCATCATCGCGCCCGACCAGATCTGGCCGATCGGATTGGCGATGCCCTTGCCGGCGATATCCGGTGCCGAGCCATGCACCGGCTCGAACATCGAGGGATATCTCCGCTCGGGGTTGAGATTGGCCGAGGGCGCGATGCCGATCGATCCCGCCACCGCCGGGCCGAGATCCGAGAGGATGTCCCCGAAAAGGTTGGAGCCGACGACCACGTCGAACCAGTCCGGATGCAGCACGAAATTCGCGGTCAGGATGTCGACATGGTACTGATCCCACGTCACGTCGGGATAGTCCGCCGCCACGGCTTTCACGCGCTCGTCCCAATACGGCATGGTGTGGATGATGCCGTTCGACTTGGTCGCCGAAGACACGTGCTTGCGCTTGCGCGTCTTGGCGAGGTCGAAGGCGTAGCGCAGCACGCGGTCGACGCCGACGCGCGTGAAGGTGGATTGCTGTACTGCCATCTCGCGCTCGGTGCCTTGGAACAGGCGGCCGCCGATCTCCGAATATTCGCCCTCGTTGTTCTCGCGCACGACCCAGAAATCGATCTCTTCCGGCTTCCGGTTCGCCAGCGGGCAGGGGATGCCCTTCATCATGCGCACCGGGCGGAGGTTGATGTATTGCTGGAACTCGCGCCGGATCGGGATCAGGAGGCCCCAGAGCGAGATGTGGTCCGGCACGCCCGGGAAGCCGACGGCGCCGAGGAAGATCGAGCCCGACTGCGCCAGCTTCTCGATGCCGTCCGCCGGCATCATCTTTCCGGTCTTCTTGTAGGTCTCGCAGCTCCAGTCGTAGTGGTCGAAGCTGAAATCGATGTTGTACCTGCGGGCAGCAGCGTCGAGCACGCGAAGCCCCTCCGGCATCACCTCCTTGCCGATGCCGTCGCCGGG
>VGEH01000184.1 GCA_016869375.1 Alphaproteobacteria bacterium | reverse complement strand
TGACCTACTTCGCCTTCCCAGACATCCACTGGCAGAAGATCCGCACCAACAACCCACTCGAGCGGATCATGAAAGAGATCCGCCGACGAACCCGTGTCGTCGGTGCCTTCCCTGATGGTCAGTCCTGTCTCAACTTGGCGGCTGCGCGGCTGCGCTATATCGCAGGATCGGCGTGGTCAGCCAGGTGCTACATGAACATGCGGCCACTCTATCAGCCGCAGGTCCCACAATCCGGAGCCGCCGCCTGATCAAATGTGCGAAAGATTCTGGACAGGACCGCGGACCCTCGTCAGCGAGGTCCTGGTCGCGCTCGGCTTCGGTACCGTCCTCCAGGCAGCCAATGGCGAGGCGGCCTTTCGTCTGATCAAGGACAACGCCGTCGACATCGCCCTCCTCGACTGGAACATGGAACCCGTGGATGGGCTCGAGCTCACGCGCCTGATCCGGAGATCGGAGGACAGCCCCGACCACTTCATGCCGATCATCATGCTGAGCGGACATTCGGACCGGCAGCACGTCCTGGTCGCGCGCGATGCCGGGGTCACCGAGTTCATGACGAAGCCCGTCGCGGTGAAGAGCCTGTGCTCGCGCCTCAATGCCGTCATCGAGGCGCCGCGGCCCTTCATCCGGGCGGCGAGCTATTTCGGTCCGGATCGCCGTCGCCGCTCGATTCCGATAACCGGTCCCGAACGGCGCGCGCCGCAGGCCCAGGCAACCTGCCAATAGCTTTTCGGTTTCGTCGCGGTGAGCGATGGTGCCGCCTGACAGGATTGAACTGTCGACCTCACCCTTACCAAGGGTGCGCTCTACCACTGAGCTAAGGCGGCAACGCTAAGGAGCGCCGACGGGCTCAGGGGCGCGCCGGGCGGGCGCTTCCATGCCACAGGGGGGAGGGGCTTGCAAGGGCGGAGGCCACTCCACCCGGGCGCCGGCTTACGCTTCGAACCAGCGCGGGTCGGGCAGGGTCCGGTCAATCGAGCGGTCGATGAGCCGGCTCACGAGGCCGGCGGAAACCCACAGCAAGCCCAGGAAGATCGCCCCGCTTGCCATTGCCGCCATGTCCATCGCCGGCTCCTGTTTATCGTTGGCCGAAACACTAGGTGAGGTTGGTGACCCGCGCGTGACGCAATTGTGGGGAATTCGTGGCGTGGACACCCCGAAAGCAGTCGGCGACAATGCGCCGAAGGGGATGTCGTCCTGTGAGGAAACGAACGGCCATGGTTCCGGACGCCCCCGCGCGCAGCGCCTCCACTTCCCAGCCTGCGCCCGGAAAGCCCGCCGTTCTTCTCGCCGTCGGCATCAGCGACGAGGACCGCGCGCAGCTGCAGCGACTGGGAGGTCCTGACCTCAGACTTCTCGATGTCGGCACCTACGAGGAGGCCTCGGACCCGTATCACTGCCAGCCGCATGACTACATCGAGCGCGCCGTCGCGCTGGCCGAGGCAACCCCCGGGATCGAGGGCGTCGTCGGCGTCGAGGACTTCCCGCCGAGCCTTCTGGTTCCGGCGATCTGCCGGCGGCTCGGCCTGCCCGGCCTCGATTTCACCGCTGCCGTCCGTTGCGAGCACAAGGGCTGGAGCCGGGTCCTGCAGCAGCGCCTGGTGCCCGAATCGACACCGAAATTCGCGCTGATCGACCTCGACCGGCCGCCCGAGCCGGACGCGCTCGGCGTCGGCCGGCCGTTCTGGCTGAAGCCGATCAAGTCCTACCTCTCCTATCTCGGCTTCCGCATCGCGGATCGCGCGGCCTATCGGCAGGCGCTGGCCCAGGCGGCCGAGAAGCTGCCGCCTTTCCTCGGCGGCTTCGTCGAGCTGATCGGGGACGCGGCTCCCCGCGCCCAGTTCGGCCGCGGGCGGCAGTGGATGCTGGCCGAGGAGCTGATGTCGGGTTTCCAATGCACTCTCGATGGCTATGTCTTCGGCGGCGAGGTGACGGTTCTCGGAGTCGTCGATTCCATCCGCTTTCCCAACAAGGTCAGCTTCAAGCGGTTCCAATACCCTTCAGCATTGCCGCTGAAGATCCAGGCGCAGATGGTGGATGTGGCGAAGAAGCTGATGCCCGGACTCGGCTTCGACCACGGCCTCTTCAACATCGAGTTCTTCTGGGATCCGAAGCGAAAGGCACCGATGGTGATCGAGGTCAACGACCGGCTCTCGATGCAGTTCGCCGACCTGTTCGAAAAGGTCGACGGTATCAACAGCTACCGGATCCTCATCGACCTCGCCCGCGGCCGGCGGCCGGATTTTCACCGGGGGCAAGGACGCTACCGAGCCGCAGCCAGCTTCGTGCTCCGCGGCTTCACCGACCGACTGTGCCTCGCGGTGCCGTCCGACGAGGACATCGCCAAGGTCGAGCGCCTGATTCCGGACACGGTGGTGATGGTCCGGGCGGTGCCGGGAATGCGCTTGTCGGAGCTGCCTCAGGACAGCTACAGCTTCCGCCATGGCCTCATCAACATCGGCGGCCGGGACCTTGCGGACATGCAGGCCAAGCTCGGGCGCGCGCTGAAGATGCTGCCTTTCCGCTTCGCCGACTGAGGGTAGGGATGACGGGGGGAAAGAAAGGGGCGGGGCAGGCCGGGCGCGACGAGCGCAGCGCCGCGGCGCTCAGGCAGAACCTGCACAAGCGCAAGCAGCAGGCCCGGTCTCGGGCCGAGGCCCCGGCGATCGCCGAGGTCGAGTGCTTCTTCCATGAACCGACCTTCACCGCGACCTACCTCGTCACCGACCCGGAAAGCGGCGACGCGGCGATCATCGATGCGGTCCTCGACTACGAAGGCTCTTCCGGGCGCACCCGGACGACGCATGCCGACAACGTGCTCGAGGCCGTCGAGAAGCGCGGGCTCAAGGTCCGCTGGATCCTGGAAACCCATGTCCATGCCGATCACCTCTCGGCCGCGCAGCACCTGAAGAAGGTGACCGGCGCGCCGATCGGCATCGGCACCCATGTCGCCGTCGTCCAGAAGACCTTCCGTCCTGTCTTCGCGGCCTGGGACATGGTTCCGGACGGCTCGCAGTTCGACCGGCTCTTCGCCGAGGGGGACAGCGCGCCGCTCGGCCGGCTTTCGATCGAGGTCATGCACACGCCGGGACACACGCCGGCCTGCATCACCTACAGAATCGGCAACGCGATCTTCGTCGGCGACACCATGTTCATGCCGGACTACGGCTCGGCGCGCTGCGACTTTCCGGGCGGGGATGCGGCGACACTCTATCGCTCGGTGCGCCGGCTGCTCGCGCTGCCGGGTGACACCCGCATGTTCCTCTGCCACGACTACAAGGCGCCGGGCCGCGACAGCTTCGTCTGGGAAACCAGCGTCAAGGCGCAGCGCGAGGGGAATATCCATATCAAGGATGGGGTGAGCGAGGCCGACTTCGTCGAGCTGCGCCGCGGGCGCGACGCCAAGCTCTCGATGCCCGCCCTCATTCTGCCATCCGTCCAGGTCAATATGCGGGCCGGTCGTTTCCCGCCGGCGGATGCCGACGGCGCCGTCCACATTCGAATCCCGGTGGATCGCATCTAAAGCGCGCCGAATCGGGCCAGTTTGCTTGTCGGCCGGGCGCCCGTCCGCTACAACGGCGCCAGCATCTTCATTCGGCTTTCAAGGCTTTCACCGTGGACAAAATCCGCATCCAGGGCGGCCGTCGGCTTTCAGGACGCATCCCGATCTCGGGCGCGAAGAATGCGGCTCTGCCGTTGATGTGCGCGAGCCTGTTGACCGAGGAGACACTGACTCTCGTCAACCTGCCGCACCTTGCCGACATCTCGACGCTGGCGACGCTTCTGGCGCAGCACGGTGTCGAGATCGGCATGGATGGAACCGCCTCCGGCGGGCACACCGGCAAAGCGCTCAAGCTGACCGCTGGCGAGATTACCAACACCACGGCGCCCTACGACCTCGTCCGCAAGATGCGCGCCTCGGTCCTGGTGCTGGGGCCGCTGGTGGCGCGCACCGGCCATGCCCGCGTCTCGCTGCCGGGCGGCTGCGCCATCGGCGCGCGTCCCGTGGACCTGCACCTCAAGGGTCTGCAGGCGCTCGGCGCCGAGATCGACCTGCAGCAGGGCTATATCGACGCCAAGGCGCCGAAGGGCCTCAAGGGCGGGCGCTTCATGTTCCCCTCGGTCTCGGTCGGCGCGACCGAGAACCTCGTGATGGCGGCCTCGCTCGCTGAGGGCGAGAGCGTGCTGGTCAACGCCGCGCGCGAGCCCGAGGTCGTCGATCTCTGCCGCTGCCTGAAGGCGATGGGCGCCGATATCGAGGGCGCCGGCACCGACACCATCCGCATCCGCGGCCAGAAGAAGCTGGTCGGTACCGTCTATCCCGTCGTCGCCGATCGCATCGAGGCCGGCACCTACGCCATCGCCGCGGCGATCACCGGCGGCGATGTCGAGCTCGTCGGCGTCAAGCTCGCGATGATCGAGTCCCTGGTGAAGCAACTCGCCGAGGCCGGCATCGCGGTCACCGCGACGGCGGATGGCGTCCGTGTCTCCGGAACCAACGGCGTCATCGGCACCGACGTGATCACCGAGCCCTATCCGGGCTTCCCGACCGATCTGCAGGCGCAGTTCATGACGCTCATGACGCTGGCCCAGGGCGCCTCGATGATCACCGAGACGATCTTCGAGAACCGCTTCATGCACGTGCCCGAGCTCTCGCGCATGGGCGCCAACATCACCGTGCACCAGTCCTCCGCGCTGGTCCGCGGCGTCAAGAAGCTGAACGGCGCGCCGGTGATGGCGACCGACCTTCGGGCCTCGGTGTCGCTCGTTCTCGCCGGCCTCGCCGCCGAGGGTGTGACCGAGGTCAACCGCGTCTATCACCTCGACCGCGGCTATGAGCGGATCGAGGAGAAGCTGGGCGCCTGCGGCGCGGCGATCGAGCGGGTGCGGCCGGCTATCGCCGCCGACGAGTGAGCGAGACGTCGTGACCGGAAAGCCGCTCAAGCTCAGGGCCGAGGATGCCGAGGATCTGGCGATCCTCTCGGCGGCGCTGCAGGATGCGGCGGTGCCGATCGGCGACATGCGCTACTTCCCCGAGGAGAAGCGCTTCATGCTCGCCGCGAGCCGCTATCGCTGGGAGACCGACCGAGGGGCCGGCTCCGGCGGCGGTGAGCGCATCACCTCGGCGCTGATCTTCGACCATGTGAAGACCGTGCGCCGGCGCGGTCTCGAACAGGACGACGGCGAGCGCATTCTCGCCTTGCTCGCGCTTGAGCCGGGCGAGGGGATCGTCGATCTTCTCTTCTCCGGCGGTGCGGCCATCCGGCTCGAGGTCGAGAAGCTCGCCTGCCGACTCGACGATTTCGGCGAGGCCTGGCCGACGATCTTCCGGCCAGCCCACAAGAGCTGACCGTGCCCGACTCTCTCGTCCTTGCTGTGCCCAAGGGCCGGATCCTCTCGGAAGCGATGCCGGTGATCCGCGCTGCGGGTATCGAGCCCGAGGCGGAGTTCGCCGACGAGGAGTCGCGCCAGCTCCAGTTCCGGACCAACGTGCCCGGCCTCTCGATCATTCGTGTGCGCTCCTTCGACGTCGCCACGTTCCTCGCCTTCGGCGCCGCGCATATGGCGCTCGCGGGGTCGGACGTGCTGATGGAGTTCAACTACTCCGAGATTTACACGCCGCTCGACCTCGGCATCGGCAAGTGCCGGCTCGCCGTCGCGGAGAAGAAGGATCTCGCCGAGACCGAGGATCCGCAGCGCTGGAGCCATCTGCGCATCGCCACCAAATATCCCGAGATCACGCGGCGCCACTTCGCACGCCGTGGCGTGCAGGCGGAGTGCATCAAGATGAACGGCGCGCTCGAGCTGGCGCCGCAGCTCGGCCTCTGCCGGCGCATCGTCGATCTCGTCGCCTCGGGCCGCACGCTGCGCGAGAATGGTCTGGTCGAGGTCGAGCACATCGCCGACGTCACCACGCGCTTTGCCGTCAACCGGTCGGCCTTCAAGACGCGGAGCGAGCAGATCCGCGACTGGCTCGAGCGCTTCCGCGTCGCCGCTGGCATCGATGCCCAGGCGGCTTGACGCTTCCGCGCCCGGCTTCGCCGCCGATTTCGACGCGCTGCTCGCCGATCGCGAGGCGGTGACCGACGACGTTTCCGGCGTCGTCCGCGATATCCTCGACGATGTCCGCGCCCGCGGCGATGCAGCGCTCCTCGACTACACCAGGCGCTTCGACCGCCTCGACCTCGGCTCCACCGGCCTTCGCTTCTCCGATGCGGAGATCGACAAGGCGGCGTCGAGCGTGCCCGCTGAGACGATGGAAGCGCTCCAGCTCGCAGCGACGCGTATCGAGGTCTTCCATCGCCGGCAGATGCCGGAGGATTTCGGCTTCGACGATGCCGAGGGCGTTTCGCTCGGGCTCGCCTGGAAGCCGCTCGACGCAGTCGGTCTCTACGTGCCGGGCGGCCGCGCCGCCTATCCGAGCTCCGTCCTGATGAACGCCATCCCGGCGAAGGTGGCTGGCGTCGAACGTTTGGCGATGGTGGTTCCAACACCGGATGGCGTGGTCAACCCGCTGGTGCTGGCGGCGGCGAAGCTCGCCGGCGTCGGCGAGATCTATCGCGTCGGCGGTGCCCAGGCGGTCGGTGCGTTGGCCTATGGCACCCGAACGATCGCTGCGGTCGACAAGATCGTCGGCCCCGGCAACGCCTATGTCGCGACCGCCAAGCGCATGGTCTTCGGCCGCGTCGGCATCGACTCGATCGCCGGTCCGTCGGAGATCCTGGTGGTCGCCGATCGCGACAACGACCCGAGCTGGATCGCCGCCGACCTCCTCTCGCAGGCCGAGCACGATCCGGTGGCGCAGTCGGTGCTGATCGCCGACGACAAGGCGTTCGTCGACGCCGTGATCGACGCCGTCGAAGCGCATCTGCGCAGCCTGCCGAAGCCGGATGTCGCACGCGCGAGTTGGCAGGACCATGGCGCGGCGATCCTCGTGCGCGACCTGGCCGAGGCGCCGGCGTTGATCGATCGCCTTGCGCCCGAGCATCTGGAGCTGGCCATCGCCGAGCCGCGTGCCTTCGCCGCGAAGGTGAAGCATGCCGGCGCCATATTCCTCGGCCGCCACACGCCGGAGGCGATCGGCGACTATGTCGCCGGGCCGAACCATGTGCTGCCGACCTCGCGCACCGCGCGCTTTTCGTCCGGGCTTTCGGTCTTCGACTTCCTCAAGCGCACGACCATGATCGGCTGCACCGCTGACGCGCTCGCGCGCATCGGTCCGGTGGCGATCCGGCTGGCCGAGGCCGAGGGTCTTCCGGCGCACGCCCGCTCGGTGGCGATCCGCCTCAATCGTCGCTGATCGGCCATGACCACCGGCCGCATCGCCCGCATCTCGCTCGACGAGACGAGCATCGCGCGCCGCGGCCCCGAGATCGACCATGAGCGTGCCGTCGCCGCCTATGACCTGATCGAGAGCAACGCCTTCGCGCTCTCGGGCCATGACGGGCCTTACCATCTCCGGCTCTTCGTCGAGGACAACCGGCTGATGCTCGACCTCCGCGCCCATGCCGAGGAAGCGGAGGGCGAGGCGCTGCTGCTGATCGGCCTCTCGTTGAGCCCGTTCCGGCGGGTCATCAAGGACTACTTTACGCTCTGCGACAGCTACTACGCCGCCATCCGCCAGGCGAGCCCTAGCCAGATCGAGGCGATCGACATGGGCCGGCGCGCGCTCCACAACGAAGGCTCCGAGCTGCTGATGGAGCGCCTCGCCGGTAAGGCGACGCTCGACCTTGACACGGCGCGTCGCCTCTTCACCCTCATCTGCGCCTTGCACCTGAGGGTCTAGGATGCTGGCGCTTCCCTCTGCCGTGCTCTTCGCCTGCACGCAGAACGCGGTGCGCTCGCCCATGGCCGAGGGCTATCTCAAGCATCTGCATGGCAACCGGGTCTATGTCGACTCCGTGGGCCTGCGTGGTCTCGACATCGATCCTTTCGCCGTCGAGGTCATGCGCGAGCTTGGCATCGATATCGGCCGCCATCGGCAGAAGGATTTCGACACGCTGGCCGACACTTCCTTCGACGTTGTCGTGACGCTCTCCCCCGAGGCGCATCATCGCGCTCTCGAAATGACACGGGTCATGGCCTGCGACGTCGAGTACTGGCCGACCTTCGATCCGACCATTGCCGAGGGTCCCCGCGAAGCCCGGCTCGCCGCCTATCGCGAGGTCCGCGACGGCCTGATCCGCCGAATCCATGAACGATTTCCGCCGCAAAGGGGACCCTCGATTGCGTGAGGAAGCCCGTTTCTCCTTGACCAAAAGGCCCCTTGAGCCCACTTTCCGGCGGTTTTGGCCCCCTTTCTGGAGTTTGCATGCCGAAGGAAGACGTCATCGAGTTTTCGGGCACCGTCACGGAGCTTCTGCCCAATGCCATGTTCCGGGTGAAGCTCGACAATGAACACATCGTGCTGGCCCACACCTCGGGCCGCATGCGCAAGAACCGCATCCGCGTCCTCGCCGGCGACCGGGTCAATGTCGAGATGACCCCGTACGACCTGA
>VGEH01000183.1 GCA_016869375.1 Alphaproteobacteria bacterium | reverse complement strand
TGCGCTGGTCGTGCTGTGGAAGGGACGCAACGGCGACCTTCCGGTCTCGCAGATCACTGTGCCGCGTGCCGAGGTGCCGCGCCTCGCGATCGACGGCCTGCTGGTCATGAGTCTGCCGGCCTTCATCGTGATCGGCACGCTGTCAGGCGCGTTCACTCCGACCGAGGCCGGCGGCGTCGCCGTCGTCTACGCCGCCTTCCTCGGCATGGTGGTCTTTCGCAACCTCGATTTCGCCGGCCTCATGCATGCGATGCGCGGCGCCGCACGGCTGACCGCCGGCCTCTTCCTGCTGATCGCGGCGGTCGAGATCGTCAACTATGTCCTGATCATCGGCGGCATCGCCGAAGGCACGGCGGCGCTCGTCGGCATCTTCAAGGATCACCCGACGATCTTCCTCCTGGTCTGCGTCTTCGCGCTGCTGGTTATCGGGCTTGCGCTCGATGCCGGCCCGGCGCTGCTGCTGCTGGCGCCCTTCCTGCTGCCGATGACCCGCAGCATGGGCATCGACGACATCCATTTCTCGATGGTGATGATCGTCAGCGTGACGCTCGGCCTGATCTCGCCGCCGGTCGGCATCTGCCTGTTCGTCGCCTGCAAGATCGGCAACATCACGCTCCGACAGCTCTGGTCGGAGCTCGCCCTCTTCTTCTATGCGGAGATCGGCGTGATCATGCTCCTGGTGTTCTTCCCGGTGCTCTCAACCGGCCTGCCGAGGCTGATCCGCGGATGAGTGCCGTTCCTCAGTCCAAGACGACCCGCCGCGCCTGCCGCATCACCAAGGTCACCGCCTATGTCGTCGGCATGCGCTGGCGCAACTGCGTCTTCGCGCATGTCGAGACCGATGACGGCATAGCCGGCGTCGGCGAAGGTTCGCTCGAGTACCAGCCGCAGGCGGTCGCCGCGGCGATCGACCAGCTGGCGCATCGCTACATCATTGGCTCGTCCGCCTTCTCGATCGAGCGCCTGTTCAACGACATGCTGCGCAACGAGTTCATGCGCGGCCCGATCATCAACAGCGCCATCGCCGCGATCGAGATGGCGATGTGGGACATCGTCGGCAAGGCCCTCGACCGCCCGATCTACGATCTTCTCGGCGGGCGGATGTATGACCGCCTGCCCGCCTATGCGAACGCCTGGTACGGGCAGGCAAAGACCCCGGCCGAGATGGAGAAGGCGGCCGCCGCCGTCGGCAAGAAAGGGTATCGCGGCCTCAAATTCGATCCCTTCGGCGATTCCGGCCGCGATCCCGCCCCTGCCGAGATCCGAAAGGCGATCGATCTGGTCGCCGCCGTGCGCCAGGGCGTCGGTCCCGATGTCGAGGTGTTGATCGATGCCCATGGCCGCTTCAGCGTCGGCGCCGCCGTCGATGTCTGCCAGAAGCTCGAGCCCTACAATCTCTACTGGATGGAAGAGCCGGTCGACGCCGACAATCACGGCGCGCTCGCGGCGGTCGGCCGCGCGATCAAGGCGCGGCTGGCAACCGGAGAGCGCTGCACCAGCCGCTACCTCCTGCAGTCTCTGCTCTCGACCAACGAGGTCGACGTGCTGCAACCGGACCTGATCCATGTCGGCGGCATCCTTGAAGGCAAGAAGATCGCCGCCATCGCCGACGCCGCCTATATCCCGGTGTCGTTCCACAACCCTTTCGGTCCGGTGGCGACCGCCGCCGCCGTCCAACTCGATGCCTGCACCTCGAACTTCGTCATGCAGGAGAGCTTCTGCGAATACGACGTCGAGATGCGCTTCGACCTGCTGGACCACGCGCCGAAGCCAGTCGGCGGCCATTACGACATTCCGGACCGGCCGGGCCTCGGCGTCGGCGAGTTCCGGCCCGATGTCGCCCTCGCCCATCCCTTCGACAAGGACGCCTTCCTGCCCCTCTTCAAGAGCGGCTGGGCCGAGCGGTTCTAGTGGGCGGGCGCATCCGCATCGTCGCCAGCGGCGACTATCTTTACGCTATCGGCCACGACAGGCCGGAAACCATCGGTTTCGAGGTCTTCCCGCCGATGGCCGACCTGCTCGACCTTTCGCTGCTGCCGGCAGCGCCGCAGACCGATGCCGTCCCCGCATCCCACCTCGTCGAGGCCGACGTCCTGCTGATGCTGGGACAATATCTGCCGGAAGGCTCGATCGCTCCGGCAGCCGAGCGGCTGACTGTAGTGGCGCGGGCCGGCGTCGGCGTCGACAAGATGGATATCGACGCGCTGACCCGCCACGGCGTCATGCTGTTCAACGTGCCGGACGCGCTGACAGAGGGCACCGCCGCCGGCGCGCTGGCGCTGATGCTGGCTGCGGCCCGCAACATGGTCATTCAGGACAAGCTCACGCGCGAAGGTCGCTGGGACGACCGCCAGTACCATCGCGGCCGCGAGATCTACGGCAAGACCCTCGGCGTCATCGGCCCAGGCCGAATCGGTGGCGAGCTGATCCGCATCTGCGCGCCGTTCCGGATGCGCGTCCTCGCCTATTCGCCGAGGCTCACGCCGGAGCGCGCCGCACGGATCGGCGCCGAAGCCGTACCGCTCGATCGCCTCCTCGCCGAGAGCCATTTCGTCACCGTCTGCGCGCCGCTGACCGAGGAGACGCGAGGCATGATCGGCGCCCGCGAGTTCGAGCGGATGCGCAAGGATGCGACCTTCGTCAATGTCGGGCGCGGTCCGATCGTCGACCAGGCGGCACTGACCGCAGCCCTCAAGGAACGCCGGATCGCATCCGCCGGCATCGACGTGTTCGAGACCCAGCCGGTGCCGAAGGGAGAGCCGCTGACCCTCCTCGACAACGTCGTGCTGACCCCGCACGCGGTCTGCGACACCTATGAGCTTCGCCGCGACGTGCTCACCGTGATCGCCGGAGAACTCCGGGGCTTCGCTCAAGGCCGGATCCCGGCGACCGTGGTCAACCCGCCGGTCCTCGCCTCACCCGCCTTCCAGGCGAAGCGCGCCGCTCTGCTGAAGCGCCTCGCGAGCTAGGGACCTCCCCGACCGCCTGCCCGGATCGTCGTGCCGGCGCAGCCACGTCTAACGCAGGAAACGACGCTCCGTTTCCTTCACTGCATCCATCCGCTGCAGGCGAAAGATCTCTTCGACCGAGACGATGTCGCTGTGGACCCGATGGATCCCGCCATCGGCGAGGACGCGCGCAAAGACGTCCTTCATCGCCGTCACGCAGGCACGGATGGCATGGTTGCCGTAGATGACCATCCCGACCTTGCCCAGCGCTTTGATCCGTTCGGCGTCGAGCTCCGGGTAGGCTGTCGGGACCAGCACGATCCGCGCCTTGCCCCTCCACGCCTTGACGAAGCTCTCCACCTCGGCCGGCGTCCTCTGCTTGGAGTGGATCAGGATCATGTCGGCACCGGCCGCCTCGTAGGCCGCCGCTCGTTTCAGCGCCTCGTCCTGCCCGAAGCCTGCGATCAACGCCTCCGTTCGCGCGACCACCAGGAAGGCGGGATCGGCGCGGGTGGCCAGCGCCGCGGCGATCTTGCCCTGGAACTCCTCGATGCGAACGAGATCCTGACGGCCGTCGGCGACGAGGCTCGTGACTTTGGGGAAGCTTTTATCCTCGATCACCACCGCGGCGGCGCCGGCCCGTTCGTATTGCCGGATCGCATGGACGACATTGACCGCATTGCCGAAGCCGGTGTCGATGTCGGCGACGATCGGCAGGGAAGACTGCTCGGCGATCGCTGGACCGCGAACGCGGCGCTCAAACCGATGGTCCGCTTCCGGACCTTCAACCTGCTCGAGGACCCGTCTGCGCTCGGCTCCTTCGACGTCGTTCTCTGCCGGAACGTGCTGATCTATTTCGACCAGGCGACCAAGACCAAGATCCTCGACCGCATCGCCGCCCGCCTCCCCGGCGACGGGACGCTCTATCTCGGCGGTTCCGAGACCGTCTTCGGCATCACCGAGCGCTTCGAGCCCGTGCCGGGCGAGCGCGGCATCTACCAGCTGACGCGCGTGCCCGCTCCGGCGCGCGCTGCCGCCTGATCGCCGTGCCATGACCGCCGTCGTCCTCAACCGATCCCTCAGCGGCCCGCTTGCCGTACCGGCCGGGCTGTCGCGCGCAACCGTCGCGGACGGGCCCAAGCTGCCTCTCGGCAAGCGGCTCCGCGCCTGGTGGAACGGCTACGACCCGCGCGACCTCCAGCCGGGACCGAAGAAGGTCCCGCTGCCGATCGCGACGGCCAAGGACGCCGACATCGCCGCGGCGATGGCGGCCGAGCCCGACCGCGCGCCGCCGAAGCCGGCGACACCCTGGCCGGCCGAGCGCATCGCGCTGGTCGAGCGCCTCTGGGGCGAAGGCTTCCATACGCCCGGCGGCGCCGAGCACCTGCTCGAGCTGGCGAAGCCGATGGCGATCAACCAGACCATGACGATGCTCGATCTCGGCTGCGGCCTCGGCGGCGCCTCGCGCACGATCGCCGAGAGCTTCGGCACCTGGTGCACGGGCGTCGAATGGTGCGCACCTCTCGCCATGGCCGGCGTCGAGCGCTCGACCAAGGCCGGTCTCGTCAAGAAGGCAGCGGTCCAGTACCACGCCGCCGACCGCATGATGCTGAAGGCTTCCGCCTACAATGCGGTCTTCTCCAAGGAAGCGCTGTTCACGGTCGCCGACAAGCAGGTCGCGATTCAGGGCATCGCCGACACGCTGCGTCCCGGCGGCCAGTTCTGCTTCACCGACTATGTCGTGCCGACCAAGGCCGAGTACTCGTTCAACATCCGCGACTGGCAGGGCCGCGAGCCTCTCGGCGCTCATCCCTGGAGCGTCGAGGAGTATCGCGAGTGCCTTTCGGCCCACGGCTTCGACGTCCGGGTCGCCGAGGACATGACGGACCGCCACTGCGCACTCATCCGCCAGGGATGGCAGCGCCTGGTCCAGGAGATGAAGCCCGGATCGGTCAGCCCGGAGCTGATGCCGATCATGGTGCGCGAAGCCGAGATCTGGGGCAGTCGCGAGGCCCTGTTGCGCAAGGGCGAGATCAAGCTCTACCGATTCTTCGCGCTGAAGAGCTTTTAGCTCGCCTCATACTTTCGCTTGATGCCATCCGCTGCCGGCAGATGAGAAACAGGCAGCAAGAGAAGGCCCACGGCCTGCATCACGCTATTTCAGGAGAGTCCGATGAAGTGGATCGTCAACGCGGGCATCGCGATCAAGTTCTATGTCGTCGTCACGATTCTCGCCTTGGTGACGCTGTTCGTCGCCGGCCAGGCGGTCCTGGCGCTTCGCACCTATGACCACCAAGTCGAGCTGATCCAGCGCGCTTCCCAGCGCGCCGTGGTCGGCGAGCGCGCCAACGCGCTCGTCCTGGCGGTCGTCATGGATTCGCGCGGCGTCTACATGTCGCGCGACAGGGCCGAGGCCGAGCGCTTCGCCAAGCCGCTGCTGGCGACGCTGAAGCAATTCGAAGCCCGTCTAGGCGAGTGGCGCGCCCTCGTCGACCCGGCCGACATGCCGCAGTTCCAGAAGGTCGAGAAGGCCGGGCTGGACTTCGTCCGCTTCCGCACCGAGCTTGCCCGCCTCGGCGTCGAGGTCTCGGCGGCGGCGGGCCGCGAGTATGGCGACAACGACGCCAACCGCGCCAATCGCCAGGAGCTCAACAAGGAGATCCAGGCCCTCGCCGACACCAACAATGCGACGATCAACCGACTCGCCGACGAGCTCGGCCGCTACCAGCGCAGCGTCCTCGTCCAGCTTGGCGCGATCACGCTGGCCGGCATCCTGATCGGCGTCGCGCTTGCCGCCGTCGTCGCTCTCGGTCTCGTCGCTCGTCCGATCGGGCGCATTACGCACACCATGACGGCACTGGCCGAAGGCCGCCTCGACACCGAGGTTCCCGATGCCGACCGCCGTGACGAAGTCGGCCGCATGGCCGGTGCCGTCGTCGTCTTCAAGGAGAACGCGATCGCCGCGCGGGCCGCAGAAGAAGCCAAGCGGGTCGAGCAGGAACAGAAGGAGCAGCGCCGCCAGGCCGTCGAGACGCTGACTGCCGAGTTCGGCCAGGGCATGGACGAAGTCGTCCGCGGACTCCGCGGCACCTCGGCCTCGATGCAGGGCTCGGCCTCGACGATGACCGCGGTCGCCGCCGGCACCGCCGAGCGCTCCGACCAGGTCGCCCAGGCCGCCCAGTCGGCCTCCGAGAACGTGCAGACGGTTGCCGCCGCCGCCGAGGAGCTTGCCGCGTCGATCGGCGAGATCGGCCGGCGCGTCACCGAATCCGCCGGGATCGCCCAACGTGCCGTCGACGAGGCCGGGCGCACCGACACGGCCGTCCAGGGCCTGGCCGACGCAGCCCAGAAGATCGGCGAGGTTGTCCGCCTCATCAGCGACATCGCCTCTCAGACCAACCTGCTCGCGCTCAACGCCACCATCGAGGCCGCTCGCGCCGGCGATGCCGGCAAGGGCTTCGCCGTGGTCGCCTCGGAGGTGAAGAATCTGGCCAACCAGACCGCGCGAGCGACAGAGGACATCACGCAGCAGATCCAGGCGATCCAGGCCGCGACCGGCGACGCCGTCGCCGCGATCGGCGGCATCGGCCGGACCATCTCCGAGATCAGCCATGTCTCGACCGGCATCGCCTCGGCCGTCGAGGAGCAGAACGCGGCGGCAGCCGAAATCGCGAGCAACGTCCAGGCCGCCGCGACCAGCACCACGCTCGTCTCCACGAACATCGCGGATGTCAGGGAGTCCGCCGGACGCACCGGATCGACCGCGCGCGAAGTGGCGGAGAACGCCGGCACGCTGGCCCGGAGCTCGGAACGCCTCGAGGCCGAGGTGCGCCGGTTCCTGGAGCGCGTCAACGCCGCCTGACCATCCTAAGGAGGCGGTTCTTCGAAGGGCGCGGAGAGATCCGCGCCCTTCGTCCTTCAGGGACAAACCTCGCCCTCATACTTCCGTACAGGGCCAATTCCAGGGGCGGAACGGCATGTTGGCTTCAACACGCTGACGCTCCAGAGGCCACCATGACCGTCCCGCTCGGTACTTCGATTCAGGCATACGACGCGCTGCGACCGCGCGTCGTCGCCGTCGACGACGATCCGCTCATCCGTGAGCTGATCTGCTCCGTCGCCGGAATGTCCGGTTGCGATTCCGCCCAGGTCTCCTCGCTGTCAGAGCTCGACCCTGTGCTCGATGCCGGCGGCGCCTCCGACCTGATCGTGCTCGATCTCGATCTCGGCGCCACCGACGGGGTCAACGTGCTGCGGCATCTCCACGACCGCCATTGCCGTTCGCCGATCGTCATCGCCTCGGGCTGCCATGCCCGTGTCGTACAGTCCGCCGTCGATGTCGGCCAGTCCTTCGGGCTGACCATGCTGGCCCCCCTCGCCAAGCCCTTCGCGCATGGAGAGCTCGCCGCCGCGGTGAAGAAGCACTCCGCCTCCCACGCCGTCCTGACCCCGGAAGACGTGGAGAAGGCGATCTGGAACGGCGAGATCGCCGTCCACATGCAGCCGATCGTCGACGTCATGAACGGCCATGCGGCGGGCGCCAAAGCGCTCGTGCGCTGGAATCACCCGACCCGCGGCCTCCTGCGCCCGGACCAGTTCATTCCCATGGTCGAGAAGCTGCCGTTGATGCTGCCGCTCACCATGGAGATCGCCGGCCAGGCGGTGAGATCGATCGCGGGATGTCCCGCCGTCCTGCAGACCTCGATCAACGTGCCGCCGGTCTGCCTCGCCGATCCCTCGTTTCCGGACCTGCTCGCCGACCTCGCCGCCGCCTCGGGCCTGGCGCCGACGCGCATGACGGTCGAGATCACCGAGACCGCCGCGATGGAGGATCCCGCCTTCACCGCAGCCCAGGTGACCCGGCTCCGCATCAAGGGCTTCCAGGTCGCGCTCGACGATTTCGGCACCGGCTACGCCTCGTTGGTCGAGCTGCATCGGATGCCTGTGTCCGAGATCAAGATCGACCGCTCCTTCGTCATGAGCATGTCGACCGACAGGAGCGCCCAGGCGATCGTGCGATCGATCGTCGGTCTCGGCCGCAATCTCGACCTCCGGGTCATCGCCGAAGGCGTCGAGAACCTCGAAGTCCTCCGCCTACTGCAGGCTTTCGAGTGCGACCTGGCGCAGGGCTACCACTTCGCGCGCCCGATGCCCGCCACCGACCTCGCCAAATGGGCCCGCGACTAGGCCGAGAAAAATACAGCCTCATACCTTCGACTGATGGGGCAGGACCGGCTCGCCGGATAATTTCGAAGTCATCAGAAACCGATCATCTGCGAAGGAAAGCGTGTCATGACCATCAGCAAGGAAATGGAAATCCTCGTCGTCGACGACTACGCGACGATGCGCCGGATCATCAAGAACCTGCTCACCCAGCTCGGCTTCAAGAACGTCGCCGAAGCCGAGGACGGCGGCAGCGCGCTGCAGAAGCTCCGCTTCAAGGCGCCGGGCCTCGTCATCAGCGACTGGAACATGGAGCCGATGACCTGGTCCTCCCCCTGAAAAGTGGTCCACCCTGAACTATGTCTTTTGACAAGAAGGAGGACTGCAATGCCGAAGAAGAGGCACAAGCCTGAAGAGATCGTTTCG
>VGEH01000182.1 GCA_016869375.1 Alphaproteobacteria bacterium | reverse complement strand
GTCACCGCGAGCGCGGTAAGACGCCCGATCACCCGCTTGCCCATGCGCTCCCCCTACCCATCTCGCTACCCATCTTTGCCGGCTGGCTTTCCAGCGTCACCCGTGGACGCCCCCGGACAGGGTAGCCTCGATTCGCCCATAAATGGCCGGTTTCTGGCTTGCGTCGGCAGTCGCTCGAAATCATCCGTGGACGATACTATGGCGGACACCCCATCCGCCACCGCTTGCCCGTCGAGCCGCGGCTTGCCTTTCATCCTGTCAACGCCGTATGAGAGCCGACCGGACGAAAAGTCCGGCGGATCAACGAGCGTGGACGCATGAGCGATCACGGGAGAAAGCAGCGAGCGGACGACGCGCCGTGGGCAGACCTTCCGGTCGGCCTGCTCGCACGCTCCGGAATCCCGCTCTATCGCCAGCTCATGGACGTGCTCGGCGACGCCATCGTCGACGGCGTTCTGCCGATCGGCTCGGCCCTGCCGACCGAAGCGCAGCTGGCCGAGCGCTTCGGCGTCAGTCGCATCACCGTCCGCGAGGCGCTGCAGCGCCTCGATAACGAGGGCGTGATCCGCAAGCAGAAAGCGAAGAACGCCGTCATCCTCGCCAAGCCGTCGGCCGATGCGTCGAGCTGGGAGATCAACTCGATCGACGACATCATCGCCGCCGCCAGCGGTGCCGAGCTCGACATCAAGAGCTACCGTCAGGAAACAGCACCCGAGATCGCGCCGGTGCTCGGCCTCGCGCCCGACGAGCCGATGCATTGCCTGCGCAGCATCCTGCGCAAATCGGGGGAGGCCTACGCGGTCTCGACGATCTACTTCGCCCCGGCGGTCGGCAGCCGGCTCGAACGCCGTCACTTCGACGACGTCATCGTCTTCCGCGTCATGCAGCGCGAGCTCGGCATCGAGCTCGGCGATGTGCGCATGACCGTCGGCGCCGAGCTTGCGGACGCCAATCTCGCCCGCCAGCTCGCCTGCGAGAAGGGCGCGCCGCTGCTTCGAACGCGCCTCGTCTATCGCACGACCGACAACCAGCCGGTCGAGGTCGCGCTGACCGAATACCCCGCTGACCGCTTCTCCCTTAGCTACCGCCTCACGCTGCGCCGTCAGCGCTGACATCCGCGGGTCTTCAGAAAGCGCTTGCCGGGAGCCGCAAGATGTCATGATATTATGATAATCAAAGGGGCCGACCCCGATGTCGGCCCTACAAAGAAGTCATCGCCTCAGCCGGTGACGGGGGGAAACATGAAGGTCGATCTCAAGGGCAAGGTCGCCCTTGTGACAGGGGCTGCTCAGGGCATCGGTCTCGCGATCGCCGATACGCTCGGCCGCAACGAGGCGACCGTCGTCTATACCGACCGCAACGCCGAAGGCGCCGAGGAAGCGGCGAGGCGCGCCAATGCGCCGCGCGGCTTCGGCCTCGACGTCACCTCGCCCGAGCAGATCCAGGCCGGAATCGCCCGCGTGGTGAAGGAGTTCGGCCGCCTCGACATCCTGGTCAACAACGCCGGCATGGGCGTCGCCGCGCATGACCGCAAGACCGTCGACCAGTTCCGTCCCGAAGCCTGGGACACGCTGCTCAAGGTCGATCTGACCGGCGTCTTCCTGATGAGCCGTGAGGGCGCTCAGGCCATGATCCCGAACAAGTCCGGGCGCATCATCAACATCGCCTCCGTGCTCGGCCTCGTGCCGATGCGCCTGCAGAGTTCCTACGTCGCCGCCAAGGCCGGCGTGGTGAACCTCACCCGCTCGATGGCGCTGGAACTGGCGCCGCACGGCGTCCTGGTCAACGGCATCGCGCCGGGATCGACGGCCACTGAAGACTGGAAGCGCTGGATCCACGACAAGGGCAGCGAGGCGCAGGATCTGCACGCCAAGCTGATGTCGCACATCCCCCTGGCGCGGCCGGCGACGACGCAGGAGATCGCGAACGGCGCGCTGTTCCTGGCGGCGCCGGAGAGCTCCTACATCACCGGCCACATCCTGACAATCGACGGCGGCTGGACCGCCGGCTTCTCCCGCGACTTCTGAAGGAGCGCGCCATGGCGACGAAGGCACGAACCGCGAAGAAGCCGGCAAAGAACAAGGCCGGTGCCCTGCCCAAAGGCCTCGACAAGGCCGAGCTGCTGCGGATGTACGAGCAGATGGTTCTGCTGCGGCGCTTCGAGCTGGCCGCGCAGGTCGCCTGCCGCAAGGGCGAGACGCCGGGCTTCCTGCATCTCTATGTCGGCGAGGAAGCGACCGCGGTCGGCGTCTGCGCGCATCTGAAGCGCACCGACTGGATCACCTCGACCCATCGCGGCCACGGCCATGCGCTGGCCAAGGGTATGTCGCCGAACACGCTGATGGCCGAGCTCTACGGCAAGCGCGACGGCTGCTGCGGCGGTCGCGGCGGCACCATGCATCTCTACGACAGCGCCTCGGGGCTGTTCGGCACCAATGGCCTGGTCGGTGGCGGCCTGCCCTCGGCGGTCGGCGTCGGCATCGCCGCGAAGGTCAAGAAGAACGACGGGCTCGGCGTCGCCTTCTTCGGCGACGGCGCCACCAACCATGCTGCCTTCCACGAATCCCTGAACTTTGCCGGCGTGCAGAAGGCGCAGACTGTCTTCATCTGTGAGAACAACCTCTACGCCACGGCGACGCCGCTCGCGATGGCGACGCTCAACCCCGAGATCGCAACCCGCGCCGCCGCCTACGGCATTCCCGGCGTTGCCGTCGACGGCAACGACGTGATCGCTGTCTGGCAGGTGATGAAGACCGCGGCCGAGCGCGCGCGGCGCGGCGACGGGCCGACGCTGATCGAATCCAAGACCTATCGCACCGTCGCCCATCACGAGGGCGACACCGTCACCGGCACTTACCGCACCCAGGCCGAGGTCGATGCCTGGGCCAAGCGCGACCCGATCCGGATCCTCGCCGATCGTATGGTCAAGGAATTCAAGATCGCCAGGCCGGCTGACCTGGAGGAGATCGACGCACGCATCGACCGCATCGTCCAGGCCTCGATCGAGTTCGCGCGCAACTCGCCCGAGCCCGATCCGGCAACCGTCGATCGCCACATCTATGCCGAGCCGATCAACCCGCCGGCGGCTCTCGCCTTGCCGCCCGCGAACGTACCGACCACGACGACGAGCTGGCTCGACGCCGTCCGCGACGGCCTTGCCGAGGAGATGCGGCGCGATCCGCATATCGTCTATTTCGGCGAAGGCACCGGCGAACGCGGCGGCACCTTCGCGCATACCAAGGGCCTGTATCAGGAGTTCGGCGGCCATCGCATGGTCGACACGCCGATCTCGGAGCTGGGCTTCACCGGCGCCTCGCTCGGCGCATCCGCGATCGGCGTGCGCTGCGTCGCCGACCTGATGTTCGCCGATTTCATCTTCGAGGCGGCCGGCCAGGTCGTGCTGCAGGCGGCCAAGCTCCGCTATATGAGCAACGGGCAGATGAGCGCGCCGATGGTGATCCGCGTCGGCGCCGGTGCCGTCCGCTCCGCCGGCCCGCATCACAGCGGCATGTATCACCCGGTCTGGGCGCATATTCCGGGGCTGATCGTCTGCGTCCCGGCGACGCCGGCCGACGCCAAGGGCCTGATGAAGACCGCGCTCCGCGCCGGCGATCCGGTGCTGATGCTGGAGTCGAAGGCGCTATTCGCTAGCAAAGGCGAGGTGCCGACCGGCGACCACGTCGTGCCGTTCGGCGTCGCCCGCATCGCGCGGACCGGCACCGACCTCACCATCGCCGCTGCGGGCCAGCTCGTTCATCGGGCGCTGGACGCTGCGGAAATCCTGCAGGGCGAAGGCGTCTCCTGCGAGGTGATCGACCTGCGCACGATCCAGCCGCTCGACGTCGACACCGTCGCGGAGAGCGTGAAGAAAACGGGCCGCCTGCTGATCGCCGACGAGGGCTGGTCGATGTGCGGCGTCGGCGCCGAGCTCGGCCAGGCCATGAACGAGCTCGCCTTCGACTATCTCGATGCGCCGGTCGCGCGCCTCCACACCGACGCAATGACGCATCCTTTCGCGCCGATCCTCGAGAAGGCCATGCTGGTCGGCACCGACGCGATCGTTGCCGGCGCGCGTGGCGTCATGGCCGGCAAGGCCCCTGCGCCGCGCCGCGCCCGCAGCGGGCTTGGCCGCACCGCGGCACCAGCGCCAGCCGCAGCTCCCGCCCCTGCGGCTCCGAAGCCGTCCTCCGGCAACGGCGTGCATCCGCCGCCGGCGAAAGCCGCCATCGCCGGCGAGGCGATCACCATGCCGTTCGGCGATCTGACGGTCAGCGAAGGCAAGATCGTGCGCTGGCTCAAGAAGGTCGGCGATCCGGTGAAGGCCGGCGAGCTCGTGGTCGAGATCGAGACGGACAAGGCCGTGGTCGAGGTCGAGGCGACGGCGACCGGCAAGCTCGCCCAGATCCTCGAGCAGGCCGGTACCGTGGTGAAGATGGGCCAGCAGATCGCCGTGGTCGCCCCTGTGTGATTGCAAGATTGGCCTGATTTCGAGGAACGAACGATGCGACTGCTGATGGTCAACTGGGGCTATGACGACGACGCAGCGATGGAGCGCCGGATGCTCGGCGCAGGCATGTCCATCGACCTTCGCCGCTGGACGCCCGGCAAGGTACAGCCGCTGGATGCCGCCGACTGTGCCTCCTACGACGCGATCATCAACTACTCGGCCGTCGAGCAGATCGGGGCCGGCCCCGAGGCCTTCCCCAAGTGCCGGATCGTCGTCCGCTCCGGCGTCGGCTTCGACAATGTCGACCTGAAAGGCTGGGGCAAGCGCGGCGTTCCAGTCAGCAATGTGCCGGACTACGGCACGACCGAGGTCGCCGACCATGCGCTCGCGCTGATGATGGCGCTGACGCGTGGCACCGCCACCTATCAGCAGATCCTGAGGCCGGACCCGGCCAAGGGCTGGCGCTTCGGTGCGGCACCGCTGGTCAAGCGCCTGCGCGGTGCCACCTTCGGGGTGATCGGCCTCGGCCGCATCGGGCTCGCCGCGGCGCTGCGTGCCCAAGCCTTCAACATGAAGGTCGTGTTCTTCGACCCGTATCTTCCCACCGGGACCGAACTCTCCGCCGGCTTCACCCGCGTCAACACGCTGGAAGAGCTGATGGCCGCGTCCGACGTGGTCAGCGTCCATGCGCCGCTGTCGGACGAGACGCGCGGCCTGGTCGGAGTGAAAGCCCTCGCCGCTGCCAAGCCCGGCGCGGTGATCGTCAACACGGCGCGCGGACCGATCGTCGACCTGGATGCGCTCGAAGCCGCGATCCGCAGCGGCAAGATCGGCGGCGCCGGCCTCGACGTGCTGCCGGCCGAGCCCGCGGACGCCAACCACCCGCTGATTGCCGCCTGGATCAAGGGCGAGCCCTGGATCGAAGGCCGCCTGGTGCTTAGCCCGCACGCCGCTTTCTATAGCCCCTCCAGCATCGAGGACCTGCGGCGCAAATCCGTCGAGGTCGTGGTCGAGTACGTCAACAGCGGCCGGCTCCTGAACTGCGTCAACCAGCCGTTCCTGGAGAAGCGCGCATGACCGCGCAGCCGGCGACGCCTCGCGGCCGTCCCTTCGCGACCCCGCTGTCGCGGCGGCTGGCTGCGATCGCCGACCTCGACCTGGCGACGCTGAAGGGCTCCGGTCCCGGCGGGCGCATCGTCCGCGCCGATGTCGAGGCCGCGGTCGCCGGCGGGGTTCGCAAGCCGACGCTCGCAAGGCCTTCGGCTCCGCCCCTTGTCGTACCCGCCGAGCTGCCCGGTGGCCCGGCCTATGACGAACTGCCGAACAACAGCATCCGCAAGGTGCTGGCGCGCCGGCTCACGGAGTCGAAGCAGCAGGCGCCGCATTTCTATCTGTCGCTCGACTGCCAGATCGATGCACTTCTAAAACTGCGATCCGATCTCAACACGCGGGCCGAGAAGGACGGCGTGAAGCTCTCGGTGAACGACCTGGTGATCAAGGCGGCGGCGCTGGCGCTGCGCAAGGTGCCGGCGGCGAACGCCAGCTATACGGAGGCGGCGATCCGCCGCTACAAGACGGTCGACATCTCGGTCGCCGTCGCCATTCCCGACGGGCTGATCACGCCGATCGTCAGGAACGCCGATACCAAAGGACTGGCGACGATCTCCGCCGAGATGAAGGATCTCGCCGCGCGGGCCCGCGTCGGCAAGCTGAAGCCCGAGGAGTTCCAGGGCGGCACCTTCTCGATCTCGAACCTCGGCATGTACGGCATCCGCGAGTTCGCCGCGGTGATCAACCCGCCGCAGGGTGCGATCCTCGCGGTCGGCGCCGGGGAGCAGCGCCCGATCGTGCGCGACGGCGCTCTTGCCATCGCCACCGTGATGACCGTGACTCTTTCTGTCGACCACCGCGTCGTCGATGGTGCCATCGGCGCCGAATACCTGGCGGCCTTCAAGAAGCTGGTGGAAGAACCGCTGTCGATGATGTTGTGATGTGTGCAAAGGCCGTCCAAGGCCACGCCGGGCGTAGATCAACCAACGGGAGGAAATGCCATGTCTCTGCGTAAGCTGATGTTAGCCGCGACAAGCGCGCTCGCCCTCGTCCTCGCCGGCGGGGCGGACGCCAAGACCACGCTGAAATTCGCCATCGGCGCCGCCGACGGGCCGGGCGGCGAGATCGCCGGCATGAAGGCGCTCAAGGAGTATGTCGAGTTCAAGAGCAAGGGCGAGATCGAGATCCGCCTCTTCTTCAACACCATGGGCGGCAGCCTGCAGGTCACCGAGGCGGTCAAGAACGGCACGCTGGAGATGGCGCTGACCGACGACTCCGTGCTCGGCTCGTTCCACAAGCCGATGCAAGTGTTCCAGATTCCCTACCTCTTCCCCTCCTCGCCGGTGGCCTGGGAGTTCATGAAGAGCCCGTTCGTCCGCGGCCTCGCCGACGACATGCGGAAGGCAACCGGCATCCGCACGCTGGTCCTCTCCGAGAACGGCTTCCGCAACATCACCAACAACAGCCGCGAGGTGAAGACCCCCGACGACATGAAGGGCCTGAAGATGCGGACCATGCAGTCGCAGGTCTACGTCAACTTCATGAAGTCGATGGGCGCGGCGGCGACGCCGATCGCCTGGCCCGAGCTGGTCCCGGCCCTGAAGCAGAACGTGGTTGACGGGCAGGAGAACGCCGCCTCCACCGTGTGGGACGGCCGCCTCTACGAGGTGCAGAAGTTCATGTCGGTGAATGAGCACATCTACGGGCTGCACCTGATCATCATCAACGACGGCGTGTTCTCGAAGCTGTCGGCCGATGAGAAGCAGATCCTGACCGACGGCGCGAAGATGCACGCCGAGGTCGCCAATTCGCGGAAGGCGATGGACAGCCTGCAGGCGATCGACAAGATCCGCAAGGCCGGCACTACGGTCTATGTGAACTCGCCGACCGAGAAGGAGGCCTTCCGCAAGCAGAGCCAGGGCGCGGTGATCGACTACATCGCCGGCGAGGTCGGCAAGCCGCTGGTCGACAGGCTGCTCGCCGCGGTCGAAGAGGCGAAGAAGCAGGCCTACGCGAACTGATATCCCTCCCCGGCCCGGGAGCACCCGCTTCCGGGCCGACCTTCTTCCCGCCTTCGGACCCTCGATGCGGAGCTTCCACGCCCTCGCTAGGTCACTCGCCAAGGTCGCCGACCACACCGTCGGCTGGATCCTGCTGGTGACGGTCGCCCTCAACGTGGCACAGGTCTTCACCCGCTACGTGATGAACGCCCCGCTGTTCTGGACTGAGGAAGCGATCCGCTACGCCACGATCTGGCTGACCTTCCTCGGCTCCGCCGCCGCCAGCCAGTACGGCGACCATATGGACATGAACCTGTTCCTCGGCGTCCGCAACGAGCGCTTCCAGCGCTTCCACCAGATCTTCCTGAACGGGCTCACCATCGTCTTCGGCGTCCTCGTGCTGTGGCAGGGCACGCGCTACTGCCTGATGAACGGCATGCAGACCTCGCCCGCCGCCGGCATCCGCATGATCTGGATCTATTCGGCGACGGTAATCGGCGCCGCCCTCCTGCTCATGGTCGCAATCCACAAGCTGCTGATGGCAGCCTGGCCCCGATACGCCAACGAGGACGCGGTATGATCACCGTCGTCGCCGTTGCGCTCGTCCTCCTCCTGGCGAGCGGCCTTCCAATCGGCTTCGCCTTCGGGCTCGCCGGCGCGATCGCGCTCTGGTGGGAAAACGAGGCGCTGCTCAACGTCGTCTCGAAGATGATGGGCGGCCTCGACAGCTTCGTGCTGATGGCGGCGCCCTTCTACATCGTCGCCGGCGAGATCATGAACCGCGGCGGCATCAGCGAGCGGCTGATACGCCTTTCGCAGATCCTGATCGGCCGCATCCGCGGTGGCACGGCCTACGCTGCGATTGTCTCGGCGGTCCTGTTCTCCGGCATCTCGGGCACAGCGGTCGCCGACATCGCCGCGCTCGGCCAGATCTTCATCAACGGCATGCCGAAGGAAGGCTACAAGAAGACCTTCGCCGCCGCCCTGGTCACAGCCGCTTCGGTGATCGGGCCGATCATCCCGCCCTCGGTGATCATGGTGCTCTACGCCGCGGTCGCCGACATCTCGGTGCTCAGCCTGTTCCTCGCCGGCATCGTGCCCGGCATCCTGCTCGGCCTCTCCATTGCGCTGGTCGTGCTGTGGA
>VGEH01000181.1 GCA_016869375.1 Alphaproteobacteria bacterium | reverse complement strand
CCCCCCAAACCCTTCCCAGACCGCATCGGCCCAAAAGGAAGGGACGCTGACACACAGCGTTAGAAGGGGGTCATTATTGGACGCGAAAACCGCCCCTCAGGGGGTCACTATTGCGCGCGAATTTACACGTCTGGCCCTTTCGGGCTTTCGCAGATCGAGCCATCCCCTTGAAAGATCGGCAATCGGCGCGGGGCGGTCGTTTCCGCCCGCGAGCGAGATCAACGTCTTGGCGGATTGGCCGGGATTTCGCGAGGATCGCCGAAGACGAGGAAGATCATCGGCTTGGCCGAAAGGCGCGCGGCGTCGTCGCGCGACCGCGATTTTCGCGGCTCAGGCGCTTTCCTTGAGCTTCAAGGGCTTGGCGATTCCGGCCAGCTTCTCGGCGATCGAGCCGGCGATGCGATCGGCCGCGCGCTTCATCGGATCGGCTGCCAAGTGCGCGTAGCGTTGCGTCGTCGAGGCCTGATGGTGGCCGAGAAGCCGGCCGAGCATGGGGAGGCCCTCGCCGAGGCCTGCGCCCTCGCTCGCGAAGGTGTGGCGGAGATCGTGCAGCCGGACGTCGCCGAGCCCGGCGCGCTCGCGGATGCGTTCCCAGGCGTGCTGCAGGCCGACCAGGCGCCGGCCGGTCTTGCGGCCTGGGATCACCCATCCGGATTCGTAGCGGGGCAACGCCTCGAGCAGCTCGATCGCCGGCAGCGAGAGATAGACCGGCTTCGCCCCGGTCTTGCTTTCGGCCAGGCGCAGATAGCCGCGCTCGAGATCGACATGCTCCCAGCGCAGCGTCAGGACCTCGGAGAGGCGCATGCCGGTGAAGAGGAGGAGGCGGATCGCCGGAACCACGCTCCACCACTCCTTGCCCTTGCGCGGGCCTTCGCTCTTGCTCTCGATCTCGACCGCCGCGAGCACGTCGCCAAGGCGGCCGAGCTCCTCCGATGACAGGAAGCGCTCGCGCTGCACCTCGCGGAAGCGCTCGACATGGCGGCAGGGGTTGGTGCCGTCGGCCCGCCAACGCCACTTCTCGGCCAGGCCGAACATGGTCGAGGCGACGGCGAGCACGCGGTTGGCCTGATAGGGCGTGTCCTTGAGGCTCTGGTGAAGGTCGGCGATATCGGTCCGATCGACCTCCTCGACGCGGAGCTTGCCGAGCTGCGGCTTGATGTAGCCCTCTAGGTAGCGGGTGATCTCGCGGACCGTCAGCGCCTTGTTCTTGACCTTGGCGTGGTCCTCGAGGTGCCGATCGGCCAGCTCGGCGACCGTGCGACCTTCACGCCGGCGCAGGCGCTCGCCGCCCGGATCGCCGCCCATCGTCACCTCGGCCCGCCACGTGCGCGCGATCGACCGCGCTTCGTCGACCGTCATGCTCGAGCTGGGGCCGATCGTCGGCTTGCGGATGCGGCCCTTGCGACCGCCGCCAACCCGGTATTTGAGGATGTAGACCTTCGCTCCGCTCGGCCACACGCGAAGGCCGAAGCCGGGAACGAGCGTGTCCCAGACGACATAGTCCGCCCCGGCCTTGTCCGCGGACTCGACGATCGCCTTTGTCAGTCTCGGCACGATCTCGCCGCCCCCCACTTCGCCGGTATCAGAAAGTCAGGCGGGTACCACTGAGGTACCCCGCTAAGATAGAAGCGAGGGGTATTAAGCAGTAGCGGAGCGAAAAAGGGAACGGTGATTTTTGCCGTATTATCAGGCGCTAGAGTAGTGCTTGGTACCCGACAGTATTCGTCTTTGAATTTATACGGATCAGAAGGTTAGGAGTTCGAGTCTCTTCGGGCGCGCCAGCTTTCCATCGATGACAGCGATATGTTGCCCAAGGGCAACACCACCGTGACAACCGTGCCGCGAGCCGGTGCGCTTTCGATCTGGAAGCGTCCGCCCAGCAGTTCGGCGAAGGCGCGCGCCAGCGGCAGCGCCAGGCCCGCGTCGCGGAACTTGGTGGTCAGCACCGAGTCGGCGCTGCCGAGCGGCTGAAGCGCCATCCGGATCTCCTCCGGTGACATGCCGGGGCCGGTATCGATCACCTGGAGAACCAGCGTCGAGTCCCGAAGCCGCGCGGTCAGGCGGACTGTGCCGCCTTCCGGGGTCGAGCGCAGTGCGCTGCCGGTCAGGTTCAGAAGCATCTGCGTCAGCATCCGCCGGTCGCTCTCGAGCGTCGGCAGCGTCGGCGCGAGCTCGATCCCGAGCGAGACGCGGCGCGAGCGGGCCTCGGGCGCGAGCAGGCGGCGGACCTCGTCGGCCACCTCGCCCGGCGCGACCGTCCGCCGGTCGACACGCCAGTTGCCGGACGACACCTTGGCGAGGTCGAGGATGTTGGTGATCGTCGTCAGCAGATGCTCGCCGGACAGGTGGATGTCGCGGACGTATTGGTGGTAGCGCGGGCTGCCGAGCGGCCCGAACACCTCCTGGCCCATGATCTCGGCGAAGCCGATCACCGCGTTCAGCGGTGTGCGCAGTTCGTGGCTCATATGGGCGAGGAAGTGCGACTTGGCGCGGTCGGCGGCCTCGGCGGCGACGCGGGCGGCGGCCAGGGCCGCGATCTGCCGCTCGATGATCAGGAAGGCGCCGACGATGGTGACGATGAAGATCAAGGCGAGCGCCAGCATGGCGTTGCGCGACGTGCGCCAGCCGGCGAGCGCGGCGTCGAGGTCGAACTCGACCGCGATCGCCACGGGCCATTGGTCGAGGCGCGCATAGCTGACGATCCGCGGCCTGTCGTTGGCGACGGTCTCGAAGGTTCCGGTCGGCGAGGCGCCGAGGCGCTCCAGCAGAGCCGCATCGGCGCTATGAGTGGCAAGGCCGCTCTCCGCTGTCTGGGCGAGCGGGGTTGCGGTGAGGCGGTAGGCGACGACCGAGAGCGGTTGCAAGGCGCGATAGAGATCGGCGAGCTGATCGAGGCGGGGGCTGGCCGCGGGAGAGGCATCGATATGCGCCTTCAGCATGATCGCGGCCAGATGCGTGCGCTCCTCGGCATGGGCGAGTGCGTCGGCCCGCTCGGTGACGATCCGATGGCCCGCGGCAAGCGCGACCAGGAGGCTCAGCAGGAGGGCGAAGTAACGGATCCGCTTCGGGCGCCGGTTGAGCCCGAGCGTGCCCAGGCCGGGGAAGCGCCGGCGAAGCCAGGCTCCCGGGGACGCTGCGATCGTGCTGGGCATAGGCAAGGCGGACATCGACCAACCCAAGGAAGAATGATTCTTGCTCAGGTTGATTCTCGGTTAGCCCGACTTAATCGTCCTGTCGAATCGTGTAACCAGATGTAACTATCGCTAAGGTCATTCTTCAACCTCACGATGTGGGTGGACGTACCACATTGTCGAGCTTTTCGCCACGGGCGAGGTGATCGAGATTGGCCGCCACCTGGCCCGCGCGCCGGCGGCGCATCCCCGTCGTCCAGCCCGAGGAATGGGGGGTGAGGATGACGTTGGGGAGCTTGTGGAAGGGGTGCTTGGAGGGCGGGGCTTCAGGGGTGGCGGCGTTGGGGTAGCTCCACCAGACGTCGATTATGGCGCCGCCGATCTTGTGCTCGGCGAGCGCGGCGTAGAGTGCGTCCTCCTCGATCACCGCGCCGCGCGCGACGTTGACGATGACGCCGGTCGGCTTCATCCGGCCGAGCAGCGCCGGTCCGACCAGCCCCTTGGTCTCGGGTGAGAGCGCCGTGGTGACGACGACGAAGTCGGACTCGGCGAAGAGCCGGCCCTTGTCATCCCAGGGGATGATCTCGTCGACGCCGGGCGCCTCCTTCATGGCTGAGCGGTTGCAGCCCAGTACGCGGGCGCCGAGCGCCTTGGCGCGCGTCGCCACCGCCTTGCCGATCCGCCCGAGGCTCACGACGCCGACAGTCTTGCCGTCGATCTCGTCGTGATGGCGGAGGTTGGCGCGGTCGGTCTGGCGCATGAAGCCCTTGTCGAGCTCGCGCGAGAGCTTCGGGAATTCGTGGCACCACGCCATCATCGCCATCACGCAGTATTCGCCGATCGCGCCTTCATGGCCGAAGGCGTTGCATACGGTGACGCCCTTCGGAATCGTGGCGAAGTCGATTGCGTCGGTGCCCGCGCCGGCGACCTGGATCAGCTTCAGCTTCGGCGCGGGCGGCATCTGGGCGTTCCAGCCGATCGGCGAGACCGCGTCGGCGTCGATCAGCGCCGCGGCGATCTCTTCCTTGGAGGAGCCGTCGGGAAGCGTCTTGATCGTCCATGGCGTCTTCACCTGGGCGGCGATGTCGTCGGCATAGCCGGTGACCAGGGTTCCGATGAGAACGACCTTCATGGATAGCTCCGGGGAGTGCTCGCCTGGCGGCGCGGTTGGCGGTTAAGCTCCGCGCCGGCCCAAGGCCGGGGAGGGACGATGCAGACGATCAACGACTTCGAGGTCTGGGACAAGCGCTTCCTGCCTTACGTGCTCGGCAATGTTCGGTTGGAGAAGCTGCATTCCGGTATGCGTTGGGCCGAGGGGCCGGTGTGGTTCGCCGATGGCGGATACGTGCTGTGGAGCGACATTCCCAACAACCGGATGATGCGCTGGATCGAGGGCGTCGGCGCTCATGTCTGGCGCTTCCCGGCGAACAACTCGAACGGCAACACGCGTGACCGCGAGGGACGGCTGGTCACCTGCGAGCACGGCGCACGGCGCGTCACGCGCACTGAAGCAGACGGCAGCATCACCGTGCTCGCCGATCGCTGGAAGGGCCAGCGGCTCAACTCGCCAAACGACGTGGTGGTGAAGTCCGACGGCTCGATCTGGTTCACCGACCCGCCCTACGGGATACTCACCGACTACGAAGGCAACAAGGGCAAGAGCGAGATCGGGCGCTGCAACGTCTATCGCATCGACCCGCGCTCAGGTGCCGTCGATGTGGTGATCGACGACATGGTGCGGCCCAACGGTATCGCCTTCGATCCGAAGGAGGAGAAGCTTTACGTCGCCGATACGGGCAACTCCGACGGCGAGGAGGGGGCGCCCAACATCCGCGTCTACGATGTCTCCGGCAAGCGCGCGAGGAACGGCCGCCTCTTCGTCAAGCTCTCGCCCGGCCTCGCCGACGGCTTCCGCTTCGACACCCAGGGCAACCTCTGGACCTCGGCCGGCGACGGCGTCCACTGCTACACGCCGAAGGGCGACCTCGTCGGCAAGGTGCTGGTGCCGGAGGTGGTGGCGAACCTCTGCTTCGGCGGCCCCAAGCGCAACCGCCTCTACATTACCGCCACGACCTCGCTCTACGCGATCCACATCGGCGGCAATGGCGCGATGGTGCCTTAAGCCGACCCCGCCACGATCTGTCTGTCGTGCAGGCCGCCGATCTCGCCGGAGCTGAGGCCGAGCACGCCTGACAGAATCTCGTCGGTATGCTCGCCGAGCAGGGGCGCGCGTACCGGCGCCAGGCGCGCCTCCGCGGAGAAGTCGAGCAAGGCGCCCGGCGTCAGCATCCTGCCGATGCCCGGCTGGTCGACCGTGCCGAACAGCGGGTTGGCGAGGCCGCAGCGCGGGTCGTTGCGCACGAGCTCGGCAAAGCTCTGGTAGCGCTCGAACAGCACGCCCTTCTCGCCGAAGACGCGCGCGACCTCGGCATAGGGCTGCTTGGCGACCCAGTCCTCGACGAGGCGGTTCAGCGTCTCGCGCGCCTCGAAGCGGTCGCCTTCCTTGCGGAAGTCGAGGCCGCTACGCGCCTCGATGGCGGCGACGTCCTCGGCGATCCCGCATGACTCGACCGCGGCGCGCCATTGCCGTTCGGTCAGGGCCACGATCATCACGCGCTGGCCGTCTGCTGTCGCAAAGTCGCGGCCGAAGGCGCCGTAGAGGTCGTTGCCGACGCGCGGCCGGTCGACGCCGTTGATCTCGACCTCGGCGAGAATGCCGAGATGGCCCAGCATCGCCAGCGCCGAGTCCATGAGCGAAAGGCGCACGAGCTGACCTTTGCCGGTGAGCCGGCGGTGTCGCTCGGCGGCGAGCAGGCCGAAGGCGGCGGAAAGGCCGGTGATGATGTCCCACGCCGGGAGCACGTGGTTGATCGGCTCTTCCGAACCCTCCGGCCCGGTCGCCAGCGGAAAGCCGGCGGCGGCGTTCACCGTGTAGTCGACGGCCGTGGCGCCATCGGGCTGGCCGCGGATCGCCGCCATCACCAGATCCTCGCGCTTGCGCTTGAGCTCCTCGTAGGAGAGCCAGCCTTCCGCCGGGAAGTTGGTGACGAAGAGCCCATGCGCCGCGATCAGGTTCTGGATCAGATCGCGTCCCTCGGGCTTGCGGATGTCGACGGCGATCGAACGTTTGCCCTTGTTGAGGCTCGCCCAGTAGAGGCTGTCGCCCTTCGCCGTTACCGGCCAGCGATGGCGGTCGAGCCCGCCGCCGATCGGATCGAAGCGGATCACCTCGGCGCCGAGCTGCGAGAGCCACATGCCGGCGAGCGGTGCCGCGACGAAGGCCGAGCCCTCGAAGACGCGGAGATCGGAAAGGATACCCGTCATCGCTAGAGCCAGCCTTTGCGGCGGAAGGAGAATGGCAGAACCGCGGACATCACCATGAGCATAAGCGCGAGCACCTGGATCTCCAGGTCGGACTTCGAACCGTCGGTCGCGGACGATGGGACGATGGTTGCTTGACGCTGTTTGTCCCGGTCGTGCACCATTTCGTCACGAATGGTCGCGGCAGGCGGCCTCAGGAACAGGGGACCTCCATGAAGCTAATGCTCGGAATTGCCGCCGCCGTCGCGCTGATCGCCGGATCGGCTGGCGCCCAGACGAAATGGGATCTGCCGGCAGGATACCCGGCCGGCAACTTCCACTCAAAGAACCTCGTGCAGTTCGCCGACGACGTGAAGGCGGCGACCCAGGGCAAGCTGCAGATCACCGTCCATCCTGGCGCGTCGCTCTTCAAGGTGCCCGAGATCAAGCGCGCGGTGCAGACCGGCCAGGCCCAGATCGGCGAGCTCCTGATGGTGGTGCTCGAGAACGAGGATCCCTATTTCGGCATCGACAACGTGCCGTTCCTCGCGACTTCCTTCGCCGAGTCCAAGAAGCTGTGGAGCGTGACCCGCGCGGGCGTCGAGAAGCGCCTGAACGCGCAGGGCATGAGCGTGCTCTACGCCGTCGCCTGGCCGCCGCAGGGCTTCTACTCGCCGAAGCCGCTGGAGAAGATCGAGGATCTCAGGGGGCTCAAGTTCCGCTCCTACGGCGCCTCGGCGGATCGCTTCGGCGAGCTTTCGGGGATGCAGGTGACGACGATCCAGGCCGCCGAGCTGGGCCAGGCCTTCGCCACCGGTCGCGTCAACTCGATGATCTCCTCGGGCGCCACCGGCTACGACACCAAGCTCTGGGAGTTCGTGAAGCACTTCTACGACGTCCAGGCCTGGCTGCCGAAGAACATGATCATCGTGAACCAGGCTGCGTGGTCCGGGCTCGATGCAGCGACGAAGGATGCGGTCACCAAGGCCGCTGCCGCCGCCGAGACGCGCGGCTGGGCGGAGAGCGAGAGGCTGACCAACTTCTATCTCGACGAGTTCCGCAAGAACGGCATGACCGCCGTCGCGCCAAGCCCCACGCTCAAGGACGGCTTCAAGAAGATCGGCGAGGAGCTGGCCAAGGACTGGCTGAAGCGCGCCGGGCCCGACGGGCAGGCGGCGGTCGACGCCTTCCGCAAGGGATAAGCGAGGGGCGCTTCGGGACCAGGGGGGATGCGCCGGTTTCTCGACCGGTTGTATGACGGCAGCGCCTATCTGGCGGGGCTGTTCCTGGTCCTGATCTTCGCTTTCACGCTGCTCGGCGTCGCCGGGGGCCTCTTCGGTTTCTACATCCGCGGGACGGATGCCTATGCCGGCTATTGCATGGCGGCGGCATCCTTCCTCGCGCTCGCGCACACCTTCCGCAAGGGCGAGCATATCCGGGTCACCCTGATCATCCAGCGGCTCGCCGGCCGCCCGCGGCGTTGGGCCGAGCTCGGCTGCCTCGCCGTCGCCGCGCTGCTGGCGGGGCTCTTCGCCGGCTATGCGGCGAAGATGGTGTGGTGGTCCTACGTATTCACCGATGTCTCCGCCTCGAACGACCGGACACCTCTCTGGATCCCGCAGATCGGCATGGCCTTCGGCGCTCTCGTGCTCTTCGTCGCGCTGGCGGATGAGTTCATTCAGATCGCCCGGGGCAAGGATCCGTCCGCGCCCGATGGGACGGCCGGCCCCGCCCACGTCGAGTAGCCGATGGAACAGGTCCTCATCTCCGTCTTCCTGATCGTGGCGCTCCTGATCGTCCTCGCCGGCGGGCTCTGGATCGGCTTCGGCCTGATGGCCACCGGCTGGGTCGCGATGATGCTGTTCACGGCGCGGCCGGCAGGTGATGCGATGGTGACGACGATCTGGGGCGCCTCGTCGAGCTGGACGCTGACCTCGCTGCCGATGTTCATCTGGATGGGCGAGATCCTGTTCCGCACCAAGCTCAGCGAGAACATGTTCCTAGGATTGTCGCCCTGGATGCAGCGCCTGCCCGGCCGGCTGCTTCACACCAACATCGTCGGCTGCACGATCTTCGCCGCGATCTCGGGCTCCTCCGCCGCGACCTGCGCCACGATCGGCAAGATGACGATCCCGGAGCTGCGCAAGCGCGGATATCCGGAGGATAAGATCGTCGGCACGCTCGCCGGCGCCGGCACGCTCGGCCTGCTGATCCCGCCCTCGCTCATCATGATCGTCTACGGCGTCGCGGCCGACCAGTCGATCGCCCAGCTCTTCATCGCCGGCGTGGTCCCGGGC
>VGEH01000180.1 GCA_016869375.1 Alphaproteobacteria bacterium | reverse complement strand
GCGGGACACGGGTGTCGGGCACGGCGACTATATAGCTGCATACGCAGATAAAGACAAGAGCCCCCTCCCTAGCCCTCCCCCGCCTTCGGCAGGAGAGGGGACACGACTTCGTGTTCCCTCTCCCTGCGAAGCAGGGGGAGGGTTAGGGAGGGGGCTTCGTGAATCTTAAGAAGCAACCGGAACGATCAGGTCCGGCGCGTCCGTGATGATGCAGTCGACGTCCCAGTCGAGGAGACGCTTGGCGGCCTGCGGGTCGTTGACCGTCCAGGTGACGCAGGCGAAGCCGGCCTTGTGGATCTCGGCGACCCACTCGGCGCTCAGCTCCGACCACTTCGGATGGATCGCCTTGCAGCCGAGGCGTGTCGCCGTCTCGCGCCAGTCGACCTCGCGCGTCTCCAGCAGCAGGCCGCGCGGCAGCTCGGGCGCCACCATCTTCGCCTTCTCCAGCGAGGCGTGCTGGAAGGAGGAGATGATCGGCGCCGGCAGCGATGACGGCCAGACTTCGCGGATCACCGCGATCGAGGCCTCGGCGGTGTCGCGCTCGCGGCCCGGGCAGGGCTTGATCTCGACGTTGACGCCGATGCCTTCGGCGGCGATCGCCTTCAGCGCATCGGCGAGGGTCGGCACCTTCTCGCCGGCGAATTCGGGCGCGAACCACTTGCCGGCATCGAGCCGGCCGATCTCATCCAGCGTCGCGCTCTCGATGCGGCCGGCGCCGTCGGTCGTGCGCTCGAGGGTCTGGTCGTGGATGACGATGGGAACGCCGTCGCGCGTCAGCTTGGCATCGAGCTCGACCCAGCCGGCGCCGAGGCGCTTCGCCGCGCGAAAGCTGACGATGGTGTTCTCGGGCGCACGCAGCTTGGCGCCGCGATGACCCGCGACGCGCGTCAATCCCAGAGGAAGCGGAGCGGTCCGGTCCCTCATCCGCGGAACGCCTTCGGATGAGGGACCTGGAACCTCATGGTCACTCGCCGGCGGCTGCCGGCTCGGCCTTCTTCGAGATATCGGCGCCGGTGGCCTGGTCGACCGACTTCATCGACAGCTTGACCTTGCCGCGATCGTCGATGCCGAGGCACTTCACCTTCACGGTGTCGCCGACATTGACCACGTCCGTCACCTTGCCGACCCGGTGCGGGGCGAGCTCGGAGATGTGGACGAGGCCGTCGCGCGCGCCGAGGAAGTTGACGAAGGCGCCGAAATCGACGGTCTTCACCACCTTGCCGGTGTAGATCTCGCCCACCTCGGGCTCGGCGACGATGTTCTTGATCCAGTCGAGCGCCGCCTTGCCGGCAGCCGCATCGACGGCGGCGACCTTGACGGTGCCGTCGTCCTCGATGTCGATCTTGGCGCCGGTGACCTCGGTGATCTCGCGGATGACCTTGCCGCCGGGTCCGATGATCTCGCGGATCTTGTCCTTCGGCACGGTGATCGTGGTGATGCGCGGCGCGTTGTTGGAGACGTCCTCGCGCGCCGTGTTCAGGCCCTTCGCCATCTCGCCGAGGATGTGGAGACGGCCGTCACGCGCCTGCTCCAGCGCGATCTTCATGATCTCCACGGTGATCGAGGTGATCTTGATGTCCATCTGCAGCGCCGTGACGCCCGTCTCGGTGCCGGCGACCTTGAAGTCCATGTCGCCGAGATGATCCTCGTCGCCGAGGATGTCGGAGAGCACGGCGAAGCCGGTGTCCTCCTTGATCAGGCCCATGGCGATGCCGGCCACCGGGCGCGGCAGCGGCACGCCCGCATCCATCAGCGCGAGGGACGAGCCGCAGACCGTCGCCATCGACGACGAGCCGTTGGACTCGGTGATCTCGGAGACCACGCGCATGGTGTAGGGGAACTTCTCCTTCTCCGGCAGCAGCGGACGAACGGCTCGCCAGGCGAGCTTGCCGTGGCCGATCTCGCGCCGGCCCGGCGAGCCCAGGCGTCCGGCCTCGCCGACCGAGTAGGGCGGGAAGTTGTAGTGGAGCATGAAGTGCTCGCGGTACTCGCCTTCGAGCGCGTCGATGATCTGCTCGTCCTGGCCGGTGCCGAGCGTCGCGACCACGAGCGCCTGGGTCTCGCCGCGCGTGAACAGCGCCGAGCCATGGGCGCGCGGCAGGATGCCGACCTCGGCGATGATGGGACGCACCGTCTTGGTGTCGCGGCCGTCGATGCGCGGCTTGCCGGCGAGAATGTTGCCGCGGACGATCTGGCTCTCAAGCTCCTTGAAGACCTCGCCAAAGACCTTGGCCTCGGGCTCATTGCCCTCGACCAGCGCCTTCGCCTTCGCCTTGATCGCGTCGATCTTCTTGTAGCGCTCCTGCTTGACCGTCTCGAGATAGGCCTCGGCGAGCTCGGTCGAGACCGCGCTCTTGAGCTTGTCGGTAACGGCCTTTACCTCGGCCGGCTCCTCGGCCAGCGTCCACGGCTCCTTCGCCGCGACCTCGGCCAGGTCGATGATCGCCTGGATCACCGGCTGGAAGGACTGGAAGCCGAACATGACGGCGCCCAGCATGGTCTCTTCCGAGAGCTCGGAGGCCTCGGACTCGACCATCAGCACGCCTTCGGTGGTGCCGGCGACGACGAGGTCGAGCTTGGACTCGCCCGCGCCATCGCGCTCGGTGTTCAGGGTGTACTGGCCGTTGACGTAGCCGACCCGCGCCGCGCCGATGGGCCCGAGGAACGGAATGCCCGACAGCGTCAGCGCCGCCGAGGCACCGACCATCGCGACGATGTCGGGGTTGTTGTCGAGATCGTGGGAGAGAACGGTGCAGATGACCTGCACCTCGTTGCGGAAGCCGTGCGGGAACAGCGGACGCAGCGGCCGATCGATCAGGCGGCTGGTCAGGACCTCCTTCTCGGTCGGACGGCCCTCGCGCTTGAAGAAGCCGCCGGGGATCTTGCCCGCGGCGAAGGTCTTCTCCTGGTAGTGGATGGTCAGCGGGAAGAAGTCCTGGCCGGGCTTCGGCGTCTTGACGCCGACGACGGTGGCGAGCACCACGGTCTCGCCATAGGTCACCATCACCGCGCCATCGGCCTGGCGCGCGACCTTGCCGGTCTCGAGCACGAGCTTCCGGCCGCCCCAGAGGAGCTCCTTGCGGAATTGCTTGAACATATTCTTGGTTTTCCTTTCGACAGGGCCGCTTCGGTCATCTGGTCGCCCGGGCGCCAAAGCGTCTTAAAAGACGCGGCTTTGCCCGATGGGCGCGGCGTTCCCCCATGGGATCACCGTCAGGCGGCGCACGCTGAATGGGGCTCTCATCCTAAGAGTCCCGGCGTGCTCCGAGGGGCGCGGCCCCCTTCGCTTTACCTCTTCTGCCTTACTCCGGCGCGGTATGTGGCATGGCAAGGCCGAGGTGTCAAACAGGCAGCCTAAGGGCTTGACTATCGACCGCTTTGGTATAATTCTACCATATATAGGGTAGAAAGGTAGAATCATGTCCTTGAACTTGAAGAGCGAAGAGGCGCACCGGCTTGCACGGGAGCTAGCGAAGCTCACTGGCCAGAGCATGACAGAGGCAGTTACGGACGCGGTTCGTCAGCGGCTGTCGCAGGTGAAACGGGAGCAAGGCACGACCCTCGCGGATCGACTGATGGCCATTGCGAAAGACACGGCCCCACGCTTCAAGGAGCCCTTTCGTTCGGTCGACCATGGCGATCTGCTCTACGACGAACTCGGACTGCCTAAGTGATTATCGACTCTTCGGTGCTGATCGCGATCTTGCGCGGTGAGTCCGATGGCCGCGCCTTCGCCGAAGTCATCGACAGAGCCCCTCGGTGTCGGATATCGGCAGGGACGTTCCTGGAAACCAGCATCATCGTCGACGGCAGCCGCGACCCGGTGCTGAGCCGCCGCCTCGACGAACTGATCAACGAAGCGAATATCGCGATCGAACCGGTTATCGAGGAGCATGCGCGCATCGCGCGTGCCGCCTACAGAGACTTCGGCAAGGGCAGCGGCCATCCGGCGAAGCTGAGCTTCGGCGACTGCTTCGCCTACGCGCTCGCGAAGACAACGGGCGAGCCATTGATCTTCAAAGGACGCGGCTTCAACGAGACGGATGTCGAAGCGGCGATCACGTGACGCCTGTGACCGGGATGCCGCAGGTGTCGACGAAGCGCCGAGCGTGTGGTTTCTCTCGTTGAGCTTCGATGCGCTCCATCGCTATGGTGCCGCCCTCAACCCCACGATGAGAAGGAGGCCTTTCATGACTGTGTCCTATGACCTCCGGCTGGGAGAGTCGAAGTAGCGGCTGCTCCGCTTGCCTAGAAGGCAGGCGCTCGTCGATCTGACGTCTCTCGAACCGGCCTGAACCCCGGATGCTCCCGCGCGATGCGCGGCGGCGGTCCTTGCGCGTTCCCCTGCTGTCAGAGAGACCAATGACCTTTCGGACTCCCGAACTGGCCGATTTCGGCTGGACGTCGTTCTTCGCTTCCCAGCTCGAACCCGATGACGGCGCGCGCTTCCCGGTGCGCGTGATCGCAGTGCATCGCGACCGCCTTCATGTCGCCGGACCGGGCATCGACATGCTGATCCCGCCGATCACCGGCGAGGAGGATGATGCCGCGACGGTCGGCGACTGGCTGCTGCTCGATCCGGATTCGCGGCGGGCAGAGCGCCTGCTTGCGCGCAAGAGCGTGTTCAAGCGGCGCGCCGCCGGAACGACCCGGCGCATCCAGCTCATCTGCGCGAATGTCGACACGCTGTTCATCGTCTCGTCATGCAACCAGGACTTCAACCTGGCGCGGCTCGAGCGCTATCTCGCACTGGCAAGCGAGGCCGAGGTGATGCCGGTGGTCGTGCTGACCAAGGCCGATCTCGCCGAGGAGCCGGAAACGCTCGCCCAGATCGCGCGCGGCCTCATGCCGAGCCTGCTGGTCGAGTTTCTCGATGCGCGCGATCCGGCCAGCGTGGCGCGGCTCGCACCCTGGTGCGGGCGCGGCCAGACGGTGGCGCTCGTCGGATCCTCGGGTGTCGGCAAGTCGACGCTGATCAACTCGCTTGTCGGCAGCGAGCAGGCGGCAACCCATGCCATCCGCGCCCGTGACGACACGGGAATGCACACGACGACGGCGCGCGCGCTCCATCGCCTGCCGGCCGGCGGCTGGCTGGTCGACACGCCCGGCATGCGCGAGCTGCAGCTGACCGATGCTCAGTCAGGCGTCGAAAGCGTCTTCGCCGATGTCGTGGCGCTCAGCCAGACGTGCCGCTTCAGCGACTGCCGTCACGAGACCGAGCCGGGCTGCGCCATCCGCGCCGCGATCGAGGACGGCAGCATGGCGGCATCGCGCGTCAAGCGCTGGCAGAAGCTCGCGGCGGAGGAGGCGCGCAACACCGAAAGCCTGGCGGATCGGCGCGCGCGCAGCAAAGCCTTCGGCAAGATGGCCAAGCGCATCATGAAGGAGAAGCGGTCGCGCCAGGGCGGATAGAAGCCCAGCGCGAAGCGCGCCGGCCCTTCAGCCAGCGCGCAGCAGCGCGAGAACCGGCGAGACGAGGCTAACGGCGGAGGCCGAGCTTCTCGACGATCGACTCGTAGCGCTTGATATCGGTCTTCTTGAGATAGTCGAGCTGGCGGCGGCGCTGGCCGACCATTACCAGGAGCCCGCGACGCGAGTGCAGGTCCTTGTTGTGGCCCGACAGGTGCTCGGTCAGGTTCTTGATGCGCTCCGAGAGGATCGCGACCTGGATCTCGGGCGAGCCGGTATCGGTGGCGTTGATCTTGTGCTCGGCGATGAGCGCAGCCTTGCGCTCGGCGGTGATCGACATCGGGTTCTCCGTTCCTAGAGGTGAAGCACCCGGACCGGGGCGAGCATCCCCTGCTCCAGCCTCGCGATCGCCACCGCCGTATTGGCGGATTTGGCGAGAACGATGTCGCCGTCCTCCAAGTCCTTGAGCCGATCGAGATCGGACTTGCGGAACAAAGGAACGGCCTGGCCTGAGCGAAGGCGGTTCGCCTCGTCTCCGGTCAGGGCCAGCGCCGGGATGTCGTCCAGCGCGGTCTCGACCGGCAAGAGGTGCCGTAAAGCGGCGGGACTATTACCAAGTTCCGCCAGGGAATCCAGTGAAATTGCCCTCGGCACGTCGAAGGGCCCGACCCGAAGCCGCCGGAGCGCCGAAAGATGGCCGAGCGTGCCCAGGGATAGCGCCAGGTCGCGGGCGAGCGCCCGCATATAGGCGCCCTTGCCGCTCTCGACCTCGAAGCTGGCGTGGTCCGGGCCGTCCAGGGAGACGAGGCGAAAGGCGTCGATCTCTATCTGCCGCGGGCTGAGCTCGACGGATTCGCCCTCGCGCGCGAGGTCGTAGGCGCGCTCTCCCTGGACCTTGATGGCGGAGAAGGCCGGCGGCACCTGGGAGATCACGCCGATGAATCTCGGCAGCGCCGCATTGATCGCCGCCTCTGTCGGGCGGACATCCGACGTCGCGGTGATTTCGCCCTCGGCATCGTCCGTGTTGCGCGCCTCGCCCCAGCGAATGGTGAAGCGGTAGGTCTTCCGCCCATCCATCACATAGGGAACGGTCTTGGTCGCCTCGCCGAGCGCGATCGGCAGGATGCCGGTCGCCAGCGGATCGAGCGTGCCGCCATGGCCGGCCTTCTGCGCATCGAAGATCCGGCGGACCTTGCCGACCACCTGCGTCGAGGTCGGCCCCGATGGCTTGTCGACGATCACCCAGCCATCGACCTTCTGTCCCTTGCGGCGGCCCACTCTAGGAGTCGAGGTCGCGGCGGACCTGGGGGTCCTTGAGAACGGTCTCGATACGGTTGGCCGAGTCGAAGGAGGTGTCGAGCTCGAACCAGAGCTGCGGCGCGACGCGCATCTGCACCGCCTCGGCCAGCCGCCGGCGGATGAACGGCGCCGCGCGCTTCAGCGCCTTCAGGATCGCCGGCCCGCCTTCGCCGCCCAGAGGCGTGAAGAAGATGTTGGCGTTCCTCAAGTCCGGGCTCATCCGGACCTCGGTCACCGTCACTGTCGCCCCTTGCAGGTCGGGATCATGGATCTCCCCCGAGGCCAGGAGCTGGGCGAAGGCATGGCGCATCTCTTCGCCCACGCGAAGCGGGCGCTGGCTCGGCCGCCGATCACCTTTACGAGCTGCCATCGACTACAGAGTCCGGGCGACTTCCTCGATCTCGAAGCACTCGATGACGTCGCCGACCTCGATGTTGTCGTAGTTCTCGAAGGCCATGCCGCATTCGAAGCCTTCCTTCACCTCGCGGACCTCGTCCTTGAAGCGGCGGAGAGTCTTCAGCGTGCCTTCGTGGATCACGACGTTGTCGCGGAGCAGACGCACCTTGGCGCCGCGCTTCACCACACCTTCGGTCACGCGGCAGCCGGCGACCTTGCCGGTCTTGGTGATGTTGAAGATCTGGCGGATCTCGGCGTTGCCGAGGAACTTGTCGCGCAGCGTCGGCGCCAGCATGCCCGAGAGGGCCGCCTTGGCGTCGTCGATCACGTTGTAGATGATCGAGTAGTAGGTGATCGAGACGCCGTCGCGCTTCGCCATCTCGCGCGCCTGCGGGTTGGCGCGGACGTTGAAGCCGATGATCTTGGCCCCCGCCGCCTTCGCCAGCGTCACGTCGGATTCGTTGATGCCGCCGACCGCCGCATGAAGGATGCGGGCCTCGGCCTCGGTCACCGACAGTTTCTCGAGCGAGGCCTTGATCGCCTCGAGCGAGCCCTGCACGTCCGACTTGAGCACGACGTTGAAGGACTTGGCGGCACCCGCTTGCGCCTTCGCCATCATCTGCTCGACCGAGCCGCGCGCCGCTGCGGTCGCCGCCGCATCGCGCTGCTTCGACTGGCGATAGGAGGTGACGTCGCGGGCACGCGACTCCGAGTCGACGACCGAGAAGTCGTCGCCCGCCTGCGGCGTGCCGTTGAGGCCGAGAACCTCGACCGGCGTCGACGGCCCGGCCTGCTCAATCTGCTGGCCCTTGTCGTCTATCAGCGCACGCACGCGGCCCCATTCGGCGCCGGCGACGAAGAGGTCGCCGACATGCAGCGTGCCGCGCTGGATCAGCACGGTCGCGACCGAGCCGCGGCCGCGCTCGACCTTGGCTTCGATGATCGCGCCTTCCGCGGCTCGGTCGGGGTTCGAGCGGAGATCGGAGACCTCGGCCTGCAGGAGGATCGCCTCCATCAGCTTGTCGAGACCGGCACCCGTCTTGGCCGAGACCTCGACAGCCTGGATATCGCCGCCCATGTCCTCGGTGACGAGGTTGTGGGAGAGCAGGTCGGTCTTCACGCGGCGCGGATCGACGCCCGGCTTGTCGATCTTGTTGATCGCGACCAGGATCGGCACGTTCGCCGCCTTGGCGTGATTGATCGCCTCGACCGTCTGCGGCATCACGCCGTCATCGGCCGCCACCACCAGGATGACGATGTCGGTGACGTTGGCGCCGCGCGCCCGCATCTGCGTGAAGGCCTCGTGGCCGGGCGTGTCGATGAAGGTGATCTTCTGACCCGACTCCAGCGTCACGGCATAGGCGCCGATGTGCTGGGTGATGCCGCCGGCCTCGTGCGCGGCAACGTCGGTGTGGCGCAGCGCGTCGAGCAGCGAGGTCTTGCCGTGGTCGACATGGCCCATGATGGTCACGACCGGCGGACGCGGCGCCAACGCCTCGGCGACGTCGGCGTCGCCCTTGAGGCCGATCTCGACATCGCTCTCGGCGACACGCTTCACCTTGTGGCCGAACTCGCCTACCAGGAGCTCGGCGGTGTCGGCGTCGATCGACTGCGTGATGGTCGCCATCACGCCCATCTTCATCAGCGCCTTGATCACGTCGCCCGAACGCTCGGCCATGCGGTTGGCGAGCTCCTGCACGGTGATCGTCTCGGGCACGACGACGTCGCGCACGATCTTCTGCGCGTCGGCGCCTTCCTCATGCGCCTTCATCTTCTCGCGCTGGCGGCGGACCGAGGCCAGCGAACGCGTGCGCTCGTCCTCGTTCAGCGCCTTCTGGATCGTGAGCTTGCCGCCGTCGCGGCGACGCGCATCGGTGCGCGCGCGGGCAGCATTCGGCGGCGGCTTCTTGGCTTCGAGACGACCGACTTTCCGGTTCTTCGGGGCCTCATCGTCATCGGCCGCGGCGGGCGCGTCCTCGCGGCTCTTCGGTTGCGGCGTACGTGCTTCAGGCTGCGGCACCGGCGCTTCGGCGCGCGCAGCGGGCCCACGACGCTCGAGCACGCCACGCGACGGCGGCGCGCGCTCGACGCGGACCGGA
>VGEH01000179.1 GCA_016869375.1 Alphaproteobacteria bacterium | reverse complement strand
CGGTATCTTGAGATTGACGTCTCCCGCCTTGGTCTGCAGCGTCCGATCGTAGCTGCCGGCTCGCCTGTCCTGCCGCGCTTCGCTGCGCTCATAGCGACCCGCACCGCACAGACGGTCGGCCTCAGACGCAAGGAGTGCATTCAGCGTCTCCTCGACCGTGCCGCGCACCATCTCTCCCAGATGATCCCTGATCCGAGCCTCGTCGATCTGGATCACCTGGCCCATCGCAGTCTCACTGCTCATCGTTTGCTCCTTCACTCTAGAAGAAGCCACCATTCCCGAAAGTGCGAAAGATTCTGTACGTTATCCTCCCGCACTTTCTCCGAGACCGAGGGCTACGACGAGATGGTCGTGCTCCGAGACATCCGCCTCGAGAGCCACTGCGAGCATCACCTGGCGCCGATCATCGGCAAGGTGCATGTCGCCTACCTGCCGCGGAACCGCGTCGTCGGCATCTCGAAGCTCGCCCGCGTCGTCGACGCCTATGCGAAGCGCCTGCAGATCCAGGAGAAGCTGACAGCGCAGATCGCCAGCGCGATCGAGCGCGCCCTGAAGCCACGCGGCGTCGCTGTCGTCGTCGAGGCGATCCACCACTGCATGACCACGCGCGGCGTGCACAAGCCGGGCACCTCCATGGTGACCAGCCGCATGATCGGCGCCTTCCGCGACGACCCGGCGACCCGTCGCGAGTTCCTCTCGCTGATCGGCTCCGTGCAGCACACCCAGCGCGAGTAGCCCTACGGCCCGTCGGCGGCGGCGAGGATGTAGGAGTTGATGATGCCGAGCGGCACGGTCCGCTGCAGGTAGCTGCCGTAGAGCCCGGCGTGGATGACGGCGACCAGGTCGAGCGAGGGCACGACGACAAGCCGCTGTCCGCCATAGCCGAAGCCGGCAACCAGCGGCACGTCGCCCTTCTTCGCCACGTAGGTGTTCCAGAGCCAGAACTGGTAGCCGTAGGCGAACCAGCTCGCCCTCGGGTCCGCGGGAACCTGGCGCGACGTCGCCGCCTCGATCCAGGCCGCGGGCACGATCTGCGTACCGTTCCACTGCCCACGCGCCAGTACGAGCTGGCCGATCTTGGCGAGATCGCGCGGACGCATGCGGAGGCCGCCCTCCGCCATGGGATCGCCGGTGTGCCGGTGGCGCGCCCATTCCACGTCCCTGATGCCCAAGGGATCGAAGAGATGCTTCTGGACCAGGGCATCGATGCCTTCGTCGGTCTTCTTCTTGAGGATCGCCCCGATCAGCGCGGCCGAGGCGCCGCTGTAGACGAACTTTTCGCCGGGCGCATGGGCGACGGGCTGCTCGAGGGCGAACCGATAGGGATCGACGGCCCGCATCATCAGCACCTGGGAATTGGCGACGGTCCGATAGTCGCTGTTCTCATCCCATGCTAGGCCCTGCGACATCGTCAGCAGATGGCGCAGCTTGATACGGTCCTTCTCGGGCGTGCGCAGATCGGCATATTCCGGGAAGAATGAGAATACCGGTTCGTCGATGCCGGCCACCCAGCCACGGTCGATGGCGATGCCCAGCATCAGCGCGGTGATGCTCTTGGTGACCGACCAGATGTCGTGGCGCGTTTCAGCATCGAAGGCAACGACCTGCTTGCCGCCGCCGGTGACCGGGTCGTTCTCGCCGGTGAAGTAGCGTTCGAAGACGAGCCTGCCGCGCCGAGCCACGAGAACCGCGTGCAGATTGACCTCGCGGGCCTTCTCGAAGATCGGGATCAGCCCGCACAGCCGGTTGCCGTCGAGCAGGACGCTTGCAGGCGTCGCGATCTGCCAATCGTCGATGCCGGATACCGGCGGCGTGCAGTCGCTCCAGGCCGCTGTCGGTCCCAGGGCCAGTGCCGCAGTCAGGACGAGACCGCGGATCCGAATGGCGTCCTCGCTCAGAACCATACATTGACGATGACGATCGCGACCAGGATCGCACCGCCGAGGCCGGCGAGGAACAGGTTCCAGGCACCGCCATGCCATCGGGTGCTCGGCTGGAAACGGACGGCCCGGCCGAGATCTAGGCTGGTCTGGAGCCGCCGGTTGAGCTCTTCGCGGGCGCGGGCGCCTTCCGCCGCCAGGGCCTGCGTCTCGTCCCTGCTCGGCTCGCTCACGGCGACTTGACGCCGGCGGCCTGGACCAGGCCCAGGATGCCGCCCGGATTGAGGCTGTCGACCATTGCCGTCGGGATCAGGATGGTGGCGCCGCGATCCTTGGTCGTCTCGTAGATGATGTTCATGGCGCGAAGCTGCAGAGCCGCTGGATTCTTGCCGTAGGTCTCGGCGGCTTCGAGAAACTTCTGCGCCACCTCCTTCTCGGCATCGCCGAGAATGAGGCGCGCGGCCTTCTCGCGCTCGGCTTGCGCCTGCATGCTCATCGCGTTCTGCAGGCCGGCCGGAATGGTCACGTCGCGGATCTCGACGGAGATCGCGGACACGCCCCATTCTGCGATCTTGCGCCCGATCTCCTCCTTGAGACGGTCGTCGAGCTTGCGGCGCTCGGACATCAGGGTTGTAAGGACCGAGGCGCCGATGACCTCGCGCAGTGTCGTCTGCGAGACGCGTGCGATCGCACCGGCATAGTCGGCGATCTCGAGGGCGGCCTTCTCGACGTCATGAACCTGCCAGAAGACGATGGCGTCGACGTTCACCGGCACCGTGTCCTTGGTCAGCGCCTGCTCGGCGAAGAAGTCGCTGGTGTGGATGCGCTGGTCGATACGCACGGTGATCTGGTCGATGAAGGGGATGATCCAGAAATAGCCCGGCCCGCGGATGCCCTTGAGCTGACCCAGGCGCAGCACGACGGCGCGCTCCCATTGATCGGCGATCATCAGTGAGCGCGGGATCAGGAGCCCGATGATGACAAGCACCGCCGTCACGACATAGGGCCACAGCTCGACCCGGCTGTAGCCGAGCCAGGCTGCGCCGGCGGCCAATGCCAGGGTGATGCCGGCGAGCACCGCTGCCGGCTGGTTGGCGTTCCTCGGAAACAGCGGCAAAGCCATGTCAGCCCCCCTTCTTGGTCATCTTCAGGATGCGTCGAGCGACATCGCCAGGATCGACACCATGGGTACGCGCGTCGGCGATAGCACGAAGTGCGCGCTCCTCGATCTGGTGGTCGCGGTCGTGTGGGTCGGTCTTGGGCGGCACGTCCGCTACATAGGTGCCTTTGGCGCGGAGGATCACGATCGCCCCGTGGCGTTCGAGGTCGCTGTAGGCGTGCCGGACGGTGTTGAGGTCGACCTTCAGGGCGACCGCGACCTGGCGCATGGTCGGCATCTGCTCGCCGGGCTTCAGTCGGCCCTCTCCGATGGCGCTCAGGAACTGGTCGCGGAGCTGCACATAGATCGGCACCCCGTTGGCTTCGAGGATCAGGCGGTCCAGCACCTTCTGTAAGTCTGTATGCATTTTATAAAACAGTAAGTCAGTTGGCCAGCCACTTCAAGCCCCTTCCAGCGGCCTCTACACTCCGGCCCATGAGCGCCTCGATCTTCGCCCCGGACTTCAAGGAGACGCCGTACTGGTGGGAGGCTGCCAATCCGGTCTCGGCCTCGCCGCCGGAAACACCGCGGGTTCCTGAGCGCACGGATGTCGCAATTGTCGGCGGCGGCTATACCGGGCTCTCATGCGCGCTCGAGCTCGCGCGCCGCAACATCGCCTGCGTCGTCTTCGACGCCGAGCCGATCGGCTTCGGCGCCTCCTCGCGCAATGCCGGGATGGTCTCGGGCGGGATCAATGTCGGCAAGGGCGTCGACCTGACCGGCACCTATGGCGCCGAGCGTGCCAAGGCGATGATCGACGAGGCCGGCCAGGCCTATGGCCATGTCGAGCAGATCCTCGAGCGCGAAGGCATCGACGCCAAGTACCAGCGCTTCGGCCGTTTCGTCGGCGCTCATAGCCGCCAACAGTTCGGCCTGCTCGAGCGCCGTGCCGCCTGGCTCGCCGAGACCTCAGGGCAATCCGTCGAGGTGATCCCCGAGCCGCGCCAGCGCGAGGAGATCGGCACAGACTTCTATCGCGGCGGCATCGTCGTCAACCGCGCCGGCGGGCTGCACCCGGCCCTGTTCGTGCGCGGCCTCGCCGAAGCGGCGGCACGCGCCGGAACGACGCTGATCGGCCATACGCGCGTCGAGGCGATCTCCGGTGCGCCGGGCCGATTCCTGCTGGCGACTCCCCGCGGCAACATCGAAGCGCGTGAGGTGATGATCGCCACCAACGGCTACACCGGCGCGGTCACGCCGTGGATTCGCCGCCGCCTGATTCCCGTGGCGAGCTTCATCGTCGCCACCGAGGAGCTGCCGGAGAAGGTGGTCGCCGAACTGATTCCGAAGAAGCGCGTGATCGCCGATACCAAGCGCATCCTCTACTACTTCCGGCTCTCGCCCGACGGGCGCCGGCTGCTTTTCGGCGGCCGCGCGCGCTTCACCCAGGTCGGCGCCAAGACCAGCGCGCCGATCCTGCACCGCTTCATGACCAACGTGTTCCCGCAGCTGGCGACAACCAAGCTGACTCATGCCTGGACCGGCAATGTCGCCTTCTCCTTCGACTTCATGCCGCATCTCGGCACGCACGAGGGCATGCACTACGCGGTCGCCTGCAACGGCTCGGGCGTGATCATGCAGACCTGGCTCGGCCATCAGGTCGCGCTCAAGATCGCCGGCGGCACCAACCGCGCGTCGGCCTTCGACGGACTCGGCTTCCCGACGCGCCCGCTCTACAGCGGACGACCTTGGTTCCTACCTGCCGTCGGAGCCTGGTACCGCTGGCGCGATCGAATTGATCGCTGGCTCGACTGAAACATTGACCAACCCCCATCCGCTGGTATGTTGCCTGCGGGCTGGAACTAGCGATGGGGAGTCGCGATGGCTCGCGCGGTATTCGCGCTCTGCATGCTGGTAGCACTTGCTGCCTGCGCCTCGCGTCCGTCCGCTCCACCTGCCGCCGCCGTCCCTTCACCGCAGGCCACCTACCTCGCCTGCCAGCAGGGCCTAAACAGCACGGGCGCGATGTTCGAAGCGATGTTGCCCATGAAGACCCGCGAAGGCTGCGGCTTCAGCGAAGGCATCAAGATCACGGCCACCCCGTCGCCGCTCAACCAGCCTGCCGTGCTCGCATGTCCAACCGCGCTGGCGCTTTCGCGCTTCGACCTCGATGTCGTGCAGCCGGCAGCGATGCAGCACTTCGGCAAGCGTGTCGCGAAGATTCACCATGTCGGCGGCTACAACTGCCGTGGGATCGCGGGCACACGGAAATGGAGCCAGCATTCATACGGCAACGCCATCGACGTGATCGGCTTCGACCTGGCCGACGGCACGCGCATCCTGGTCAGCCGCGACTGGCGCGCCCGTGGTGCGCGCGCCAATTTCCTGCATGACGTCGCCCGCGGCGCCTGCCAAGTGTTCCGCGTCGTGCTGACCCCGGCTTACGACAAGGCGCATCACGACCACTTCCACCTCGACACCGGCCCGGACCGCCTCTGCGGGATCTAGGCGTCGATCACCTCGATCTCTTTCGTCATCGTGGCGCCGCTGCGCACGAACATCACCGAGGCCGAGCAGTACTTCTCGTGGGAGAGCGCGACGGCGCGCTCGACCTTCTCGCGCGACAGGCCCTTGCCGGTGACCTTGTACTTCACATGCACGCCGGTGAAGACCTTGGGTTCCTCGATCGCGCGTGAAGCCTCGGCCTCGACCTCGCAGCCGGTGACGTTCTCGCGGCCCTTCTCGAGGATGTGGACGACGTCGAAAGCGGTACACCCGGCCATGCCGACCAGCAGGAACTCCATCGGCCGAACGCCGAGATTGCGCCCGCCCGCCTCGGGCGCCCCATCCATGACCACCGCATGGCCGCTGCCGGATTCGCCCAGGAACGCCCGGCCCTCGATCCACTTCGCCCGCGCCTTCATCCAAAACCTCCAGAAGAATTCCGGAGGCCTCTCTAGCACAGTCAGGCGGCTTCCGCGGGTGTCGGCCCGACATAGCGCGAAAGGGGCCGGATCAGACGGCCGTCTCGCGCCTGCTCGAGCGCATGGGCGACCCAGCCGGCGGTGCGGCCGACGGCGAAGATCGCGGTGAAGGCGGAACGCGGGATCGCCAGCGCCTCCAGCAGGAGCGCCGTATAGAACTCGACATTGGTGTCGAGCCGTCGGCCGGGCTTCACGCGCGCCAGGATCGCGATCGCCTTGGCCTCGACCTCCTCGGCGAAGGCAAGACGGCCGGCATCGCGAGAGAGCGTTTTGACCACGCCCTTGAGCACATCGGCGCGTGGATCCCGAACCTTGTAGACGCGATGGCCGAAGCCCATCAGCCGCTCGCCGGCGACAAGTTTCTTCTCCAACCATGGCCCGATATTCTCGGCACCGCCGATATCGTCCAGCATGTCGAGCACCGGTCCCGGCGCACCGCCATGCAGCGGACCTTCCAGCGCGGCGAGCGCCGCCACCACCGACGGCCCGACGCCGACCTGGGTCGAGGCGACGACGCGCGCGGTGAAGGTCGAGGCGTTGAAACCATGATCGCTGACCGTCGTGATGTAGGCGTCGAGCGCCGCGACTTCGGCCGCTTTGGCCGGCTTCCCGCGCAGCATTCGGAGCAGATCCGCCGCCGTGGTCAGTGACGAGTCGGGCCCAATCGCCGGTTTGCTCTCGCTTCGGCGCAGCAACGCCGCGAGGAACACCGGCCCTGCGCCGGTGAGCGCAAAGGCAGGATGGAGCCCCTCGATCTCCGGCAAGGTGGCAAGCGCGGCGCGAAGGCCGGGCACGGGGTTCAGCCCCTCGCCGGCCGCCGTCGCGCGCGCGACATGCGCGAAGGCGGTCACGCGCGCCCTGCCGAGCAGCGACAGAACCTGCGCGCGGTCGAGGCCGTCAGCGACGAAGCCGGCCCAGAGACGAGCCGCGGCGCCTTCGAAGCCTTCGCGCGACGCCAGCACCTCGATCGGAACGCCTCGGATCACCAGCCGTCCCGCCTCGCCATCGACGTCGCTGAGCACGGTGTCGGCGGCGACGATGCCGTCGAGCCCGGATTTGCCTGCCATGACCATCTCCTTCGCTGAAACCATGTCAGCGTCCCTGCCTTAAACTTTCTTGTCAATATTGATTAAGTTGTTAAGTTGTTGCAATGAGATCACCCTACCTGAATGCCGCCGAAGCAGCCGCCCGCCTCGGCATCAAGCCGGCGTCGCTTTACGTCTATGTCAGCCGCGGCCTGCTGCGCTCGGAGCCCGGCGAAGGCCGCAGCCGCCGCTATCGTAGCGACGACATCGACCGCCTGATGGCGAAGCGCGACGGAGTCGAAGGCGCACTCGATTTCGGCGCACCGGTTCTCGACTCGGCGCTGACGCGCATCGCCGAAGGCAGCTTCGCCTATCGAGGCCGGGATGCGATCAAGCTCGCTCCGCGTACCTCGCTCGAGGACATCGCCTGTCTTCTCTGGAATACGCAGGCCGGGATCGCCTTCGCGCCGCGCAACCTGCCGGCGCCTCTGCCCTGGCCCAAGGCATCGAGCGCGACGACGCGCCTGCAAGCCGCGCTGCCGCTCGCCGGATCGAGCGACCCGGATGCGACCGCGCGCGACCCTAAGGCACGCGCCGCCTCAGCCGGCCGCGTGCTGCGCCTCGTCGCCGGTGCGATCGCCGGCAAGAGCGCCAGCGCGAGGCCTTGCGATACCGTCCTTGCCCAAAGCTGGAAACTTGATCGCAAGGGCAGCGCGCTCGTTCGCTCCGCGCTCGTCCTTTGCGCGGATCACGAGCTCAACCCCTCGTCCTTCGTCGCGCGCTGCGTCGCCTCGACCGGCGCCTCGCTTTACGATGCCGTCGCCGCCGGCCTCGCCGCTCTCCAGGGACCGCGCCATGGCGGCGCCTCACGACGGACCGAGGCGTGGCTGCGCGAGATCGACGGCGCCGACGACATCCCGAAAGTCATTGCCGAGCGCGCGCGACGCGGCGAGCGGTTTCCCGGAACGGGGCATCCGCTCTACCCGATGGGCGATCCGCGCGGCGCCTACCTGATCGATGCCCTGGCGGCGAGCTACCCGCGCGATGACGAGCAGAAGCGGGTGCGCCAGATCGCCGACGCCGTCGCGATCCAGACCGGCGTCCCCGCCAATATCGACTTCGCGCTAGCCGCACTCGCTCGCGTTCTCAAATTGCCGGAGGACGCGCCGATGCAGATCTTCACGCTCGGCCGGACCGTCGGCTGGCTCGCGCATGCGCTCGAGCAGCAGGATTCCGGCCGCCTGATCCGCCCGCGTGCGCGCTACATCGGACCGATCTAAAGCGGCCCGAGCTCGTTCGACAGCCGCGCCAGCATTTCGAGGCCGAAGGGCGTGGGCGCCTGGCTCGGCTGCCGCGCATGGACCTCGGAAATGCCGAGGCGGCGCGCGGTAAGGCGCTTGCCATAGCAGAGGAAGTTCTCGATCGACGACATCAGGAAGGTGATCAGCGGCAGGATCGAGCGGTAAAGACGCTCAGCCTCGGCCTCGTCGCCGCGCTTCATCGCCTCGTAGACCTTCACCTGCACGTCGTAGCATTCCGGCGCCGGGATCATGCCGACGCAGCCGGCGCGGAGATTATCGGTCAGCTCCAACCCGCCGCGGCCGTTGAAGACGCGAAAGACACCTTCGACGTCCTCGATCAGGCTGCGGATCGCATTCGCCGGCGCCTCGCCCTTCAGCAGCGAGATGTTCGGGTGGTTGCGGTTGAGCGTCTTCAGGCCGCCATTCGACAGGCCGATGCCGATGTATTGCGCGGCGTTCTGGATCGCGAGCGGCAGCTCCGACTTCTCGGCGACGGCACCGAAGAAGCGGAGATACTCGATCTCGGCGAGGCCGGCGACCGGCGGCGGCTGCAGGATGACCCAGGACGCACCGGCCGCCTTCGCCGTCCTCACCATCTCGATCTGCCCGGCGACACTCGGCTCGCCGATGGTGACCGCGAGCGGCACGCGACCGCTGACATCTTCCCCGACCCACTCGACGAGCTGTCGCCGTTCCTGCGTCTGCAGCTTGCCGACCTCAGTCGCGAGGCCCATGACCGCAAGCCCATGCGCGCCATGGCGAAGACAGCCCTCGATCTGCTTTCTCATCGCCGATCGGTCGACGAGACCGGCGGAATCGAAGAATGCGTAAAGGATCGGATAAATGCCGTGGAACATTGATTTTGGGGCTGTCCCAGATAACTACCTGAGATGACGCTTAACCCATTGTTTGATCTGGGTTAGTTGCTTGGATGGGTCACTGGTGTTGAAGCGCCACTCGCACTCTTTCAAGAATAGCCCGAAATG
>VGEH01000178.1 GCA_016869375.1 Alphaproteobacteria bacterium | reverse complement strand
CCAGGTGCTACATGAACATGCGGCCACTCTATCAGCCGCAGGTCCCACAATCCGGAGCCGCCGCCTGATCAAATGTGCGAAAGATTCTGGACAGGACCGCGCGGTGCGCAGATGCGCGGGCATGTCGTCCGGCCCTTCCGCATCGTGGATGTAGCGGCCGGGCTCCTCCGGCGCGATGCGCGCGAAATAGGCCTCCAGATCCTTGAGCACGTCCGGATCCGCATTCTCCTGGACCAGGAGCGATGCCGAGGTGTGGCGACAGAAGATGGTGAGCAGACCGGTCGCGATCTGCTGCCTGCCGACCCACGCGTCGATCGTGCGCGTGACCTCGGTGAGGCCGCATCCCTTCGTCGATATTTCGAGCTGGTGCTGTGCCTGGCGCATCCCGGGTCAGCCTACGATGTCATAGCCCGAACAGGGAACGGCCAGTGGTTTCAGGCGTTTCCAAAATGTGAAGGTCGCGGCGGATTTCCGCCGTGCGACCGCATGTTTTGGAGGAGTTGGTTCATGCCTACACCCACCGGACACACCAAGGCGATTCTCGGATCGAAGGTCACCGGAACCTCGGTCTACAACGCGGCCGGCGACAAGATCGGCCATGTCGAGGATGTCGTCCTCGACAAGACGTCGAACAACATCATGTACGCGGTTCTCGGCTTCGGCGGGTTCCTCGGCATCGGTGAGAAGTACCATCCGATCCCCTGGGCGCTGCTCGACTACGACGAGCGCAAGGGCGGCTATGTCGTGCCGATGTCGAAGGACACGCTCGAGAAGGCGCCGGCCTACGATCTCGACGAGCTGATCCGCTCGGACGGCGACATCCGCTCCAAATCCTTCACCTACTACAAGGTCCCGCCTTACTGGGGCTAAGGCCGTTCGGATCGCGGCGCCGGCCGTCCCGGGACGCGCCGGCCGCCTCGATCTCAGCTCCGACTTCGCGTCACGTTCGTGTAGCGCCGGATGATCCGGCCGCCCTCGACCGGAATGTTGCGTACCTTCACCACGGTGCCGTCGAACATCGTCCAGTCGAACTCGTGCGGCTCCGCGCCCTTGAAGGTCTCCAGATATCGCGTGACATGCGCCTCGGGATCGCCGGGGCCATAGGCGCCGCGCTGGGCATTGGCGCGAATGATGCCGGCCGCGCTCGGATCCTTCTTTAGCTCGTCCTCCGGGATGTCGAAGTAGTCGAGCGCACGCCGGTTGTGGATGAGGAGCTTGAGGTCGGCATCGTAGAGCGCGATGCCGTCATCCAGGTTCTCCAGCATCGCCTGCAGCGTCTTCACCTGCGCCGCCAGCTCCGCCTCGGTGCGGCGCTGCGCCGTGACGTCGCTGTAGCGCCGGACCAGCCGGCCGTCGGGCAGAGGCTTGTGATGAACGGCGACGATGCGCCCGTTCTGCTCCTTGATCTCGTAGCGGCCCGTCTCCGGGCTCTTCAGGCTGCCCAGCAGCCGCTCGACATGCTGATCGGGCGTTCCCGGCCCGTAATGGCCCTGCGCCGCCATCGCTCTGATCACCTGCTCGGCCGAAACCGTCCTGCCGCGCATCAGCGACTCGGGAATACCGAACTGCTCGCGCATGCGGCGATTGTGCAGGACGATGTTGAGATCGCGGTCGAAGACGGCGATGCCGTCGCCCATGTTCTCGAGCGTCGTTTCCAGCAGCGCGGTCTTGGCGTCGACCTCCGCCTGCATGCGCTTGCGCTGGGTGACGTCGACATAGCGGCGGATCAGCGTGCCGTCGGGCAGCGGGTTGTGATGCACTTCGATGATGCGCCCGTCCGGCAGCGTGTGCTCGTACATGTGCCGTTCGCGCTTGCGGAACCCCGAGAGCACGCGCTCGATCTGCACGCTGGGATCGCCGCCGCCGTAGCGCCCGCGGATGGCGAGGAACTTCGCCATGCGTTCGGCCGTCGCCTTGCCGCGCAGCAGCTCCTCGGGGAAGCCGAAGAAATCCCGCATCTGGCGGTTATGGAAGACGATGTTGATGTCCTTGTCGTAGAGCGCGAGCCCGTCGCCCATGTTCTCGAGCGCGAGTTCCAGCAGCGCCGTCTTCGCCGCCAGCTCCTCCTCCACCCGCTTCTGCTCGCTGACGTCGAAGACGAAGCGGATGGTCAGCCCCGCCGGCGTGCGATGCATGCGGATGAAGCGCCAGCGGCCGGACTCGGGATCATGCTCGTAGCTCGACTCCTTCGCCTCGCGCAGCTCGACCGTGCGACGCGCAACATAGGTCTCGGGATCCTTCTTCGCCCGCGGATCCTGGACGACTCCGGCCGCGATCGAGAGGCGGACGATGTCGGCGTACTTCTTGCCGACGAGCTCCGCATCCGGCGGCAGATGCGGGTTCTTCTCGCGGAAGCGCCGGTTGCCGAGCAGGAACGACTCGTCCGCGTCGTAGACGGCGACCTCGGCATCGAGGTTGGCGAGAATCTCGCTCAACAGCGCCTCGTTGCTCTCCAGCCGACGTTCGGCCGTGCGCCGCGCGGTCACCTCGGTGAAGGTGCGGATCTGGCGGCCGTCGGGAAGCGGGTTGATGCGGACGTCGATGATACGGCCGTCGCGCGCCTTGCGCTCGTAGCGGATCAGGCCGGTCGCTTCCTGCACACGGTTGGTGACCTGCTCGAGGCTCGCCTCGCTGTCGACGCCGAGCGCGTCGAGGTCACCGCGGCTGGCCTGGAAGCGAATGACCTCGTCCTGGGTCGGCCGGCTGGCGAGCAGCGCTTCCGGCAGGCCCAGCACCTCGGCGAGCCGCTTGTTGTAGTGCGTGATGCGGCCATCGGCGTCGACGAGACAGACGCCCTCGTCCAGGCTGTCGAGGATCAGCTGCAGATGACGGTCGTCAGAGGAAGCGGATGGCTCGACGGAGGCGGCGGCCGCGGGCTTGCAGACCGCGACGGCGACCAGGAGGCCGGAGACTTCGCCCTTGCCGTCACCAAGCGGCAGGACGACCCAGCGCTTCTCGCCGATCCGGGTCTGGACGGGTGCGCGGCGCTCGACGCCACGGCGAGCCAGCATGCGGACTTCGCTCCAGTCGGCCGGCGCCGACGGCGTGGCCGAACGGAGGCGAAAATCGTCCCCCCTGCCGATGACATCGAGCAGAAGGAAAGCCCCGGGCACCGAGGCCAGCAGCCGCGTGTCGATCCGCTCGAGCGCCGGCAGGGCCTGCTCGCCGCGGAAGCTGTTCCAATAGGCATAGGCGAAGGAGAGTGACGGCTCGCGCAGGGATTCCGGGCGCACTTCCTCGATCAGCTCCGCCATACCGGCGGCTGCGCCGTCTGTGGCGGAACCCATACGCACGCTCATGCACTCCCTGAGACGCGCGATTTTAGCGTGCGTCGGGCCGGCGGCCTACATCGTGTTTGGACTCGCGAAAGGACGCCGGCTGCGGCGCGAGCACGCAGCCGGCAGCTTCTCGTTCAGCCCTTCGGCTGCGGAACGACGCGGAGATAGGGCTTCAGGGTCTTCCAGCCGCCCGGGAATTTCTGCTTGGCCTGATCGTCCGTCACAGCCGGCGGAATGATCACGTCCTCGCCATTCTTCCAGTTCACCGGCGTCGCGACATTGTGCTTGGCAGTGAGCTGGCAGGAATCCAGCAGGCGGAGCACCTCGTCGAAGTTGCGCCCCGAGCTCATCGGATAGGTGAGCATCGCCTTGATCTTCTTGTCCGGGCCGATGATGAAGACCGAGCGCACGGTCGCGTTGTCGGCGGCGGTACGGCCCTCCGAGGTGGTGCCCGCGCCTTCCGGCAGCATGTCGTAGAGCGTGGCGACCTTGAGCTCCGGATCGCCGATCATCGGATAGGTGACCTTGGTGCCCTGGGTCTCCTCGATGTCCTTCGCCCATTTCGCGTGGTTGTCGACCGGATCGACGCTCAAACCGAGGATCTTGGTGTTGCGCTTGTCAAAGTCCGGCTTGAGCTTGGCCATGTATCCCAGCTCGGTGGTGCATACCGGGGTGAAGTCCTTCGGATGCGAGAACAGGATGGCCCAGCCATCGCCGATCCACTCGTGGAACTTGATGTCGCCCTGGGTGGTCTGAGCCTGGAAGTCCGGGGCGACGGAATTGATACGAAGCGTCATCTTTCATCTCCTTGGACAATGGACGTCGGAACGCCGCAGCCACCCCAACTGCGCGTCGGATTCCCCCGTCCGACATCCTGCCGACCCGGAAAGCATAGCAGCGCGAGACGTGCGCGCAATCGGCGAGGAGAAGAGAGAACGGTCTTCTCCAAGACGAACCGTCAGTGGAATTTTACGTACTCATAGTCGGCGGCGAGATGATTGACCTTGCGTGCCGGCGGCGCGATCCAGCCGGCGACCTTGCCGGGCTCGATCACCTGGCGCATCAGCGAGCGGATGAAAGCACCATCGGCCTCGGTCGGTAGCCAGCTTCCCTTCCTCGTCTCCCAGGCCTCACGTGCGATGATCGATCCGTCCGGCGCCACCGGCTGCCCGCCCCAGACACCGATCGTGCGGCGGAAGCGCGGCGATGGAAGGAACAGCGGGGTCTGGTATCCCGATTTCTGGATCAGCCGGTTCCAGCGGATGAAGCCGGTCTCGCAATCGGCGACGAAGGCGCGGCGCGTGATCTCGTTCATCGCGTTGCGCATCGGTACCGACTCGCGGCGAAGCCCGCCGGCGCCGTCCGGCACCTCGATCTCGAAGGCCTGGTCGAGCGCGAGATGGTCTTCGAATGTCGCTTCGTCCGGGCGCCCCTTGATGCCGTTGGCGAAGGTATTCGCGGCATTGGAGGATTGCTCGGAGCCGAAAAGGTCGAGCGAGGAGGAAAACCAGAAATTCACGTAGCGCTGGATGGTCGGAAGGTCGATGGCGCCGGCACGGCGCACCGCTTCGGGATCCTCGCTGCCGATCTCCTTCATCACCTCGAGCGTGCGCTGGACGATGCGGCCGATGCCGTTCTCGCCCACATGCATGTGATAGGCCTCTTCCGTCAGCATGAAGCGGCAGCTTCGCGCCAGGGGATCGAAGGCGCTCTCGGCCAGGCTCTTCAGCTGATACTTGCCGTCGCGATCGGTGAAGTAGGTGAACATGAAGAAGGAGAGCCAGTCGGAGATCGGCTCGTTGAAGGTGCCGAGGATGCGCGGCTTGTCGGCATCGCCGGAATGACGCGCCAGAAGCTCCTCCGCCTCCTCGCGCCCGTCCCGACCGAAATGCGCGTGCAGCAGGTACACCATCGCCCAGAGATGCCGCCCCTCCTCCACATTGACCTGGAACAGGTTACGGAGGTCGTAGAGCGAGGGACAGGTGAGGCCGAGCAGGCGCTGCTGCTCGACCGAGGCCGGCTCGGTATCGCCCTGCGTCACGATCAGGCGGCGAAGGATCGAGCGGAACTCGGCCGGCACCTGCTGCCAGACCGGCTTGCCACAGAGATCGCCGAAGCCGATGGTCCGGTCCCGCTCCTGCTCGGCAAGGAAGATGCCCCAGCGATAATCCGGCATCTTGACGAAGCCGTAATTGGCCCAGCCATTCTCGTCGACCGAGATCGCGGTACGCAGATAGACATCGGCGTCCTGGTAGCGCTCGGGTCCCAGTTCCTTCCACCAGGTCAGGAAGCGCGGCTGCCAATGCTCGAGCGCACGCTGGAGCTGACGGTTGCCGCCGAGGTCGACGTTGTTGGGAATCCGTTCCTGGTAATTGAGCGTCGACATCGGATCAGACCCTCTGCCAATCGAATTGCGCCTTGCTCCCCGAGCCGAACAGCTTGAGCGCGCCCTTGTCGCCGACGGCGTTCGGCCGGTTGAAGATCCAGTTCTGCCAGGCCGAGAGGCGGCCGAAGATCTTCGTCTCCATCGTCTCCGGACCGGAGAAACGGAGGCTCGCTTCCATGCCGGTCAACGCATCGGGCGAGAGCCCGGCGCGGTCGTCGAGAGCGAGGCGAAGCTCCTCCTCCCAGTCGAGGTCGTCGGGGGTGAGCGTGACCAGCCCGGCAGCCAGCGCCAGCGGCGCGTCGAAGGCCTCGCCGATCTGGCCCGCCAGCCGGTTCACCTCGGCGGCATCGTTGAAGCGGTTCGCGAGCCGGCTGCGGCCGGAGACCATCGGGTAGAGATCGAAATTCGCCGGCGACAGGCGGATGACCGGCCCGCTCTCTCCGTTCGCCGTGCGGTCGATCATGTAGCTGCGATCGGCGGCGAAGAGCAGCTCGGCAAGCGATCCCGCAAAGCAGGACTCCTCGTCGACCACGGCATAAAGGCTGCGCGAGGAGACGTCGAGCCGCGCCAGGGTCCGTCGCAGCATGCCGATGGTCTCGCGCACGAACCAGTTCGACGCGTTCGCCATCAGCGCCTTGTCGGCGGCAAGCACATGATCGGCGTTGCCGCGCGTCTTCAGGACCCAGAGCCCGATATCAAGCGCGTTCAGCCGCAGCATCAGGATCGCATCGTCGAGATCACGCGCCATGGCGAGCGGCCACCATGTCGCCCCGGCAGCCTCGATCGCAGCGATCTCGGATTCCGGTGCGGAGGCCGGCGCCTTTACCGTCAGCGTCGCCAGGCGGCGCTCGCGGTCGATCTCGACCTCGACCCAGTCATAGAGGATGCGGTTGTCACCTTCGATGCGGCGATTGAGCGGCACGAGCTCGACGCCTTTCGCCTTCTCCGGCCGATCCGATAGCCTCGCTAGCTCCAGCGCCCGTTCCTTCGTGCGCTGAACGAAGTCGCGCGGCGGCGCGGTGCGATCGACCAGTTTCCAGGCCTTGGCGCGGTCGGCGCGGACGCCGTCCGGATTGGCGCAGAAGAGATCGGCGAGATCGCGCCGCACGCGGCGCTTGTCGACCAGCCGCGTGAGGCCGCCGGTGCCGGGCAGCACGCCGAGCAGCGGTACCTCCGGCAGGCTCACGGTCGAGGAGCGGTCGTCGACCATCAGGATCTCGTCGCAGGCGAGCGCGACCTCGTAGCCGCCGCCGGCGCAGGTCCCGTTCAGCGCCGCCAGGAACTTGAGGCCGGAATGGCGCGAAGAATCCTCCATGCCGTTCCTGGTCTCGTTGGTGAATTTGCAGAAATTCACCTTCCAGGCATGCGAGGACCGGCCGAGCATGTAAATGTTCGCGCCGGCGCAGAACATGCGCTCCTTGGCCGACGTGATGACGACGCACTTCGCCTCGGGATGCTCGAAGCGGATGCGCTGAAGCGCATCGGCGAATTCAATGTCGACGCCGAGATCGTAGGAATTGAGCTTGAGCTGGTAGCCCTCGACCAGGCCGCCGTTCTCGTCCACATCCATCGACAGCGTCGCGACCGGTCCATCGACGCTGAGCTTCCAATGCCGATACTGGCTCGGATGGCGATCGAAGACGAGCATCTCTAATCCTTCCGTCAGGCGTGCAGGAACGGCTTCATCCGCTCCCGCAGCTCAGGCGGGATCGGGACGGCCTTCGGCCCGTTGAGGTCGCTGTGGACGATCTTGAGCTGGGCTTCCAGCCGCCGCTCGCCCGCGCCTTCGGCGAAGATGTCGAGGGTGACGGCGCTGCGGCCGAGCGCCTTCACCGAGAGAACGAAGTCAAGCTTCTCGCTGAGCCGGCTGGGCTTCAGGAAGCGGACATGGAGATCGACGATCGGCATGCCGTGATGATCGGCGCCGTGCATCTTGCCCCAGGGCAGGCCGAGCGCCTTCTCGAACCACTCCTCGACGACGTTGTTCAGCATCTCGACATAGCGGGGATAGAAGACGATCGCTGCCGGATCGCAATCGCCGAAGCGCACCGTGAAGGTGCAGCGGAAGGTGACGGGCTCGCTCATGAGAGTCCCCGCACGAAATCGACGATGCCGGCGGTCGTCGCCGCCTCTTGCTCGCGATGCGGCGCGTGGCGGCAGTCCGGGATCAGCAGGTCCTTCGCCCTGGCGCCGACGCCGCGAACGATCGCATGCACCTGCTCGGGCGTGCCGTACTGGTCGTCGAGGCCCTGGATCGCCAGCACGGGGCAGGCAATCGTCGGCAGGAAGCTCTCGATGTTCCAGGAACGGAAGGCGGGATCGAGCCAGACACGGTTCCAGCCCCAGAAGGCGCCGTCGGGATCCCTGTGGATGCGTCCCAGTCGCTGGCCGAGATCGGTCGTCTCATAGGCCTTCTTGGCATCGACGATGCCGGCGATGGTGAGATCCTCGACGAAGACATGGGCGGCCATGGTGACCACGCCGCGCACCGGGCGGCCGGTGCCGCCGGCATGAATGAGCGCGATCGAGCCGCCGTCGGAATGGCCGATCAGCACCGGCCGCTCGATGCCGAGCTGATCGAGCAGAGCCGGCAGCACGATCCGCCCCTCGTCGTGCATGAAGCCGACCGGGCGCGGCCCGTCGATCGGGTCCGACTGGCCATAGCCGCGCCGCGAATAGACGAGCGCGCGCCAGCCGGTCGCCGCCGCCACCTTCTCCGGATATCCCCGCCATCCGGCGACCGAGCCCAGGCCTTCGTGCAGGAAGACCAGCGTGTCCGGACGACTGGCCTCGATAACCTGATATTCCAGCCTCACACCGTTGATGGTCGCAAAGGCCATGCGGGATCAGACTCCAATCGGGCGATTGCGACTTTCGCTCAGGATTCAAGCCATCCTGCAGCCGGTGCCGGGATCGGCCAGCGCCTTGGCAGCGACGCCGATCACCTGGTTGAGACCTGCCTTGACCTCGCGCAGGTAGATGTCCTGCACCGGATTGTGAGACGGCGACAGCGTGAAGGTGCCGCGCGGGCTGTCGATCGTCGCTTTGGACATGGCGGCGAACATGTCCTTCCTTGCGCCGACATCGCCTTTGACTGCGTTCACGCCGGCGGCGAGGAGCTGCGCCGCGTCGTAGCCCTGCACGGCATAGACGTCGACGTCGCGGTTCGCCTTCCTCTTGAAGGCAGCCCGGAAGGCATTGTCCCTGGGCGTGTTGAGGCCATCGCCATAGTGCAGCGCGGTCTGCACCCCATCGGCCGCCGGCCCCTTGTACCGGGGCACGGTTATGAGACAGTTCGCTGCGCCGGTTACGCTGCCAATTTGAACTCCGTGGCGGCTTCGGATGCAAGAGCCTTATGTTCGGCCCTGATCTGATTGGGCGTCTTGTGCCCATGGCGCTCCCGCAGCCACGAGGCGTTATAGAGATCGGCGAACTCGGCGAGCCCCTTGCGAAGTGCCTCAACGGTCGGGAAGTACCGGACCCATAGCAGTTGCTCCTTCAGCGTCTTGATGATCCTCTCCGCCACGCCGTTGCCCTCTGGCTGGCGCACGAAGGCGGGCGAACTTTCGATCCCGAGGAATTCGATCTCGTCCTGGAAGTCATCGGCGAGGTAGTTAG
>VGEH01000177.1 GCA_016869375.1 Alphaproteobacteria bacterium | reverse complement strand
TGCAGGCCGACCTGGTCGTCTATTTCACCGAGCGCTCCGAGTATTGCGGGCTTGCCTGGCTCTACAACCGCTACCCGCAATACGGCTTCAGCGTGGTGACGCGGAACTGCGCCACCAGCAACCTGACCTTCCCGCACGAGCTCGGCCACAACATGGGCGCCGAGCATGACCGCTACGTGGTCAGCGATGCGACGTCGACGACCTTCAATTACGGCTATGTCGACACCACAGCGCGCATCCGCACGGTGATGGCTTACAACGACCTCTGTGTGGCGTCGGGATTCAACTGCACGCGCATCCCGTATTTCAGCTCGCCCTACCTGACCTACAACGGCACCACGATCGGCGCGAGCCCGTACTCGACGACGGGCGCCTACAACGTCCGCACCCTGACCGAGAACGCGAGCGGCATCGCGGGCTTCCGCAACGGCACGATCGCCTCGATCACGCCGGCCAGCGGCTGGTGGTGGAACTCGACCGAGGCCGGCCGCGGCTACTCGATCGAGGTCGCTAATGGGCGGATGTTCTTCGCGGTCTACACCTATTCCGCCGACGGAACCGCGCTCTGGTACATCTCGACCGGGGCGATGACCGACAGCACGACTTATTCGGGCGCGCTGCAGCAGTTTTCCGGCGGGCAGACGCTGAATGGGTCCTACCAGGCGGCGACCTCACTCGGCTCCGTCGGAACGATCCAGATCTACTTCGACTCGGCGAACTCGGCCTATATCTACTTCCCGAACGGCTCAGGGACGTCGATCACCCGCTTCGACTTCACCACCAACGGCTCGGTCGGCGGCACCCTTTCGGGCTATCCGCAGACCAGATGGTGGTGGAATGCGAGCGAAGGTGGTCGCGGCTTCTTCATCGAAGCCCAGAACACGGCGATGTTCGTCAGCTTCTACATGTACAACAGCGCCGGCCAGGCGGTCTGGTACGTGGCCTCGGGCTCGATGATCTCCTCCACCGTGTTCCAGGGGACGATCTCGGAGTACTCCGGCGGCAGCACGCTGACTGCGAGCACCTTCCGTGCGCCGACCGGGAGCTCAAGCGCCGGCACGGTCACCATCCAGTTCGGCACGACGACCACGGCAACCATGACCCTGCCCAATGGCAGCCAGGTCGCGTTGACTCGGTTCTCCTTCCGACGACAAGCGGTTAGGCTCTCCCTCCGAAGGGAGGGATGAGCCTTGCGCATCGTCTGCATCGGCGGCGGCCCCGCCGGGCTCTATTTCGCCATCCTGATGAAGCGCGCCGACCCGAAGCACCGGGTGACGGTCGTCGAGCGCAATCGGCCCTATGACACCTTCGGCTGGGGCGTAGTCTTTTCCGACCAGACCCAGGAACACCTGAAGGCCGCCGACGAGCCGAGCTGGCGCGCAATCACCGGCACCTTCGCGCATTGGGACGACATCGACGTCCACTTCAAGGGCGAGGTGGTGACCTCGACGGGCCACGGATTCTGCGGCATCGGGCGCAAGCGGCTGCTCAACATTCTTCAGGACCGGGCGAAGGAGCTCGGCGTCGAGCTGAAGTTCGAGACCGAGATCTCCGATCTCTCGCCCTATGCCAATGCCGACCTGATCGTGGCGTCCGACGGCGCCAACAGCCGCATCCGCGACGCGCATGCCGATGTCTTTCGCCCCGATCTCGACCGGCGGAAGTGCCGGTATGTGTGGCTCGGCACCAAGAAGGTGTTCGACGCCTTCACCTTCCTTTTCCAGGAAACCGAGCACGGCTGGTTCCAGGCGCATTGCTACCGATTCGACGACGAGACCTCGACCTTCATCATCGAGACCGACGAGGAGACCTGGGCGAAGGCGGGGCTGGAGAGCGCCGATGCCGACGCGACCTGCGCCTTCGGTGAGGCGTTGTTCGGCAAATGGCTCGGGGGCCACAAGCTGATCAGCAATGCTCGCCACATGGCGAACCCGTGGATCAACTTCATCCGCGTCTCCAACCAGCGCTGGAGCCACGAGAACATCGTGCTGATGGGCGACGCGGCGCATACCGCGCATTTCTCCATCGGGTCCGGCACCAAGCTGGCGTTGGAGGATGCGATCGCCTTGGCGAAGTACCTGCGCGGCTCTCACGACATGAACGCCGCGCTGATCGCGTATGAGACCGAGCGGCGGATCGAGGTGCTGCGCCTGCAGAGCGCGGCGCGCAATTCGACAGAGTGGTTCGAGAATGTGCGCCGCTACGCCAAGCTTGAGCCGACGCAGTTTGCCTACAGCCTGTTGACCCGGAGCCAGCGGATCGGGCATGAGAATTTGAAGCTCCGCGACCGCCGCTTCGTCGACAAGATCGAGCGCTGGGTGGCGAGGTCGGCGACCGGCACCGAGCGCTCCGGCCCGCCGATGTTCATGCCGTTCCGGCTCCGCGGTCTTTGGCTGCGCAACCGCGTCGTCGTCTCGCCGATGTGCATGTACTCGGCCGAGGACGGCACGCCCGGCGACTTCCATCTCGTGCATCTGGGTTCGCGCGCTCAGGGTGGCGCCGGCCTGATCTTCACCGAGATGACCGATGTCGCGCGCGACGCCCGTATCTCGCCCGGCTGCGCCGGCATGTACAAAGACGAGCATGTAGCGGCGTGGAAGCGCATCGTCGACTTCGTCCATGCCGGCTCGGGCGCCAAGATCTGCCTGCAGCTCGGCCATGCCGGGCCGAAGGGCGCGACCAAGCTCTCCTGGGAGGGCGACAACGAGCCGCTGCCGCAGGGCGGCTGGCCGCTGATCGCCGCCTCGGCGATCCCGTGGTCGCAGGCGAACCAGATCCCGCGCGGGATGGATCGCGACGACATGGACCGCGTGCGCGACGAGTTCGTCATGGCGACCGAACGCGCGCTTCGAGCCGGCTTCGACATGGTCGAGCTGCACGCGGCGCATGGCTATCTGCTGTCGAGCTTCCTCACGCCCCTGACCAACCGCCGCAACGACGACTACGGCGGTCCGCTCGCCAACCGGCTGCGCTATCCATTGGAGGTGTTTTCGGCCATGCGGAGCATATGGCCATCAAATCGCCCGATGTCGGTGCGGATCTCGGCGACCGACTGGGTGGAGGGCGGCAATGACGGAGACGACGCGGTCGAGATGGCGCGTGCCTTCAAGGAGGCGGGCGCCGACCTGATCGACGTCTCGGCGGGACAGACCTCGATCCAGGCGAAGCCGGTCTATGGCCGCATGTTCCAGACGCCCTTCGCCGACCGCATCCGGAACGAGGTCGGGATCTCCACCATGGCCGTCGGCAACATCTTCGAGGCCGATCATGTGAACTCGATCGTGGCCTCCGGCCGCGCCGACCTGGTCGCGCTCGCCCGCGCGCATCTCGCCGATCCGTACTGGGCGCTGCACGAGGCGGTGCGGCAGGCGGCCTCAGACCAGCCCTGGCCGATCCAGTACCAGGCCGGCAAGGACCAGTTCGAACGCAACCTCCGCCGCGCTGCCGAGATGGCGGCGGAGACGGCGGCGAGCGTCTGATGGCGAAGCATGCCCTCGTCACCGGCGGCGGACGCGGCATCGGGCTCGCTATCGCCACATCGCTGGCCGGGGAGGGGATGCGCCTCACGCTGGTCGGCCGCGATCGCGGGCGGTTGGAAGAAGCAGCGAAGCCGCTGAAGGCGACACCGATCGCCGCCGACGTCTCCGATCCCAAGGCGATCGAGCGGGCGCATGCGGATGCCGTCGTGAAGAGCGGCCCGGTCGACGTGCTGGTCAACAATGCTGGCATCGTCGAGACCGCGCTTGTGCACAAGACCTCGCTCAAGATGTGGGAGCGGCTGCTGCGCGTGAACTTGACCGGCGCCTTCCTGTGGTCGAAGGCGGTGGTGCCCGCGATGGTCGAGCGCAAATGGGGGCGCATCGTCAATATCGGCTCGACCACGAGCCAGCGCGGATACGCCTATGTCGCCGCCTATGCCGCCTCCAAGCACGGGCTGCTCGGGCTCACGCGATCGCTGGCGATGGAGGTGGCGAAGGCCGGCGTCACCGTGAACGCGGTCTGCCCCGGCTACACCGACACCGACATCGTCTCCGAGGCGGTGAAGGCGATCGTTGCCAAGACCGGCAAGGGTGAGGACTTCGCCGAAGCCTCGTTGACCCAGTACAATCCGCAAGACCGTCTGATCCGCCCGGAAGAGGTGGCAGCGACCGTGCTCTGGCTGGTGAGGCCGGGGAGCGAAAGCGTGACCGGGCAGGCGATCTCGCTGTCCGGCGGGGAGATCATGTGACCGAGCTCGCAGGCTACAAGGCGACGCATTTCCGCTGGGAGGCGAAAGGCAAACTCGCGACCATCACCCTCGACCGGCCGGAGCGGAAAAACCCGCTTACCTTCGAGAGTTATGCGGAGCTGCGCGACCTGTTCCGTGCCCTCAAGACCGCCGAAGACATCAAGGTCATCGTGCTCACCGGCTCCGGCGGCAATTTCTGCTCGGGCGGCGACGTGCACGAGATCATCGGCCCGCTGACCAAGCTCGACATGCCGGGCCTGCTGGCGTTCACGACGATGACCGGCGACCTGGTCAAGGCGATGCGCGCCTGCCCGCAGCCGATCGTCGCCGCGATCGACGGCATCTGTGTCGGTGCCGGCGCGATCCTGGCGATGGCCTCCGACATCCGCTACGGCACCCAGCGCAGCAAAGTGGGGTTCCTTTTCGTCCGCGTCGGCCTTGCCGGTTGCGACATGGGGGCCTGCGCGATCCTGCCGCGCATCATAGGCCAGGGCCGCGCCGCCGAGCTGCTCTACACCGGCCGCCTCATCGACGGGCCTGAAGCCGAGCGTTGGGGCTTCTATAACCGCCTTTGCGAACCTGACGCCGTGCTGAGCGAAGCCACAGGTTTCGCCGAGAGCCTGGCATCCGGCCCGACCTTCGCCCATGGCATCACCAAACGACAGATGCATATGGAATGGGACATGCCGGTAGATATGGCGATCGATGTGGAAGCCGAGGCGCAGGCGCTCTGCATGGCGACCGGCGATTTCCGCCGCGCCTACGAGGCCTTCGTCGTCAAGGCAAAGCCGGTCTTCGAGGGACGCTGAGCATGGAGAGCGACTGGCTCGGCTGGCCGTTCTTCGAGCCGCGTCACCGCGACCTCGTGACCGGGCTCGCCGCCTGGGCCGAGAGCAGTATCGAGGAAGGCGACCACGAGGACGATGTCGACGATGCCTGCCGCAAGCTGGTGCGCGATCTCGGCGCCGGCGGCTGGCTGCGCCATGCCGTGCCGGCCGCCTATGGCGGCGTCCATCCTCAGATCGAGGCGCGCGAGCTTTGCCTGATCCGCGACACGCTGGCGCGCAAGGATGGTCTCGCCGATTTCGCCTTCGCAATGCAGGGGCTCGGCACGGGTCCTATCTCGCTGTTCGGCAGCGAGGAGATGAAACGGAAATACCTGCCGGACGTCGCGGCGGGGAAGAAGATCGCCGCCTTCGCCATGACCGAGAGCCAGGCCGGCTCCGATGCGGCAGCGATCATCACCACGGCCGAGCGTGACGGCGACAGCTACATCCTGAACGGCCACAAGGCCTATATCTCGAATGGCGGCATTGCCGACCATTACGTCGTGCTGGCGCGGACCGGCGAGGCGCCGGGCGCGAAGGGGCTTTCGGCCTTCATCGTCGATTTCGAGACGCCGGGAGTCTGGATCGGCGAGCGCTACAAGGTGATCGCCCCGCATCCGCTCGGACGGCTCCGCTTCAACAGCGCGCGTGTGCCGGCCTCGGCGATGATCGGCAAGCCCGGCGAGGGCTTCAAGATCGTCATGGCGACGCTAGACCTGTTTCGGCCTTCGGTCGGCGCCGCGGCGCTCGGCTTCGCGCGTCGCGCGCTCGACGAGGGCCTCAAGCGCGCCAGGACGCGAGAAATGTTCGGCGGCACGCTCGGCGACCTGCAGATGACGCAGGCGCGCCTGGCCGACATGGCGCTCGATGTCGATGCCGCGGCGCTGCTGGTCTACCGTGCCGCCTGGACGCGCGATTCCGGCGCGGCGCGCACGACGCGCGAGGCGGCGATGGCCAAGCTCTACGCGACCGAAGCGGCGCAGCGTGTCGTCGACGGCGCTGTCCAGCTCTTCGGCGGCCAGGGCGTGATCGCCGGCAATGTCGTCGAACGGCTCTACCGCGAGGTTCGGGCGCTTCGCATCTACGAAGGCGCGAGCGAGGTGCAGAAGCTCGTCATCGCCCGCCAGATCATGAGCTGATCCGATGCAGACAGCCCATCTCGACGTCTTCGCCTGGCGCCACCTGCCGCCCAAGGATGAGTGGCCGGATCTCCGCTTCACGCTGCCCGAGGTCCAGTACCCGGCTTTCCTCAATTGCGGCACCGAACTGCTCGACCGCCATGTCGCGGAGGGCAGGGGAGACCGGATCGCGGTCCGCGCGCCGGGCCTCACCTGGACCTATGCCGAGCTGCTCGACAAGGCCAACCGCATCGCACGCGTGCTGGCCGAGGACATGGGCATCGTCCCCGGCAGCCGCGTGCTGCTGCGCGGCTTCAACAGCCCGATGATGATCGCCTGCTGGTTCGGCGTGATGAAGGTCGGCGCGATCGCGGTCGCGACCATGCCGCTGCTCCGCGCCCGCGAGCTCCGCGTCGTCATCGACAAGGCGCAGGTGAATGCCTGCCTCTGCGACCGCACGATCGGCGCCGAGCTCGACGAAGCCATTCCCGGCCATCCCGCGCTGCGCGGCCGCGTGCGCTACTGGAACCTCCCGGACCCGACCAGCCTCGAAGGGCGCATGGAGCGGAAGGACGGCACCTTCACCAACTGCAATACATCGGCGACCGACACGGCGCTGATCGCCTTCACCTCCGGCAGCACCGGCGGGCCGAAAGGCACGATGCATTTCCACCGCGACGTGATGGCCGCGACCGAGCTCAACACGCGCTATCTGATCAAGGCGACCGCCGACGACATCTTCTGCGGCAGCCCGCCGCTCGCCTTCACCTTCGGGCTCGGCGGCCTCGTCCTCTTCCCGTTCCATGTCGGTGCCTCCACCCTGATGCTGGAGAAGGCGCCGCCGGATGTACTGCTGAAAGGAATCCAGGAACACAAGGCGACGATCTGTTTCACCGCACCGACCGCCTATCGCGCCATGCTCGCTTCGGTCGGGAATTACGACATCTCGAGCCTGCGGATCTGCGTCTCCGCCGGCGAGCACCTGCCCAAATCCACCTGGGAGGCCTGGCACAAGGCGACGGGCCTGAAGATCATCGACGGCATCGGTGCCACCGAGATGCTGCACATCTTCATCGCCTCCGAAGGCGATGCGATCCGCCCCGGCGCGACCGGCAAGGTGCTGCCAGGCTACGAGGCGCGTATCGTCGATGACGAGATGAAGGATGTGCCCGACGGCACTATCGGCCGCCTCGCGGTACGCGGGCCAACCGGCTGCCGCTACCTCGCCGATCCAAGGCAGGCGGTCTATGTCCGGGAGGGATGGAACCTGACCGGCGACGCCTATCTCCGCGATGCGGATGGCTACTACTGGTACCAGGCACGCACCGACGACATGATCGTCTCCGCCGGCTACAACATCTCCGGGCCTGAGGTCGAAGAGGCGCTGATGGAGCATGCGGCGATCCGCGAATGCGCCGTGGTCGGCGCGCCGGATGTGGATCGCGGCACGGTGGTGAAGGCTTTCGTCGTGCTCAAGGAAGGCGCCAAGGCCGAGGCCAGGGAGCTGCAGGACTTCGTCAAGGCCCGCATCGCGCCATACAAATATCCGCGCCAGGTCGAGTTCCTCGACGCGCTGCCCCGCACCGAGTCCGGCAAGCTGCAGCGCTTTCGGCTCCGCCAGCCGCCCGCTTGAACTTTTCTCCCGGAGACGTCGCCTATGATGATTGTGCCCGATGATGCGTTCCTGCTGCGCGGCTTCGACGGGCCCGAGGCCAAGAAGAAGGATGAGAAGGCACCGGAGACTAAGCCCGAGCCGCCGGCGCCGCCGAAGGTCTTCAAGACCAAGCATAGCGGGACCTTCCACGGAAAGACGGTCGGCTACGCCGCCATCGCCGGCGAGACGCATCTCAAGGACGCGGCGGGTAAGCCGAGGGCATCGATCTTCACCACCGCCTATCTGAAGGATGGCGAGCGCGATCCGACAAGGCGGCCGGTCACCTTCGTCTTCAATGGCGGGCCGGGCTCGGCCTCGCTCTGGCTGCATCTCGGCGTCTTCGGGCCGAAGCGGGTCAAGGTGCCGTCGGACGGCGAGAGCGCCGGCACCGCGCCGTTCCCGTTCATCGACAATCCGCACTGCCCGCTCGACATCACCGACCTCGTTTTCATCGATCCGGTCGGCACCGGCTACAGCCGCGCCATCGGCGAGGCGAAGAACGAGGAGTTCTGGGGACTCGACGTGGACGCCTCGACGATCGCCGACTTCATCTGCCGGTGGCTGACCGACAACAAGCGCTGGGGCTCGCCGCTCTATATCGCGGGAGAGAGTTACGGCACCACGCGTGCGGTCGCCGTCGCCGGCAAGCTGCATGGCGGGTTGCAGAATGTCGCGCTCAACGGGCTGGCGCTGATCTCGGTCATCATCGACTTTCACACCGCGCGCTTCGAGAAGGGCAATCCGCTGCCGGATGCGTGTTTCCTTCCGACCTGCACGGCGTCGGCGATCTATCACGGCGCGCTCAAGAAGCCGGCGAACCGCGACAAGCTGCTGGAGGAGGTGAAGGCCTTCGCAATCGAGGAGTACCTGCCGGCGATGCTGCTGGGCAGCCGTCTCGACAAGAAGCGGCGCCAGGAGATCAAGGCGAAGCTCTCGCGCTTCACCGGCCTCTCCGAGGACTGGCTCGAGCGCACCAATCTCCGCGTCGAGCCGACCCGGTTCCGGAAGGAGCTGCTCAGGGCCAAGGGCAAGACGGTCGGCCGGCTCGATACGCGCTACCTCGGCAACGACTACGACGATGCCGGCGAGTATCCTGAATCAGATCCCGCCGGCCACGCGATCGCCGGCGCCTATACCGCGGCGATGAACGACTATCTGACCCGCACCCTCACCGTTGAGATGGACAGGCCCTACGCCGTCTTCAGCATGGAAGCGCTCAAGAACTGGGACTGGTACGGACCGAAGGAGAAGCAGCAGCTGCGCTGGCCGGGCTATGTGAACCTGGCGCCTGAGCTCAGCCGCGTGCAGCGCGAGAACCCCGCGCTCAAGGTGCTGATGGCGAACGGCCTCTACGACCTGGCGACGCCCTTCTTCGCGGTCGAGACCACGATCGCCGGCAACGGCATCGACGCGTCGCGGATCGACATGACCTACTACGAGGCCGGTCACATGATGTATGTCCACGAGCCGTCGCTGAAGCAGCTGGTGGCCGATTTCCGCCGGCTGGTCACGGGCCGGAAATAAGCTAACATGGCATCAGAACCGGCGCCCGGAAGCGCCGAAGAGGGAG
>VGEH01000176.1 GCA_016869375.1 Alphaproteobacteria bacterium | reverse complement strand
TGGCGCCGCCGTGGCCTCCGTCACACCCGGTTCCAGCCCATTATTTCCGTCCATGCTCTACCTCCGTCTTTACGATCGGTAGCGCAGTGCGCTGTCTCAGGAAACCGTGCCCCACCCCAGGCCGCCGGCCCCTGCTCGCTCAGAGTGCCTTCGGTGAGGAAGCCCACGCCGCAGAGCGGCACGCGCGCCTTCAGGCCCGCGGCGGCATAGTCCTTGACGAACTGCACGGCGCCGCCGCTGGCGAAGAAGGCCCCGACCGCGTCGAGACCGAGGCCGGGTATCTGCGCGAGGAGCGGCTGGAAGCTGGTATCGGGGAAGGGCAGCTTGAGTACCTGCACGAGCTGGCCGCCGCCCTCGGCGATGGCCTGGCCGAAGGCCTCCGCCGCCTCGGCTCCGGCGGCATAGTCCCAGGTGACGAAAGCGGCGCGCTTGACGCCCTTGCCGGCCAGGGCCTTGCCCATGCCGTAGGCCGGCTGCCAGTTGGTGAAGGAGACGCGAAAGATGTTGGGCGCGCAGAGCTCGCGCGTCGCCCCGTTGTTTCCGGAGTTGGGGATGATCAGGAGCGTGCCGGATTCGCGCACGACCGGCATGATGCCCATCTGCACGCCGGAATGGACCGTGCCGATCAGCACGTCGACTTCGTCGCGCCTGACGAGGCGGCTTGCGTTCTCCGTTCCCTTCGCCGGATTCGACTCGTCATCGACCTTGACGATCTCGACCTCGCGCCCGCCCAACCTTCGTCCCTGCTCGTCGAGCAGGATATCGACGGCGAAAGTGATGTTCTCGGCGATCTGCGCGAAGACACCCGAGTAGGGCAGCATCAGGCCGATCTTGATCTTGGCGCGCTGGCCGAAGGCGACGCGCGGCCAGGCGGCGGTCGCCGCAAGAGCAGCGCCCGTTGCCAGCAGCGAACGGCGGCTCGGCTTGCTTCGTGGGGTCGATGTCATGGTGATCCTCCCGTTCTTGGTGCTTATCGTTGGTTTCACGTCGAGGCGCGGAGCTTGAAGCGCTGGATCTTGCCGGTCGCGGTCTTCGGCAAGGTCGGGACGAACTCGATCCAGCGCGGATACTTGAACGGTGCGAGCTGGCTCTTCACATGGGCCTTCAGGCGCTCGCCGAGCTCGGCGGAACCGGTCCCGTTCTTTAGCACCATATAGGCCTTGGGCTTGATCAGGCGGTCGGCGTCCTCGTGCCCGACGACGGCGGCTTCCAGCACCTCATCATGCGTCAGCAGCGCCGCTTCGACCTCGAAGGGCGAGACGTACTGGCCCGAGACCTTCAGCATGTCGTCGGAGCGGCCGCAGTAGATCCACCAGCCGTCCTCGGTGACGCGGTACTTGTCGCCGGTCTTCGTCCAGCGGCCGACGAAGGTATCCAGGCTCTTCTCGCGCCGGCGCCAGTACATGACGCAGCAGGTGGGACCGCTGACCTGCAGGTCGCCGATCTCGCCGGGCGCGACCTCGCCGCCGCTCTCGGAGACCAGCCGCGCCTCGTAGCCCGGCACCGGCTTGCCCGAGCTGCCGTAGCGGAAGTCGTCGGGCCGGTTCGAGATGAAGATGTGCAGCATCTCGGTCGAGCCGATGCCGTCGAGCAGCGGGATGCCGATGCGCTTCTGCCAGCGCTCGCCGAGCTCGGGCGGCAGCGCCTCGCCGGCGGAGACGCAGAGGCGGAGCGCCATCTGTTCCTTCGCCGCGAGATCCTTGCCGGCGAGCAGCGCGGCATAGAGCGTCGGCACGCCGAAGAACATCGTCGGCTTGTGCTCGACCAGCCGGCGCGCGCAGGAGGCCGGCGTCGCGCGCTCCGCCATCAGCACGGCGGTGGCGCCGACGGCGAGGGGGAAGGTCATCGCATTGCCGAGGCCGTAGGCGAAGAACAGCTTCGCCGCCGAGAACACGACATCGTCGGGCCGGATGCCGAGCACCGGGCCGCCATAAAGGCGGTAGGTCTCCATGAGGTGGCTCTGCAGATGCACCGCGCCCTTCGGTGCACCGGTCGAGCCGGAGGAGTAGAGCTAGAAGGCGAGGTCGTCGGCGACCATCCGCGCCGGCTCGTGCTCGGGGTCGCTTTTCGCCAGCAGTTCCTCGAGCGGGATGCCGCCCTCTCCGCCTGAAACGATCACATGCGCGAGCTGCGGGCGGTGCCGCTCGAGGATCGGCGCCACGGTGCCAAGGATCGGCTGAGAGATGACAAGCGCGCGCGCGCCGGAATCCTCCAGGACGAAGTCGTAGTCCTTGGTCATCTGCGCGGTGTTGACCGCGACCGGGATCACGCCCGCCTTGATCGCGCCGAGGAAGACGGTGGGGAAGTCGACGCTGTCCTGGAGCACGACGAGGATGCGCTGCTCGCGCTGGATGCCGAGATCGGCGAGCGCACTGGCGAAGCGGTTGGCGCGCTCGGTCAGCGCCGCATAGGTGGTGGAACCACGATCGTCGATGACCGCGACGCGATCGCCCCGACCCTCGGCCAGGTTGCGGTCGAGCAGATCGAGCGCGGCATTGTAGTAGCCCGGCGGCAGGCTCTTCGGCTGGACGGCCATGCGCATCTCCCTACGATCTCTTCTTATTCATTCGTTACTCGAGACGTTTCTGCAACTATACTGCAGCCAAAGCCGCCAACAAGCATTATAATGCATCCATGACCTTGCTCGCCGATACTGGCTCGGAGGCGGAGCGGGCGTTCCTGACTCGGCTTGGCGGCCGCGTCCGGGCGCTGCGCAGCCGGCGCGGCATGACGCGGAAGATGCTGGCCCGAGACTCCGAGGTTTCCGAGCGTTATCTGGCGCAGCTCGAAAGCGGCAGCGGCAATGTCTCGGTTCTGCTGCTCCGCCAGATCGCTCAGGCGCTGGGCGCCAGCGCGGAGGAGCTGCTGGCGGAAGGCGAGCGTCCGGTCGAGGGGCGCCTGCTCGACCAGCTGATCCATCGCCTGACGCCAGCGCAGATCGTCCAGGCGCATGAGCTGCTCATGCGGAGCTTCGGCACCGGCAGCGAGGCGCTTCGCCGCAAGCGGCTGACGCTGATCGGGCTGCGCGGCGCCGGCAAGTCGACGCTCGGCCGCCTTCTTGCCGAGCGTCTGGGGATTCCCTTCGTCGAGCTCAACGAGGAGATCGAGAGCGAGGCCGGCATGCCCGTCGCCGAGATCCTCGCCCTCGGGGGTCAGACCATGCTGCGCCGCCTCGAAGAGAAGGCGCTCCGGGCGGTGGTCGCGCGCGACGAGCGTCTGGTCCTCGCGGTCGGCGGCGGCCTCGTCGCCGAGCCCGCGACCTATGACCTTCTGCTGTCGAGCTGCTACGCGGTCTGGCTCACCGCCTCGCCCGAGGAGCATATGAGCCGGGTCCTGGCGCAGGGCGACCGGCGGCCGATGGCCGACAACCCTGCGGCGATGGCCGATCTCCGCCGCATCCTCGCCGAGCGCGAGCAGCTCTACGGCAAGGCCGATGCGCGCCTCGATACGGCCGGGCGCAGCGTCGAAGACTGCCTCGACGATCTCGTTCGCCTGGCGCTTGCCGAGTAGCGCGGGGCGCTACCGCACCGCGCACCGATTCTCCGCGGTGCCATGACGCCGTCGTGCCGCGCGATTGCCATTTTGTACCCGTGGTTCCGGCAACGTCCCCTGGCACGTCGCGTTCATGCGCTTAAGTTCTGGAGCGCAACCGACGAAAGGAGCCGGGTCGTGACGCGGGTCTACATTCTTCTCGCCGTTCTTCTAGCCCTCGCCCCGACGGCGTGGGCCGAGCCCGCCTCCGCACGGGTCGCTTCACCTCCCCTCCTGAACTCCCAGGAATTCGCCGAGCGGGCGACGGCCGCGAGCCAGTTCGCCATCGCCGCCAGCGAGATCCTCCTGAAGCGCTCCGTCGACCGCAAGATCCGGAAGTTCGCCGAGCAGATCGTCGAGGATTATCGCACCGGCACCATCTACATCTCCGAGGCGGCAGCGGCGTCCAACATCCGCCTCCCGGATCGGCTTCCTTCCGACCTCCAGCAGCGGCTGGCTATGCTCGAGAATGCATCGCCGAACGATATCGACACGCTGTTCATGCGCGAGCTGAGCCAGATGCATGGCGATGCGATCCCGCTCTTTACCGCCTATGCGGAGTCGGGGGACAATCGCAGCCTCAGGTTCCTCGCCGGGCGGGCGCTGCCGACGCTGAGAGAGCACTACGCCAGCAGCCTGCAGCTCGCCGCCCGCTAGAAAGGGTCAATGGCCTCAGAGCCGCGCGTTGCGATCGTCACCGGAGCGGCTCGAGGGATCGGGCGGTCCATCGCCCGCCGCCTCCTCGAGGATGGCTGGCGCATCGTCGCGATCGACGTGAAGAAAGCCGTCTTCGCCCGCCACGCACGGCGCGTCGAGATCCTTGTCGGCGACGTTTCCGAGGAGTCGGCATCCGCGGCCGCCGTCGCCGCGGCGAAGAAGCGCTTCGGCCGCCTCGACGGCATCGTCTCGAATGCCGGATTCATGAACCGCGTGCCGCTCGCCAGGCATACGCTCGCCGACTGGCGCCGCGTCATCGACACCAACCTGACCGCGACCTTCCTGCTGGCGCGCGCCGCCGAGAAGATGCTGCGCCGGAGCAAGGGCGCCATCGTCGCCATCGCCTCGACGCGTGCCTTGATGTCGGAGGCGAACACCGAATCCTATTCGGCCTCGAAGGGCGGCCTCGTCGCGCTCGCCCACGCGCTGTCGGTGAGCCTGGCGCCGGATGTCCGCGTGAACTGCGTCAGCCCAGGCTGGATCGAGACCAAGGACTACGCCGGCCTTCGCCGCAAGGACCACCTCCAGCATCCCGCCGGCCGCGTCGGCAAGCCTGAAGACATCGCCGAGATCGTCTCATATCTCCTCGACGCGAAGCGCGCCGGCTTCGTCACCGGCGCGAATGTCGTCGTCGATGGCGGCATGACGCGGAAGATGATCTACGAGGAGTGATCTGCTTCATGTCCCCTCCCCCGCCTTCGGCGCGAGAGGGAGACGAATTCTACCGCGGGTTCGGGTTGCCGCCGCGGCTCGTGGGATTTCCCTGGTTGCGCGTGTTCTGGTGGACGTTCTGTTGCTGGCCGCGCTCGGTCATCCGCTCCATCCGGCGCCGCCTCGGCGGCGTCCCGGGCGTGACCTGGGGATCGTTCTCGGGCTCCTTGGGATTGCGGTTCGCCGGCGGCACCGGCGGCATCTTCTTCGTGCTCATGACTTCTTCCTTTTCTTCCGGATCGCCATCGACTTCGGCTTCGGGCCTTCCTCGCCCTGGTCGGCAAGGCCCGGAAACTCGGCCTGGTTCTCGACCGCGACCGCCGGCTCGACCGGCTGCTCCTCTTCCAGCTCCGGCAGCGGGCCGCCTTCGCCCGGCGCCATCTCCGCCTGGCGGATCACTTCGGCGGTCAGCTCGTCGAGTCCGTCCACGTTCTCGTCGGGAAGCGTCGGGCGGCTGTCGTCGACGATTCTCGCCACGGTCGGATCCGGCACCACGGCGGTTTCGGTCGCGTGACCGATCGGGCGCGGGTTCAGCTCTTCCTGGATGATCGTGTCGTCGGTCGCGATGTCGGGCTTGGAATAGGTCGCCCAGCGGCGGATCGTCTTGCCGTCGCGGTATCCCGCATTGGGCCTCGGCCTGGTCATGACTTCAATTCTCCTTGTGACAAGGAGTTAACGTCCCCGGCGAGCCCGTGTTCCCCTGCTCAGGGGCGCCAGGAGTCCAGGATCTCCGCGCTTTCGACGGTCTCGATCTGCTGGCTGAAGCGATTGCGATAGAGGCCGAGCAGCGCGTCATGGCCCTCGTCGGTCGAGCTGCAGATCGCATCCGCCACGACGACGACGCGATAGCCGCGATCGACGGCGCCCAGCACGGTCGCGGCGACGCAGACATCGGTCTCGGCGCCGGTGACGATTACGGTGTCGACCCCCTGCTTGCGCAAAGAGTTCACGAGCGCCGGCGCCTCGAAGGCCGAATAGGTCTCCTTGTCGATCACCTCGGCTTTCCCCTGCACCGCGGCGAGTTCCGGCATCAGCTCGAGCATCGCGGGGGCAATGCGCTCGCGCGTCACCTCGCGCCAGCGCTCGTAGTAGCGGCGCCACGACCCGCCGAGATCCTCCGGGCGCTCCGGCGGCATGAAGCGCGTGAAGATCGTGCGGGCCGCGAAGCGCTCCGCAAGCGCCGCAACGACCGGCAATACGCGCGGCATCCACGGTGTCGGCCAGGGTCCGCCCGGCGCGAAGAGCCGCTGCATGTCGACGCAGAGATGCCGGCTGCGCCTCGTCAACGGTCCGAAGCGGAGGCCGTTGGCAGTCAGGTCAATTCTTCCGCTTCGGACGCTTCGACGGAGGCGGCGAAAACTCGCCCGGGTGCTCGACCGCCTGCATAAGATCGATCGCCTCCTCGGCAGCCTCGACCTCGGCTTCGTCCTCGGCCTCGATGCCGGGCCGCGGCGGCGACTCGCTCCCAGCCGGTTTCGGGCCGTGGTTCACATTGTTGATCTTCATGACATTCCTTTGCTTCGGCCGGAAAAGCCTCGCAGAGGGAACCGGTTGGAGGCCTTCGAGGTTCCAGGCGTCGAACCATCGAGGCCCCAAACCGATGACCGATACGACCGACAAGTCGCGCTACCCGCTCTGGGTCACGATCCCCTATCTCATCTTCGTGATCGTGCTGATCCCGATGTATCTGCGGCAGTACGGGCCGCAGAACTTCCTGTGGTTCTCCGACATCTCGCTGTTCGCGACACTGATCGCGGTGTGGACCGGCAACCGGATGCTGGCCTCGATGATGGCCGTCGGCGTGCTGCCGCTCGAGGTGGTCTGGGCGGCCGACTTCTTCACCGGCGGCCATATCGGGCTCGCCGGCTACATGTACGACGCGCGGATCCCGCTCATGCTCCGCGTCATGTCGCTGTTCCACCTGGTCTTCCCGGTCATCGTCGTCTGGATGCTGATCCGCCAGGGGTACGACAATCGCGCGATATACCTGCAAACCCTGGTTGCGTGGATCGTGCTGCCCGCCTCCTACCTGATCGGCACGAAGGAGGAGAACATCAACTGGGTCTACGGCCCCGGCGGCGTGCCGCAGGGATGGGCCGAACCCGTTACCTATCTCCTGATCTACATGGCGTTTCTGCCGGTCTGCATCTACCTGCCGACCCACCTGGCCTTGAGGAAGATCTTCGCCGAGCCCCGCGACTACCCGCGCGGTGCGGGTCTCAAGCCCTCTACCCTGAGCTAGCCGATCCTGCCACCTGCGGTCGCCGGCCCGCCCCGTTCCACCGGGCGGGCCGGCGGCTTTGTGCCCGGCCCCGGACGTGCCAAGATAAATCGAAGCCGCCCTGCCTCCTTCCGGCGCCGCCGGATGGCCATCCAACAGGCGGCACCCGACAGGAGGGGTGACATGGCCTTCGATTCATTCTCCCGCAGAAACTTCCTCAAGACGTCCGCCGGCGCCGCTGCCGCCGCGACGATGCCGTTCAGCGAGGTCGTCGCGCAGGGCGGGCTCAAGATCCTCAAGACCCGCATGTTCCAGGCGACCGAGACGCTCGATCCGGGGTGGCGCCTGGGCACCGCCGATGACGACATCATGCGCTCGGTCTGGCAGGGCCTGATCGGCTACAAGCCGGGCGAGCAGTGGGCGTGGGAGAAGCAGCTCGCCGAGGACATCGTCCAGGAGTCGCCGACCCGCATCCGCTTCACGCTGCGCAAGGGCGTGATGTGGAGCGACGGCTATGGCGAGGTCACGGCCGAGGACGTCAAGTTCTCCTACGAGCGCATCGCCAATCCCGACAACAAGATGGGCTATCGCACCGACTGGGAAAAGCTCGACAAGGTCGAGATCACCGGGACCCATTCGGGCATCATCATCCTCAAGGAGCCGTTCCAGCCGCTGTGGCTGTCGACGCTCCCCGCCGGCTCCGGCCTCGTCCTCTGCAAGAAGGCGATGGAAGCGAAGGGCGTCACCAAGATCGGCACCGACGTGCTGGCGGTGAACGGTCCCTACCGCATCAAGACGATGGAGCCGCGCCGCATCGTCGTGCTCGAGCGCAATCCCGGCTGGCAGGGCCCGAAGCCCGAGTATGACGAGATCCACTACATCGTCATCCTCGACGCCAATGCCGGCGAGATCGCCTACGAGGCGAACGAGATCGACGTGGTCTTCCTGCCGATCGCCTCGGTCGCGCGCCTGCAGAAACGCCTGCCGCCGAAGTCCAAGCTCGTGGTCAAGCCGGCCATGGCCTATTGGTGGCTCGGCATGCAGATGGAAGAAGGTCCGTTCAAGGACATCCGCGTGCGCCAGGCCGTGCAGCACGGCCTCGACGTCGAGATGGTGCTGGACGCCGCCTTCTTCGGCGTCGCCACGCGCTCGACGGGCATCATCGCGCCCGGCCTCATGGGCCACCGGCCGAAGAACCTGATCGAGAAGGTCGACATCGCCAAGGCCAAGGCGCTGCTGGCCGAGGCCGGCTTCCCCAACGGCTTCAAGACCGATATCGGCGTGCGCAACTCGGCCGAGTTCGTCAACGCCGCTCAGGCGGCGGCGGCGAGCCTCGCCAAGATCGGCATCCAGGCCGATGTGCGGCCCTTCGACTCCGGCGCGCAGAAGGCGCTGGCCGGCGACAAGGGCGGCAAGTGGAAGGAGATGGGCATGCACATCGTGCGCTTCTCCATGCAGCCCGACCCGTCCTGGGCGACGGCCTGGTTCGTTTCCGAGCAGGTCGGCGAGTGGAACTGGGAGCGCTTCCGCAACGCCGAGTTCGACAAGCTGCACCAGACCCTGACCAGCGAGCTCGACGACAAGAAGCGCCACGACGGCTATGTGCGCATGCAGGACCTGATGGAGCAGTCGGGCGCCTATGTGTTCCTGACCCATGGCGTGAACGCCGTCATGCATCGCGACACGGTGGTCCCGGCGCTCTCGCCCGACGCGCAGCGCCAGTACTTCAAGGCGTTCAAGCCGGCCTAAAGCGTCCTGGATCAAGACCGATGGCCGCCGCGTGTGAGCGGCGGCCATCGCTTTATTCATCATGACGGCACAGACCGCCAACTCGATCCCGCTTCCGACCGAACGCGCCTGGATGACCTTCGCGCGCAAGCTGGCGCGCGACCCGCTGGGCATGCTCGGATTCATCATCGTCGTGCTGCTGGTCTTCAGCGCGATCTTCGCCGACGTCCTCGCCACGCATGACCCGTTCCAGATGGCGCCGCGCCAGCGCATGCAGGACCCGAGCGCCGCGCACTGGCTCGGCACCGACCAGCTCGGCCGCGATGTCTGGAGCCGCGTCGTCTATGGCGGCCGCATCGCGCTCTGGGTGTCTCTCGTCGCGGTCGGCCTGTCGCTGCTCGGCGGCCTCGTGCTCGGCATGCTCGCCGGATACGGCCCGCGCTGGCTCGACAACGCGCTGGTACTGATCTTCGACGCCGTCCGCTCGTTCCCGACGATCATGTTCGCGCTCGCCATGGTGACGCTGCTGAGCCCGA
>VGEH01000175.1 GCA_016869375.1 Alphaproteobacteria bacterium | reverse complement strand
TGTCTACACTTCAGACCCCGCGTCACCGCGACGCCCGCAAGACTCGGTCCCGGCCTGCCCGCTACGGCTCTAGCCGGATGAGACTTTCACTCATAGGCACTCGTCAGCTTGGCATGACGTACTCCCCAGGCGTGGTGTAAGAGGCCGGCGAGCGGCCCGCCGTAGCGACCGCCACGAGTCTGGCGGAGGCGGGCCGCTTGGCGGCCTCCTACACCACGCCTGGGGACGTGACCTTCACGGGACAATATACCGCGGCGAGTACGGGTGACAACGGCGGTGGAGTAGTTCGGCAGTCCTGCTACTACCGGATCTATTAGGCCCTCGTCAGGCGCTCCGCCTCGCGCAGGTCGACGGCGACCAGCTGCGAGATGCCGCGCTCCATCATGGTGACGCCGTAAAGGCGGTCCATGCGCGACATCGTCATGCGGTGGTGCGTGATGACGATGAACCGGGTGCCGGTTTCCTTGGCGATGTCCTCGAGCAGCGTGCAGAAGCGGTCGACATTGGAATCGTCGAGCGCGGCGTCAGCCTCGTCCAGCACGCAGATCGGCGCCGGGTTGGTGAGGAAGACCGCGAACAGCAGCGATAGCGCCGTCAGCGTCGTCTCGCCGCCCGACATCAGCGACAGCACCTGCAGCTTCGTTCCCGGCGGGCTAGCCATGATCTCGAGCCCGGCATCGAGCGGATCCTCGGAATCGGTCAGCTTGAGGAAGGCGCGGCCGCCGCCGAAGAGGCGGGTGAACAGGTCGCTGAAATGCGCGTTGACCTTGTCGAAGGAGGCGAGCAGCCGCTCGCGGCCCTCGCGGTTCAGCTCGCCGATGCCGTGGCGAAGCCGCGCGATCGCCTGGACGAGGTCGCCGCGCTCGTTCTTGAGGCCGGCGATCTGCTCGTCGAGCTCGCGCATCTCCTCCTCGGCGCGGAGGTTGACCGGGCCGATCTGCTCGCGCTCGCGCACGAGCCGCTGCTCCTTGTGGACCAGCTGCTCCTCGGCCTCCGGGCTCTCGCCTTCCGCAAGCTCGGCCTGCTCGAGCACCTGGTCGGGCTCGCATTCGAGCTTCTCGCGGATGAGCTGCACGAGGCGCTGGACCGTGTCCTCGGCCTGGGCGACCGCACCCTCGGCGCGGACGCGCATCTCGCGCTTCTCGGCAAGGTCGCGCTCGGCCTGCTTCAGGTGACGGTCGGCCTCGGCCAGCGCGGTCTCGGCGGAGATGACGCGGTCGCCGGCTTCGCGCCTTGCCGCTTCCGCCGCCTGGATGTCGTCGAGCGCGCGAGCGCGGAGCTCCCGGAGCTCCTCCGGCCGCGAGGCCAGCCGCTCGAGATCGGCATCGACGGCACGGGCGCGTTCCTCGAGCGCGGATACCCGCGCCTGGGCGCCGGTGACGCGCTGCTCCCAGGACTGGCGCTCAAGGCCGATCTGCTCCAGCCGGCGGCGCCGGGCTTCGATCTCGGAGACCAGGCGGTCGCGGTCGCCCCGCGCTTCGATCAGGCGGGCGCGGGCTTCGGCCACCTCGACCCGGCGCTGCGCCAGTGCTTGGCGGGCGATGTCGAGATCGCCGAGATGGCTCAGCTCCAGCTGCGCGTTCTCGAGCGTCGTTTCGCTCTCGATCCGGTCGGCGACGAGGCGCTGCGAGCGCTCTTCGAGGGCCGAAAGACGCGCCGTCACGGCAGCGAGCTTCTGGCGCAGTGCCGCTTCCGCGCGGCGGGAATCGGCGACGCGGGCGAGGCTCTGCCGCGCGGATTCGCGCGCTTCGCGGTCGTGCCGGGTCGCGGCTTCCGCCGCGCTCCGCGCGGCCATGAGCATGCCGGTCGCTTCCGAGCGTTCGCCATCGATGCGCGCGCGCTCGGACTGAAGCTCGGTCAGACGATTGCGCTGCCTAAGGCGCACCGCCGCCGCGGTCGGCGCACCCGGCGCCACCAGGAAGCCGTCCCAGCGCCAGAGGCCGCCGTCGCGGCCGACCAGACGCTGGCCGACCTTGAGAAGCGGCAGCAACCTCTCCGCCTCCGCAACATCGGCGACGATGCCGATCTGCGCCAGGCGGCGGGCGAGTGCCGTCGGCGCCCGCACATGCACGGCAAGCGGCACGACGCCATCCGGCAAGGCCGGCGCGCCCTCGACCGGCGGCATGTCGGTCCAACGGACCGGCCCCTCGGCTGCGATCGGCGCCGTCAGATCGTCGCCGAGCGCGGCACCGAGCGCCGCCTCGTAGCCGGGATCGACCTGAAGCGCATCGACGGCCGGCGGCAGGTCGCCGGACGAGCCGGAAGCGAGCAACTCCGAAAGCGCCGACATCTCGGCGTTGATGCGGGCGAGCGCGGCTTCGATCGTCTGAAGGGCCTCGCGCCGGCGCGCCTCCTCGGCCGTGGCGGTCTGGTGCTGCTCCTCGGCGCGCTCGGCGGCGACGCGGTCGGACTCGGCCCGGGCCTCGGCTTCCTGGACGGTGTCGAGGGCGAGCGTGAGCTGACGCTCGCTGCCTGCCTCTTCCTCGAGGCGCGCCTTCTCGGCCGCGACCTCGGCAGTCTCGGTAGCAATGCGGCTGAGGCGATGCTCCAGGTCGCGCGACTGGCGCGCGAGCTGCGCCTGGCGCGCCTCGTTGTTGGCGAGGATCTGCGAGCGCTCGGCGACGAAAGCCTCGCCGGCCTCGCTGACCGCGGCAGCATCCTGCAGCCGCGCCTCGGCCTCGATACGCGCGTCGGCCTCGCCGGCGCGCTCGGCTTCGAGCGCGGTGCGGTGCTCGTCGAGACGGCCGAGATTGACGCGGGCGTCATCGGCCAGCGCCTGCTCGCGGCCGATATCGGTCGCGATCTCGGTGCGGCGGTTCTGCGCTTCCTGGCGCGCCTCGGCGACGCGCTTCTCCTCCGCGGCGATCTCGGCCTCGGCGCGGCGCATCTGGTCGAGGTGCTGGATCGTCTCGGCCTCGGCGTGGCGGAGCGGCGGCAGGCTGGCGGCGATGTCCACCTGGCGCCTCGAAGCCTCGGCGGCGACGCCGGTGAGTTCGCCGACGGAGCGGTCGGCTTCGGCCAGCGCGTGCTCGGCCGCCTGCTTGAGCAGCGTGACCTTGAGCCAGCGCACATGCGCGAGCTGGGCTTCGATCTTGCGGAGCTGCGTGCCGATGTTCCGGTAACGGCTCGCCTGGCGCGCCTGGCGCTTAAGACCGTGGAGCTGGCCATCGAGGGCGATCAGCACGTCCTCGAGCCGCGCCAGGTTCTGCTCGGCGGCCCGAAGGCGAAGCTCGGCCTCATGCCGGCGCGAATGCAGGCCCGAGATACCGGCGGCTTCTTCGAGCAGGAGCCGGCGATCGGCCGGCTTCGCATTCACGAGCTGCGTGATGCGACCTTGGCTCACCAGGGCCGCCGAATGCGCGCCGGTGGCGGCATCGGCGAACAACGTCTGCACGTCGCGGGCGCGGACTTCCTTGCCGTTGACGCGGTAGACCGAGCCGTGGCCGCGCTCGATGCGCCTGCTGATCTCGAGCTGATCGGCGTCGTTGAAGAGCGCCGGCGCCTTCTTCGACTGATTGTCGAGCAGGAGCCCGACCTCGGCCAGGTTGCGCGTCGGACGCGACGCCGTGCCCTTGAAGATCACGTCGTCCATCTCGTCGCCGCGCATCTGGCGCGCCGAGGTCTCGCCCATCACCCATTTGAGGGCTTCGACGAGGTTGGACTTGCCGCACCCGTTGGGGCCGACGACGCCGGTCAAGCCGGACTCGATCGGCACGTCGGTCTGGTCGACGAAGGATTTGAAGCCGGAAAGCCGGAGGCTGACGAACTGCAATGATTTAGGCCTTAAACGAGAGAACGGGAGCGATCACGCGCCGCCCGGCAGGGACTTCAGCAGCTTGTCGAAGGTCTCGAACGGCTCGGCGCCGCTGATCTTCTTGTCGCCGATGATGAAGGTCGGGGTCGAGCTGACGCCATGCGTCTTCTCGCCGTCGAGGCGGATCTGAGCGACGGCGTCCATCAGCCTCGTATCCTTGAAGCAGGCATCGATCAAGGCCTGGCTCATGCCGGCGAGCTTGCCGATGTTGGCGATCGCCGCCAGGGGATCGCGGGCGCGAGACCAGTTCTCCTGCTGCGCGAACAGCGTCTCGATCACCGCGAAATAGCGCTCGGACGCGGCACACCGCGCCATCGCCGCAGCGCGGAGGGCGAGGCCGTCGAAGGGGAAATCGCGGTAGATCAGCTTCACCTTGCCGGCATCGATGAAGCTGGTCTTCAGCTTGGGCAGCGTCTCCTTGTGGAAACGCGCGCAATGCGGGCAGGTGAGCGAGGCGTACTCGATGATCGTGATCGGTGCATCGGCCTTGCCGAGGAAGCGCTCCGCCATCGCCTTCTCCAGGGAAATCTCCTGAGCGAAAGCGAGTCTCGGAGCAGCGACGAGGCCGGCTGCGGCGGCGAGGAAAGACCTGCGTAACAAGTCGAAAAACCCCTCTGAATTCCATGGCCTTGCGGCGGGCCGGCACTATAGGACCCGCCTCGCGAAGCCGGCAACCGGCGCGTTAAGCCTCTGGCTCTTCTGTCAGAATCGCACGACCCAATCGGGCCAGTGCCTCCTTGAGTCGGGAGTCTCCGATTCTTTCGACAGACCGGGAAAGCTCAGCTTCGGCGGCGGCACCCAGCTGTCGCCGGCGTCGCCTGGGTGTAACGGTCGGCGCAGTCAGTCCCTGCGTCATCTTGAGCCGGGCCACCGCGGCATGTCCGAAATGCGCATTGATGCGTTCGATGACGATCGGCTCGAGGTGCTGCAGCTCCAGCGCGAAAGCACCGGCGACCCGGATATGGAGCACGCCGCCGCCCTCGCCGCGCGGGCGAGCGAGGCGTTCCGGCACGGTGTGGCGCGCCAGCGTCTCGCCGACGATCGTGCGCCAGTCGAGCAGAATCCTGGCCTCGGCGAAGCCGCGCTTGGCCATGGCGCCCTTGGTCACCGACGGCAGCGCCGCGCCGACGGCCCGCATGCCGCCGCGTCGTGGGGCGTCTTCCTGGCTCATGCCTCTATATTAGCGCGGCGATGGACCCGACCGCGATCCACGATGCGCTGCTCGCCTGGTACGACCGTCACCGGCGCGACCTGCCCTGGCGCGCCCTGCCGGGCGAGACCGCGGATCCCTATAGCGTCTGGCTAAGCGAGATCATGCTGCAGCAGACGACGGTGAAGACCGTCCGCCCGTATTTCGAAGACTTCCTCAAGCGATGGCCGACGGTCGGCGACCTTGCCGCGGCCGAGCTCGAGGATGTGCTGCGCGCCTGGGCCGGGCTCGGCTACTACGCGCGTGCCCGCAATCTCCACGCCTGTGCCCGCGCCGTCGCGGCGAAGGGCGGCGCGTTTCCGTCGAGCGAAGACGAGCTGCTCGGCCTGCCCGGCATCGGCGCCTACACCGCGGCGGCGATCGCAGCGATCGTCTTCGACCGCGCGGCGATGCCGGTCGACGGCAATGTCGAGCGCGTGGTCGCGCGATTATTCGCGGTGGAGGAACCTTTGCCGCGTGCCAAGCGGCGGCTGGCCGAGATCGCGCGCGGCCTGACGCCCCCATCGCGCGCCGGCGATTTCGCGCAGGCGATGATGGATCTCGGCGCCACGGTCTGCACGCCGGCGAAGCCGCGCTGCATCCTCTGCCCTCTCGCCGAGCCCTGTCGGGCACGCGCCCGCGGCATCGCCGAAGATCTCCCGGCCCGCGACGCCAAGCCCGAACGCCCGACGCGTCACGGCGTCGTCTTCTTCGCCACGCGGGCCGATGGCGCGGTGCTCCTGAGGAAGCGTCCGGAGAAGGGATTGCTCGGCGGCATGACCGAGCTGCCGACCACCGACTGGCGCGGACATGCCTACCCGGTCGACGAGATGATGGCACTCGCCCCTGCCCCGGCGGCGTGGCGGACACTGCCGGGCCTGGTCCGTCACACCTTCACGCATTTTCATCTGGAGCTGACCGTGGCCGCATCGCGCATTCCCGATCCGCGCCTGGTCGAAGGCTACTGGATCGCGATCGAGCGCCTCGGCGTCGAGGCGCTCCCCTCGGTGATGCGGAAAGTCGTCGCCCACGCGCTGAAGGCGAAGGCGCGCGGCTAATGCCGGAAGTGGCGCTTGCCGGTGAAGACCATGGCGAGGTTGCGCTCGTCGGCGGCGGCGATGATCTCGTCATCGCGCTTGGAGCCGCCGGGCTGGATCACCGCGGTCGCACCTGACTCGGCGCAGGCGATCAGGCCGTCGGCGAAGGGAAAAAACGCATCCGAACCGACGACGGAACCGATCGCCCGGCTCGTCGGCTCGCCGGCCGCGGCCGCCATCTCCGCCGCCTTCATGCCCGCGAGGCGGGCTGAGTCGACGCGGCTCATCTGGCCGGCGCCGACACCGACGGTGCGGCCATCCCTCGCCAGCACGATCGCGTTCGACTTCACATGCTTGCAGACCGTGAAGGCGAAGAGGAGATCGGCCATCTCCTTCGCCGTCGGGGCGCGCTTCGTCACGACCTTCGCGTCGGTCGCAAGCGTGCGGCCGATGTCGCGACCCTGGACAAGCAATCCGCCGGCGAGCGACTTGACCAGAAGCCCCGGCTCCCGCGGATCGGGGACGCCGCCCGCCAGCAGCAGGCGAAGCTGCGTCTTCCGCTCGAGCGCCCCCCGCGCCGCCGGATCGGCATCGGGCGCAATGATCACCTCGGCGAAGAGCTTGCCGATCGCCTCGACGGTCTCGGCATCGAGCGGGCGGTTGGCGGCGATGATCCCGCCGAAGGCGCTGACCGGATCAGCGGCGAAGGCCCGCCGATAGGCTTCGGCCAGCGTGTCGGCGACGGCGACGCCGCAGGGGTTCGCGTGCTTGACGACGACGATCGCCGGTTTCTCGAATTCGGCCACGAGCTCGTACGCCGCGTCCGTGTCGTTGAGGTTGTTGTAGGAGAGCTCCTTCCCTTGCACCTGACGCGCGGTTGCCACGCCGGGGCGGCGCTCGGATGTCGCGTAGAACGCCGCCTCCTGATGCGGGTTTTCGCCGTAGCGCAGCACCTCGACGCGCCTTCCGGCGACGACGATACGCTCGGGAAAGGTTTCCTGTCGCTCGCCCGCCATCCACGACGAGATCGCCGCGTCATAAGCCGCGGTCCGCGCATAGGCCTCGCCGGCGAGCCGTCGGCGGAAGGCGAGCGTGGTGGCGCCGTCATGGCTCTCAAGCTCGGCGAGCAAGCCGGCGTATTGGGACGGATCGGTCAGGATGACGACAAAGTCATGGTTCTTCGCCGCCGATCGCACCATCGACGGCCCGCCGATGTCGATGTTCTCGATGCAGTCGTCGAAGGGCTTACCGGCCGCGACCGTCGCCTCGAACGGGTAGAGGTTGCTGACGACGACATCGATCGGCGGGATCTTATGCGCGTCCATCTGGGCCCTGTGATCGGCGAGATCGCGGCGCCCGAGCAGCCCTCCATGCACCTTCGGATGCAGCGTCTTCACCCGCCCGTCGAGCATTTCCGGGAAGCCGGTGTAATCGGCGACCTCGATCACCTTGAGGCCCGCATCAGCGAGCGCCTTGGCAGTGCCGCCGGTCGAGAGAAGCTCGACGCCACGCGCGGCCAATGCGCGGCCGAGATCGGCGAGGCCGCTCTTGTCGGAAACGGAAAGGAGGGCCCGGGCCGGGCGAACGAGATCGAGGGTCATGGGGCTGACTCCGCGGGTGGAGCGAGGCTACCTACAAGCCGCGCCGCGCGGCGGCAAGTCAGTCCATCATCTTCGCTTCCCGGTAATATTTCTCGGCGCCCGGATGCAGCGGAATCGGAACGCCCTGCAATGCCGATTCGAGCTGGATGCGCTTGCCGAGCGGATGGCCGGAGTCGAGCGCAGCGCGTGTGTTCTTGTGCCAGAGAGCGCGCGTGATGCCGTAGACGGTGTCCCCGGAAAGGCGGGAGGAAACGACCAGAAGCGCGCCGATGCCGAGGGTCGGCGTCGGCTTGTCCGCGCCCTTGTAGAGGCCGCCCGGGATCGCCGTCTCGACGAAGAAGGGCGTGGTCTTGCGCAGCTCGTCAAGCTCCGCCCCGGCGATCGGAATCACCTCGATCGGCAGGCGCTCGGCAAGCTCGGCGATCTCCCGGCTCGGCGCCATGCCGACCAGGAAGAGGGCGTCGAGCCTGCCCTCGATCATCTGGTCGATGGCCTGCTCGGTCTTGATGTAGGCCGGCCGCATATCGGCCTCCTTGAGACCGAACGCCTTGATGATCAGCTGCGCGTCGACCAGCGTACCGGAACCGGGCTCGCCCATGGCGACGCGCTTGCCCTTGAGGTCGGCGACGGAGGCGACGCCGACACCGGAACGCGCCACGAGATGGATGGAGTCGCGATAGAGATTGGCGACCGCGCGGAGGTCGCGGATGGCGCCGCCCGGCGTGTATATGCCGGCACCGTAATAGGCCCAGAAGGCGACATCGGCCTGGACGATGGCGCCGTCGAGCCCGGACTTGCCGATCGCCTCGACATTGCCGACCGATCCGGCCGTCGACTGCGCGACCGCGATCATGCCGGGCACGCCGCAGCTGCCGCCCTTCTCGCACTCGCGGCTGCCGGGCGGATTGGAGATCGCGCCGGCGATCATCTCGCCGATGGGATAGGAGGTGCCGTTCGATGGACCCGTACCGAGGCGGAAGAACTTGATGTCCTGCGCGGACGCGACGGCAAAGCTCGCGACGAGGGTCGCGAGAATGAATAACGACCACCCGGTAGGGCGCGTCCCCCGGGTTTTGTCCAGACCGGCCATTGATCGTCCGACGACGGTTTCGCCGATGTTAGCAGAATAACTCAGCCGCGCAGCATTCTCTTGGGCAGGAAAGTGACGATTTCGGGCCAGATGGTGATCACGACGACGGCAACGACCATCAGCAGGAAGAGCGGCAGCGCGGCCCGGCCGACATAGGTGATCTGGTGCCCGGTCATGCCCTGCAGGACGAAGAGGTTGAAGCCCACGGGGGGCGTGACCTGGGCCATCTCGACCACCAGCACGACAAAGATGCCGAACCAGATCAGGTCGATCCCGGCCTGCTCGATCATCGGCAGGACGACGGCCATGGTCAGCACCACCATCGAGATGCCGTCGAGGAAGCAGCCGAGGACGATGTAGAAGACGCTGAGGACGGCGATCAGGGCGTAGGGCGGGAGCCCGAGCGAGCTGATCCATTCGGCGAGCTTCCGCGGTAGCCCGGTATACCCCATGGCGAGGGTCAGGAAGGCCGCCCCCGCCAGGATCAGGGCGATCATGCAGGAGAGCCGGGTGGCGCCGAGGAGGCTGGAAAGGAAGGTCTGCCGGGTCAGGGAGCCCTGGACCGCCGACAGGACGAGGGCGCCCAGCACGCCCATCGCCGCCGCCTCCGTCGCCGTGGCCAGCCCGGCATAGATCGAGCCCAGCACCGTCACGATCAGGAACACCGACGGGATCAGATGGCGGGAGGCGTAGAGCTTTTCCCCGAGCCCGACGATCCGGTCGGCTTTGGGCACCTTGTCCGGGTTTATCAAGGCCCAGATC